>NZ_CP046804.1:2495611-2807563 GCF_009763805.1 Vibrio cidicii | reverse complement strand
CTTATCTCGCTTATTGGCCGCTCAGCGTCGAATACCTCAGCTATTTCGCCTATATCCAAGCAAATCCGCCCTATCAAGAGGTATTTCCTGCGTGTGAGTTACATGGCGTGGCGCAAGAGTTTCCTTCCATCTCCTTTGGCGTTGAAGCCTTTGATGAGGTGCTGCAAGCGCTTTGGCTGCATTTTAACCAAGCCACACTCGGGTGGCATGAACAACCGAGGCGCTACTTTACTCTCGAATATCGCAATAGCTGCTCGTATATCTCGGGTCTGTTCCAAATGCTGGCTGTGTGTGATGGTGAAGCATTGCCTGAGCCGTCGCCCCTCACACAGATTCGATTGTCGGAGCGAAATGTGTGGTGTTTCTCTATACCCAATTTGGCCGCGATCCCGCACTTTTTCGTCTATTTAAACTTGGTGTTTGCGCCCAATCAGCAGTTATGGTTGCGGCGTTTACCTTACATTTGGCAGCCCCAAGTGGATGGCAGCATCGTCTGTCGTATTGAAATGGCACCCAGTCAGCAGGAGCGTTTGCCCAGTGCTTTGATTGGATTTGAAACTGTCTTGCGGACGATGGCTGCACGTCAGGCGCGCTTGACCTCAAAGTGCATTCCTGAGCAGTTTGCGCTAAAGTCGCAACGCCTCGAGTATGCTTTACGCTATTTTTCTTCATTTTTAAGCCAACTTGATGGCGAGCACTTCGCGATTTTGATCGGTTGCCAAAATGAAAAGCACCATCTGCCGCAACACGACTATCATCTCAGTTTATGTCAGCTACAAACGGGTAAAGCCGCGTCTATTTTGCCCGCGAGTTACCTCAAATGTAGTTTGCAAGGCAAGATAGAAGAGATCGGCGAAGCGTTGGATACGCTCTACTATTCCCATCTTGATGAAACTCCTTATTACCTTGTCCCCGGTTTTGAATGGATCACCTGTGCAAAGCCACTTGAGGATCAGCACTGGTACTTAGAAATGCTGATCCCGGTGCGTAAACGTTAAGAGCGGTAATCGAGCAAGGTGATTTTTTGTGTGCTGTCTTTTGTAACGGCAAAGCTAACTAACGCAAAGCTGGGCGGCCCCATCAATCTTGGATTATTGGAATACCCGATTGGCTCTTGCGGAATTGGGCCAGACATGGTCAGCTCGTGATTCCCATCCAGGTCTTGATACACTACGATGGCGTACTCACCTTGTTTTATATCAGAAAAAACCACCGGCTGTCTGAGTGCATCTGGATTGAGCCAGCGCGTTTCTATCGAGGTTTCTCCTTGGTAAAGCTCGACATACACATCGCCTTTGGTTTGGCTGGTGGCAACCTCCAGTGTCAGTGTGTGGGTTGCATTGGATACTGGGGTAGATTCATTGCAAGCAAATAACACCGTGGTCGCTAGCAACAGGGCTCCTTGTCGAAACATCTTAAGCTCTCCTTTTGAGGGTCAATAACGGAATGTGTCGTTTTCTTTCTCGCCACAGCGCAGGAATAAACAGCATTAAGGCTGCCCCCAGCAGTGCGACGTGGTACGCGATTGGGTGGGGAAGAAGTTGTATCGCAATCGGTGCAAGTGCCAGAACCACGACATAGTGCCAAGTGAACACTTGCAGCGAATGGCGGCCCAGCAGCGCCAGCGGTTTGATGGTCAATGTCGGCCAACGTTTGAGCAGGTAAGCAAAAAGGTAAACCCACAACAGCAGGTTGGTCACCCTTAGCCAGCCGAGGGTTGGTTTGTCCGCCTGCGCATACAAGTTGCCCTGATGAAGCCCCCAATTGAGCAAAAAGTGGTGATGGGCAAGAAAGAGAAAAATGGCTGCGCTCGCCACCGCTACGGTGAGAAACTGGGAAGCGAAACCAATGGAGGTGATAGCGCTGGTGGATCGACCCCAGAACCATGCCGCCAAAAAACAGCCCTTGCCATGCAAGCCAACTGAAATAGCCTGTGCTGAGTGAATCCGGTGCGCTGAACGGTTTAAGCAACTGCGCTAAATCGAGATAAGGACTGGCTAGCCACAGTAGGAGACTGATCAGGAGTACACGACGCCAGTGGCCACGATGCAGTTGGGTTAACGCCAAGGGCGAGAAAAATAAGAACACGATGTACATCGGCAAAATGTCGAAGTAAGCCGGCTTGTGTAGTAGAAGCAGCGTGAATACGCCCGATAGTAGCGGAGTGTCGAGCAACCAAGGAAACAACGTGTAATAGAGCGCTTTGCTGCTAGGTTGCACTGTCATCCAGAGCAAACCGCAGAGCAAGATCAACACTAAGGCGGCAATATGATAGCGGTAAAGTTGCCAAGCTCGCTGGCGTAACTTAGCTGGCCAATTCGGGCGCGGTTGCCAATGGATCAGACCCAGCATCAACCCGGAAAGAAAGATAAAGCCTTCAGCAGCTCCGACTTGGCCGAGGGGTTGTAAGGTGAAAAGTTGCATTGGTGACAGGCCGCCACTGATCCAGAAAAAATGATTGATGGTCATAAATAGCAGCAGTAATCCACGCAGTGTGTCGATTCCATGGTGTCTTTGCATGATGGCTCTCCCTTTATTCGCTTTAGAATAAAAGATGCGGTGCCGAAAAACTGACCGAATGTGTGGTTTGTGTTGAAAAGGGGAGTTGGCAGGTGTGGACGGTAAAAAGCTGCCGAAGCAGCCTTGATTGTACTTACGAGTCGAGACGACTGCTAAGTGGCGGGGCTGAGTTTGGCCAGAATTGGAACAGGAGAATGGCACTCAAAATACCCGCCAAACTGAGCAAAGTGCGGCTATCGATCGTCCCACCTTGTGCGATGACGGCTAGTATTACACCAACGGTCGGCACCAGATAATTACTCAGTGAAGCAAATGCAGGGCCTTTGCTCATGATGAGCTGCATAAACAGAATGTAGACCACACCACCGCAAAAAATGCCGAGATAGAGGCTAGACAGTGCCGATGACATACTGATGTGGCTTAACGTCAGCTCACTACTCAAAAGTGCAATCGGCAGCAGTTGCAGCGCAGAGAGCACTATCACATCACGTGCGACCACGATTGGGTGTAAGTTATCCAGCTTTTTGACCAAAATTAAACTTAAGGCAAAACTGAGGGCAGCGATAAAAATCGCCACGGCGCCATAGAAGCTGTGCCCATCTGGCGTGTGCAGTTGCGGATAGAAGAGATAGAGTAAGCTGGCAAAACCCAATAGGCCACACAGCAGCGATTTGGCTTCCAGACGAGCGTGACGTAAAAACAGGGGCGCGAGCAAAATGGTCAGCAATGGGTTCATGCCGGTGATCACTGCCGCATGGCTGGAGGGGGTGGACTGCTGTCCCCATGCTACCAAGAGAAATGGCAGGGTCGCCTCCAGTGTGGCGATAACAAACAGCATCGGCCAGTGGCCAGAGGTGCGTTTCAATTTCAACCAGTAGCACGCGGCGATTAAGATCAGCGCACCAAAGCTGGAACGCAGCGCAGCAATCCAGATCGCTGGCATCGATTCCAGTGCTAAGCGATTAAACTCGTACTGCGACCCCCACAAAATGCCGCACATGATCAGCATTATTAAATATTTCATGATGACTCCTTCATTTCATCAAGGCGCATATGCGCCTTGATGGCGATGTCTGCAACGCTAAATCTGCAGGACGATTTTTCCTTGAACATGCTCGGTTTCCGATAAGGCATGTGCTTGTGCTACCGCGTCGAGCGGCAATTGTTGAATGCTGGGCAGTTGAATCGCTCCTTGATCGATCAAAGCGCCGATGTGTGACAACTGCTCACCACTTGGCATCACCAATACCCGCTCATGAGCAAAGGTGTAGCGGGCGGGGATTTGATGAGTTTTCAGAGTAGAGATGTATTTTCCACAAGGTTTTACCGTGTCGTAGATACCTTGCGTGTCGTTGTCGACCACATCAAACACATAGTCAAACTGACCGATCGCCTGCAAGTAGTTTGGCTGGCGGTAGTCTGCCACATGCTCAACACCGAGGGATTGCAAGTAAGAGTGATTGCCAGTGGAAGCCACCGCCGTTACCCTTGCACCTAAGTGCATAGCGAATTGTACGGCAAAACTGCCCACGCCACCACTAGCGCCGTGGATCAGCACCGATTGTCCCGTTTCTATCTTGGCAAGCTGATGCATTGCTTGCCAAGCGGTTAAGGCGGTCAAGGGTACCGCTGCGGCTTGGGCAAAGCTTAAGCTGCGCGGTTTTTGGGCCACCAAAGCGGCGTTGACGCTGATGTATTGCGCGTAAGCGCCATCTTTGGTCAGGTCGCTAAATGCGTATACCTCATCGCTGGCTTGAAATTGAGTGACGTTTTCGCCCACTTGCTCGACCACGCCGGCCAGATCCCAACCCAAGATCAGCGGCAATTGGTGCAGGTTTTCACTGGCTAACCAGCCTTCACGTACTTTCCAGTCCACCGGATTGATGCCGCTGTATTTCACGGCGATCAGTACGTCGTCTTCACTGATTTTTGGGATAGCAACCTGCTCTTCACGCAGAGTCTGCTGGCCGCCGTATTGATGAATACGGATCGCTTTCATGGTGGTTATCTCCATCACTGTCTCTCCTTGCTGTTTTATAAGTCGTTGGTGATGCAGCCATCATAGGGCGTGAAGGCGTGGTTATCTTGGCAAAAAATAGGTAGGTATTAGTGACTTTGTTCATTCGTCGCGCTGGCCAAATCACACTAGGATGAAGTCACATTCGACAGAGGAAATGAGTATGAACAAGCAAACTATTCGCCAAATTGAATTCTTCCATGACGCCGTTTGTGGCTGGTGTTATGTACTTAGCCCACGCTTGCGCCAGTTGGCGAAAGAGCGACAGATTGAGGTTGTGCAGCGCTGTTTTGTCTTGCAGCGCAGTGATGAAGAGATGATTGAACGCTTTGGCTCACTCGCACAGGCCAAAAGCGAGATTCTCAACCATTGGGTGGCTTGCCAGCAGGCGGCCGATGACAAGACGCGGTTCAATATTGAAGGGATGCGAGCGCAACCATTCAACTACCCAAGCGGTTATATCGCAGCCCTTGGCGCCAAAGCGGCAGAGCGCTTGGCTGGCAACGAGGCCCACTGGGACTTTTTTGATGAGATCCAGCGCTTACATCTGCTGGTCAATGACAATATTGGCGAGCTGGAAACCCTCGTCACCGCGGCGGTCAATATTGGTTTGGATGAGGCTCAGTTCCGCTTGCAGTTTCATGCAACAGAAACCCGTGAAGCGGTAGAGCAAGATTTAGCGCTGGCACGTCAATATCATATTCGCTCTATTCCAACCATTGTCATTGATGGTGAACAGGTGATTTCCAAAGCGCTGACCCATGACGAGTTAGCACAACTTTTTCTCAACTAATCGAGCATCTATTCAAGGAAATGAACATGACAAAAGTATTGGTTCTGTATTATTCGAGCTATGGCCACATCGAAACCATGGCGGACTACATCGCGGAAGGAGCCCGCAGCGTGGAGGGCGTGACAGTTGATATTCGCCGTGTGCCAGAACTTGTGCCCGCCGAGATTGCCAGCAAAGCCGGCATAAAGTTGGATCAAGTTGCCCCACTGGCTAAAGTCGAGGAACTTGCCGACTACGATGCGATTATTTTCGGCACCCCAACCCGCTTTGGCAACATGGCGGCGCAGATGCGTAACTTCCTCGATCAAACTGGTGGGTTGTGGGCAACGGGCAAGCTGATTGGCAAAGTAGCAAGCGTGTTTACCTCAACAGGAACGGGCGGTGGCAACGAAACCACGATCCAGTCGTTCCATACCACCTTGTTCCATCACGGCATGGTGGTGGTCGGTTTGCCTTACGGTATCCCAGAAACCATGGACGTGAGCGAAGTGAAAGGGGGCTCGCCACTGGGCGCGGCTTGTATTGCCGGGCCTGATGGTAGCCGCGTACCTTCGGCGATTGAGCGAGCCTGCGCAATCTACCAAGGACGACATGTGGCCTCGATAGCGGCCAAACTGGCGCAATAACACTTCTAAGCGGTGCGGATGTGCCGCATTTTTACAATGCTTTAACCTTATCGCTTTCTTGTAACTCTTCGTTATGTATACTCTTTTTCCATTCGTAGCCCGATGGTGGCGAATGTGTGTGGTGATGAGCTCAACAGAGCACACTGCCAGAATTGGGCAATAAAAAGGAGATGGGAGTGTCAGCAAAGATCTCTCTGGAAATGTGGCGCACCTTTATTGCGGTGGCGGAACATGGCAGTACGGTGAAAGCTGCCGAACAGTTGCACAAAAGCCAATCGGCCATTTCTCATAGCATCAACAAGCTGTCAGCCATGCTGGGAAAAGAGCTGTTTGTCATCGAAGGACGCCAATCGGTGCTGACGGAGCTTGGCAAACAACTGCTGCCCAAAGTGCAAGAGTTACATCACAGCGCATTGCAAATCGAAAAATCGGCGATGAAGTTTGAAGGAGAGTTGGCGCAAGAGATCAGTATCGCGGTCGACGTGCTCTTGCCAGCGCGTTTTGTCTTGGAAGTGATCGACCGTTTCCACTTAATCTATCCACACGTTTCCCTGCGGGTGTATGAAACCGCCTTGTCTGGCGCCTCACAATTGCTGGGTGAGGGAAGCGTTTCACTGGCGATTGCCAGCGCCTTGCCGAAAGAGATGAAGTTAGAGCCGCTGTTTGAGGTGCCGATGCTGTGCGTGTGTGCCCGTGAGTTTGATCTGGCACAGCGTACATCCATCACTCAAGCGGAGCTCAAAGCATTTCGTCATGTGGTGATCCGTGATTCGGGCAATCAAGATGTGGATAGTGGTTGGCGTGGTTCGCACTTGCGTCTGACGGTGACGCATCCAAGTACCGCATTAAATAGCATTCTCGATGGCGTCGGTTTTGGCTGGCTGCCACAACATTTGGTGCAGCCGTACCTCAATGATGGTCGTTTAGTACGGGTGGATCTCGAGAGTGAGCAAACGCGCAGCGTAAAGTTTCAATTAGGGATCAAACCGGACCAATGCCACAACCGAGAGCTGTGGACTTTGTTTGAATTCTTCAGCGCGCTGTGCGCCATGGCGCTGTCAGACAGTGACGACGAGATGCACTAAGCTAACTTGTTTGCATTGTGAGGGCTGGGGTTAATCCAGCCCTTTTTTGATCAGATACTGATAAGGCAGTTGGTCGGTTTGCGCGGCAAGCAGTTGGTGATCCATAAAACGGCAAAAGCTCGGGATATCTCGTGTGGTCGACGGGTCATCGGCTTTCACCAATAACACCTCACCATCTTGCATGGTACGAATCGTCTTCCTGACCATCATTACTGGCTCTGGACAGCGCAGCCCTTCAGCTTCCAAGGTTTTCGTCGCCAGTTCAGGATTAAAGCTCATAGTGTGGTTCTCCAAAATTCCGCACGAATTCTACTTTCGTAGAAAAAATATTCAATAATTACTTGGCAAACGTGTCGTTTTGCATTAATTTGAATTAACAATTTGGTAACAACTGGAGTAACACGATGTTAACAGCATTAGATAGGCTAACTATTTACTCGGTTATGTGTTTTATCTCATTTTGTGCTCTCGTGTTTAGAACACCAGCTGAGACCTCATTGATGCCTTTAGTGGGCATGAGCGCGACCATCATCGGGATTTGGCTTGAGATGCACCTATGGTCAGGTGCCTCTGAAGAGCAGAAGAATTAGCGCTTTTGTTTGCAAAACGACGCTCACCTATTTAACGACACTTCATTCCGACACTATCCCCATTTTTCTTGGGCTTCCCCGCTGAAAGGCGGGATTTTTTTTGCCTGAAAGGTACAATCACAGGCTAATCCTTTCTATGTGCGTGGTTAATTGTGGAACTGGAAGAGATCTATCGAAGAGATTTAAACTTGCTGGTGGCCTTACGTGTATTGATCGAAGAGAGCAGCGTAAGCAAAGCCGCTTTGCGCCTTAACCTGAGCCAGTCGGCGATGAGCAGAGTGCTCGGTCGGCTGCGCGAGCTACTGGATGATCCGCTTTTTACCCGTCAAGGTCAGCATTTGATCCCAACGCAGAAAGCGCTCGAAATTGACCGCGCTCTCGGTGAACCATTGGAATCACTACGACAGTTGCTCTCTCCGTCTGAGTTTGATCCCCATCTTTGCACCCAAACGTTTACCATTGCCACCACAGATTATGCGATGCAGACCATTTTGCCGTTTGCCTTGCCGCGTATTTATCAAGAAGCGCCGAATGTATCGTTTAACTTTCTGCCTTTGCAGCACGAACGATTGGCCGAGCAGTTGATTTATGAAGGAGCTGATTTGGCGATTTGTCGCCCGACGGGGCCGGTTGAACCGCTGCGCAGTGACGTATTGGGCCGAGTTGGCGTGCTCTGTTTGCTCTCCAAGCAACACCCACTGGCTAATGAGGAGATGAGTCTGGAGGATTATCTTTATTATCCTCACGCCATGATTGCCATTAGTGACGGTGTTAAGGCCTTGATTGAACAAGCACTCGAAGCTCTGCCGCCGCGTAAAATGGTGCTGCGCGCTTATCACCTCGAGGCCGCTTTGGCGATCGTTGACACCTTACCGATTGTGATTACGGTACCGGCCGATCTTGCTTATCTAGTTGCAGAGCGCTACGACTTAGTGGTCAAGCCACTGCCGTTTCAATTTACGCCGTTCGATTATTCGATGATCTGGCATGCGCGCTGCGAACACTCTCCGGCACAGGAGTGGCTACGCTCGATCGTGAAAGAGGAGTGTGGTCGTTTGATTGCCAAGCGCATTGAAGATATGGGGTTAGACTAACAAAAAAGAGCCAGACTGGCTGGCTCTCGGCTGACTGAAGGTGGAGTTACAGTTTGATCACCACGCGGCCCGTGACTTGGCCATTGGTGATCGCTTCAGCGTAGCTAGGGGCTTGAGCGAGCTCGACTTCGGTACAGGCTTGCTCAAAGTAACTCTCTGGCAGTAACGCCACCAGTTTTTCCCATGCCGCGATGCGTTTGTCGGTTGGGCACATCACTGAGTCAACGCCTTGCAGACGCACATTACGTAGGATAAATGGCATCACTGTGGTGGGTAGATCAAAACCGCCAGCCAGACCACACGCGGCTACCACGCCGTTGTAATCCATTTGCGCCAACACTTTCGCCAGCACTTTGCTGCCGACAGTGTCAATCGCACCTGCCCAGACTTGCTTTTCCAGTGGGCGGGCAGGTTGTTCAAATTCAGCTCGGTCGAAAATACGGTTTGCGCCAAGTTTTTCCAGCAGTGGGCCGTTTTGCTCAACGCGACCAGTGACCGCGGCCACTTGGTAGCCGAGTTGAGTCAGCAGGGTGACGGCCACCGAGCCGACACCGCCGCTGGCACCGGTAACCAGCACTTCGCCAGCGTCAGGTTTGACGCCGCCGTCGAGTAGGGCCTGTACACACAGCATCGCCGTTAACCCGGCGGTGCCAATCATCATCGCTTTTTTGCTATCGAGGCCTTGTGGTAAAGGCACCAGCCAATCGGCTTGCAGACGAGCGCGTTGCGCCATCCCGCCCCAATGGTTTTCGCCCACACCCCAACCCGTTAGGACAACTTTATCACCCGCTTGGTAACGCTCGTTTTGTGATTCGATGACAGTGCCTGCCAGATCGATCCCCGGCACCATCGGAAAATTGCGGATAATTTTGCCTTTGCCGGTGATGGCTAGGCCGTCTTTGTAGTTGAGCGAAGAGTAATCCACCGCAATCAGTACGTCACCTGATGGCAGTTGCGACTCATCGATTTGTTCAATCGTAGCCAGCGTGCGTTGCTCTTCTTGATTGAGGACTAAAGCGTTAAACATAGGTTTCTCCACCCATTGCAGCAATTGAAAACAAGGTAAAGTGTAGAATGAACTGGGCTATGACTAAAATGAAACTTTAGCATTATAACAATGCGTTCAGCGCATAGATTAAGAGCGACCGAAGCCGCTCTTTGTTTTACTAATAGACGAGTCTACGGACGCTCAAAGACCGTCGCAATCCCTTGGCCAAGGCCGATACACATGGTCGCTAAACCATATTTCGCCCCTTTGTCTTCCATCAGGTTAATCAGCGTGGTCGAGATACGCGCGCCAGAACAACCCAGCGGGTGACCAAGTGCAATCGCACCGCCGTTGAGGTTGACTTTTTCATCCATCACGTCAAGCAGACCGAGATCTTTGGCGCAAGGCAGTGACTGAGCAGCGAACGCTTCGTTGAGCTCAATCACATCCATATCTTCAATCGACAAGCCAGCACGTTTTAGTGCTTTTTGGGTCGCTGGCACCGGGCCATAACCCATGATGGATGGATCGCAACCCGCAATGGCCATGCCTTTGATGCGCGCACGGATCTTGAGGCCAAGCTGGTTGGCTTTTTCTTCGCTCATGATCAGCATCGCTGAAGCGCCATCAGAGAGCGCAGAAGAGGTTCCCGCAGTCACAGTGCCGTTGGCAGGATCAAACACCGGACGAAGTTGTGATAGCCCCTCGACGGTAGTCTCTGGACGAATCACTTCGTCATAATCCAAAGTGAACAGCGTGCCGTCCGCCGCGTGACCTTCGGTTGGCAGGATTTCGTTTTTAAAACGACCTTCTAACGTTGCGGCTTGGGCACGGGCGTGAGAGCGCGCGGCAAACTCGTCTTGCTGTTCGCGGCTAATGCCATGCAGCTTACCCAGCATCTCAGCGGTTAAACCCATCATGCCAGCGGCTTTCGCCACGTTTTTTGACATGCCTGGGTGGAAGTCGACACCATGTGTCATGGGCACATGGCCCATATGTTCCACACCGCCAATCAGGCAGATCTCGGCATCTCCCGTCATGATGGCACGTGCACCATCGTGCAGCGCTTGCATCGAAGAGCCACACAGGCGGTTCACCGTGACTGCGCCAATTTCAATCGGCAAACCTGCTAATAGCGCGGCGTTACGTGCGACGTTAAAACCTTGTTCTAGGGTTTGTTGCACACAGCCCCAGTAAATATCTTCAATCTCTTTCGGGTCAACTTGTGGGTTGCGCGCTAGGATACCTTTCATCAAATGAGCAGAGAGATCTTCTGCGCGCGTATGACGAAAAGCACCACCTTTCGAGCGACCCATTGGGGTACGAAGACAATCAACAATTACGACGTTTTTCATGGGGGTCACTCCTTAGATAGAACCTTGCTGTTGCGAGCCGTAGAAAGTGTCACCTTTGCTCGCCATATCGATTAGCAGTTGAGGCACGTGGTACATTGCGCCCAGATCTGAGTACTGTTTTGCCATGTCGACAAAGTTGGCAATACCCACGCTATCTAAGTAACGGAAAACGCCGCCGCGGAATGGAGGGAAACCGAGGCCATACACCAGCGCCATGTCCGCTTCTTGTGGTGTCGCGATGATGCCTTCTTGCAGACACAGCACCACTTCGTTGATCATCGGAATCATCATACGTTGAATAATGGTTTGCTCGTCAAAGGCTTGTGGCTCTGCACATACCTCAGCCAGCACAGGTAAGATCGCGTCGCTGAAGGCTTTCTTTGGCTTGCCTTTTTTGTCGATGCTGTAACTGTAGAAACCGCTGCCATTCTTTTGGCCGTATTTATTGGCTTCAAACAGCGCATCAATCGCGTCACGGCCTTCTTTACCCATACGCTCAGGGAAACCTTGTGCCATCACAGCTTGAGCGTGATGTGCGGTATCGATACCGACCACGTCTAGTAAGTAAGCCGGGCCCATTGGCCAGCCAAATTTACGCTCCATCACCTTGTCCACTTGGGTGAAATCAGCCCCATCGCGCAGCAGCATGCTGAAACCGCCAAAGTAAGGGAACAGTACGCGGTTAACAAAGAATCCAGGACAGTCGTTGACGACGATCGGTGATTTGCCCATCTTCGCTGCATAAGCGACTACGCGGTTGATGGTTTCGTCCGATGTGTGTTCGCCACGGATAATTTCCACCAACGGCATGCGGTGCACTGGGTTAAAGAAGTGCATACCACAGAAGTTTTCTGGGCGCTTGAGCGATTTGGCCAGCAGATTGATTGGAATGGTCGAAGTGTTTGAGGTGATCACCGTCTCGGCGCTGACCTGCTGTTCCACTTCGCTTAATACCGCCGCTTTGACTTTCGGGTTTTCCACCACAGCTTCGACGATCACATCGGCATTCTCGATACCCGCATAATGCAGGCTAGGGGTAATCGATGCCAAGATGCCGGCCATTTTGAAACCGTCGATCTTGCCACGCTCAAGTTGTTTGTTGAGCAGTTTGGAAGCTTCAGTCATGCCGAGGTCTAGCGAACCTTGAGCGATGTCTTTCATTAATACAGGCACGCCCTTGAGCGCGGATTGATAGGCGATACCGCCACCCATGATACCTGCGCCGAGTACCGCAGCACGGCCAGTCTCTTTGCTGGCGGACTTGGCGGCTTTTTTCGCGATGCCCTTGATGTATTGATCGCTAAGGAACAAACCAACTAACGCTTTGGCTTCTTCCGATTTTGCCAATTTGACGAAGTGTTGGCGTTCAACATCCAGTGCTTGGTCGCGGGCGAAGCGTGCGCCTTGCTCAATAGTTTGTACCGCAGTCATTGGCGCTGGGTAATGAGGCCCTGCGACTTGAGCAACCAAACCTTTCGCCATAGTGAAGCTCATCATCGCTTCCAGCTTACTCAGTGTCAGTGGCGAGGTTTTCTGTGTGCGGCGAGTTTTCCAATCCAGCTGTTCGTTGATTGCTTGCGTCAAAGTGTGGAGCGCCGATTCACGCAGCGATGCGCTATCCACCACCGCATCAAGCAGGCCAATCTTCAGCGCTTCTTCAGCACGGCACGCTTTGCCTTGTGTGATGATTTCCATTGCGCTGTCGGCGCCGATCACGCGAGGCAGACGTACACAGCCACCAAAGCCGGGCATGATGCCGAGTTTGGTTTCAGGTAAACCGATGCTGGTAGTGGCATCGCCAATACGTAGATCCGTGGCAAGTACACACTCGCAACCACCGCCAAGCGTGTGGCCAGTGAGAACGGAAATGGTCGGTACAGGCAAATCTTCCAGTTTATTAAAGATGCTGTTGGCAAATTTCAGCCACTGATCCAACTCTTCTTCTGGTTTGGCAAACAGGCCTAAAAATTCGGTAATGTCAGCACCGACGATAAATGCCTCTTTATCAGAGGTGAGCATGAGGCCTTTTAGGCCAGCATGGGTGCTGAGTGCATCCAGCGCTTTATCAAGGGATTCGAGCGTGGCGAGGTCGAGCTTGTTAACGGAATTTGGCGAGCAGAAAGTCAGCTCGGCAATACCGTCGTGTAATTCCTTTACCTGTAGGGTTTCGGCTTGGTAAATCATTGTCTATCTCCATGACATACAATCTTGGATTGTCTGTATTGCCAGAGGGAAGGCGCTGAGCACAACGTCAACTCTCGGCCTCTGGGCATAGTGGAAAGCATTGCTATAGTTATTCTGGTTAGACCAGTGAAACTAGTTTGGATCGCAGATTGGCTAATTTCAATACATTTTTTAAACAAGTGTTTAACATTGTGCGGTGGAGCAGATCTTATGCGGCGAGCAAAATGCGCACATGCTACACTCCGCCTCTTTATCATCAGCATTGACGACCATGAACGAGCAACCCTATTTGATCCCTGCTGCACCAGTGCGTTTTGAAGAAGAAATCAAAAAGAGCCTCTTTATTACCTATTTGACGCATGCGCCGAATGTTGAAGCCGCCAAGGCGTTCGTCGAGCAGATCAAGCAGCAACATGCCGATGCTCGTCACAATTGCTGGGCGTTTGCCGCAGGTCGGGCGGAAGACTCGATGTTGTGGGGATTTAGTGATGATGGTGAGCCTTCGGGAACGGCAGGAAAACCGATATTGGCTCAGCTATCAGGCTCTGGCGTGGGAGAGATCTGCGCTGTGGTGACACGCTACTATGGCGGGATTCGTCTTGGAACCGGAGGGTTAGTCAAAGCGTATGGAGGTGGCGTGCAACAAGCACTCAAGCAGCTTCAAACTATTGAGAAAAAAATAACCACAAAACTCAGACTAGAGTTAGACTACGCCTTCATGCCAATCGCACAATCTCTCCTGCAGCAGTTTGCGGCAGTGGAAGTGCAAGCGCAGTACAGCGAACAGGTCGTGCTTGTCGTTGAGCTTGAAGTGAGACACGTGCGTGACTTTACTCAAATGGTCATTAATAAAAGCGGCGCGAGAGCCGTGGTCACGCCGTTAAACGGGAAGTAAACATAACAATCAGGAAGTCGTCGACTTTAAAGTTCAATCGTCCATGCAATTTCGTTCCATTATCCGTATCGTCGGGCTGCTGCTCGCCCTGTTTAGTGTCACCATGTTAGCGCCAGCGCTGGTCGCGTTGCTGTATCGAGATGGTGCAGGTGTCCCTTTTGTTACGACGTTCTTTGTGCTGCTATTTTGCGGCGCGCTGTGCTGGTTTCCCAACCGCAAGCATAAACATGAGCTCAAAGCGCGAGACGGTTTCCTTATTGTGGTCCTCTTCTGGACGGTTTTGGGTAGCGCCGGCTCATTGCCGTTTTTGATTGCTGACAACCCAAACGTGTCAGTGACCGATGCGTTTTTTGAATCCTTTTCAGCGTTGACGACCACAGGAGCAACGGTGATTGTCGGGCTTGATGAATTACCCAAAGCGATCTTGTTCTATCGGCAGTTTCTACAATGGTTTGGTGGTATGGGGATCATCGTATTAGCGGTTGCTATTCTTCCTGTACTCGGCATCGGCGGTATGCAGCTTTATCGGGCCGAAATTCCCGGTCCGGTAAAAGACAGCAAAATGACTCCCCGCATTGCCGAAACGGCCAAAGCGCTATGGTACATTTACCTTAGCCTCACCATTGCATGCGCTGGCGCCTTTTGGTTAGCGGGCATGACGGTGTTTGATGCTATCTGCCATAGTTTTTCAACTATCGCTATCGGTGGATTCTCAACCCATGACGCGAGTATGGGATATTTTGACAGTTATGCGATAAACCTGATTACCGTGGTTTTTCTGCTGATCTCGGCTTGTAATTTCTCGCTGCACTTTGCGGCATTCGCCTCAGGCGGGGTACATCCGAGATACTACTGGAAAGATCCTGAGTTCCGCGCCTTCATCTTTATTCAGGTGCTGCTGTTTGTGGTGTGCTTTTTATTGCTGCTTAGCCACCACTCTTACCGTTCATTTTATGATGCGTTTGACCAAGCGCTGTTTCAGACCGTATCGATATCCACCACGGCAGGATTTACCACCACCGGATTTTCTGAATGGCCGCTGTTTCTGCCTGTCCTATTACTGTTCTCTTCATTTATTGGCGGCTGTGCGGGGTCAACTGGCGGCGGAATGAAAGTGATCCGCATTTTGCTGTTAACCCTACAAGGTGCGCGTGAGTTGAAGCGTCTCGTTCACCCTCGTGCGGTGTACACCATCAAAGTGGGTGGCAATGCGCTACCACAACGTGTGGTTGATGCGGTGTGGGGATTTTTCTCCGCCTATGCACTGGTCTTTGTCGTTTGTATGCTGGCGCTCATCGCTACGGGGATGGACGAACTCAGTGCATTTTCTGCGGTAGCCGCCACGCTCAACAACCTTGGCCCGGGGCTCGGGGAAGTCTCAGTGCACTTTGCTGATGTTAATGATAGAGCCAAATGGGTACTGGTAGTGTCGATGCTGTTTGGTCGATTAGAAATCTTCACGCTATTAATACTGTTAACACCGACTTTTTGGCGTAGTTAGGGGAAATGATGAAAAAAGCGCTATTTCTTTACTCTTCCCGTGAAGGGCAAACTCAAAAAATCCTTCTTTATATAGAGAAGCAGTTGCAAGGTTATCAGTGCGACGTGGTCAATTTACATGACGCGGATGAAATACGCTTTGCAGAGTATGACAAAGTGCTGATCGGTGCGTCGATTCGCTATGGCCATCTGAATAAGAAGCTCTATCAGTTCATCGAACGCCATGTTGAGTCACTACAACAGTACAAAGCCGCTTTCTTCTGCGTCAACTTAACGGCGAGAAAAGAAGATCAAGGGAAAGACACACCAGAAGGGAGTGTGTACATCAAAACCTTTCTCAGCAAGTCAGCATGGCAGCCGACGTTAATTGGTGTTTTTGCTGGGGCGCTTTACTATCCTCGTTACAACTGGTTTGACCGCAACATGATTAAACTCATTATGACGTTAACTGGAGGAGAAACTGACACGAGCAAAGAAGTTGAGTATACCAACTGGCAAAAAGTGGCGATTTTTGCTGAGAAGTTTGCTCAGCTGTAGAAATAAAGTGCAGTTTTGAGGCTTTTTGTTGTTATTTTGCTCGAATGGCAAAAAAAGCAAAATAAAGTGAAAAAATGGCTTGCCAATGTGATCGTAATCTCTATAATGCCACCTCGCTGACACGGCAAGGCTCCATAAGGAACCAAGACAAATCAGCAAGGCGTTTTAGCCAGGTGACAAACCTGAAAAAAGTTTTGAAAAAAGTGGTTGACACAGAAACTTAACTCGCTAAAATGGCCGCCTCTTCCACGGTGACTCAGTCACTGAAGCAGGAAGAAAGCTCTTTAACAATATAAACCTATCAATCTGTGTGGGCACTCGTTGATGATAATCGCAAAAGATTTATCAATGAACTGAGTGACCAAAACGAATCGCAAGATTCGGCACAGTCAATTTATTCAGTATTCATTGAGCCGAAGCGCAAGCTTCAAAAAACTTTTAATTGAAGAGTTTGATCATGGCTCAGATTGAACGCTGGCGGCAGGCCTAACACATGCAAGTCGAGCGGCAGCACAGAGAAACTTGTTTCTCGGGTGGCGAGCGGCGGACGGGTGAGTAATGCCTGGGAAATTGCCCTGATGTGGGGGATAACCATTGGAAACGATGGCTAATACCGCATGATGCCTACGGGCCAAAGAGGGGGACCTTCGGGCCTCTCGCGTCAGGATATGCCCAGGTGGGATTAGCTAGTTGGTGAGGTAAGGGCTCACCAAGGCGACGATCCCTAGCTGGTCTGAGAGGATGATCAGCCACACTGGAACTGAGACACGGTCCAGACTCCTACGGGAGGCAGCAGTGGGGAATATTGCACAATGGGCGCAAGCCTGATGCAGCCATGCCGCGTGTGTGAAGAAGGCCTTCGGGTTGTAAAGCACTTTCAGTAGGGAGGAAGGTGGTAGTGTTAATAGCGCTATCATTTGACGTTACCTACAGAAGAAGCACCGGCTAACTCCGTGCCAGCAGCCGCGGTAATACGGAGGGTGCGAGCGTTAATCGGAATTACTGGGCGTAAAGCGCATGCAGGTGGTTTGTTAAGTCAGATGTGAAAGCCCCGGGCTCAACCTGGGAATTGCATTTGAAACTGGCAAACTAGAGTACTGTAGAGGGGGGTAGAATTTCAGGTGTAGCGGTGAAATGCGTAGAGATCTGAAGGAATACCGGTGGCGAAGGCGGCCCCCTGGACAGATACTGACACTCAGATGCGAAAGCGTGGGGAGCAAACAGGATTAGATACCCTGGTAGTCCACGCCGTAAACGATGTCTACTTGGAGGTTGTGGCCTTGAGCCGTGGCTTTCGGAGCTAACGCGTTAAGTAGACCGCCTGGGGAGTACGGTCGCAAGATTAAAACTCAAATGAATTGACGGGGGCCCGCACAAGCGGTGGAGCATGTGGTTTAATTCGATGCAACGCGAAGAACCTTACCTACTCTTGACATCCAGAGAATCTGGCGGAGACGCTGGAGTGCCTTCGGGAGCTCTGAGACAGGTGCTGCATGGCTGTCGTCAGCTCGTGTTGTGAAATGTTGGGTTAAGTCCCGCAACGAGCGCAACCCTTATCCTTGTTTGCCAGCACGTAATGGTGGGAACTCCAGGGAGACTGCCGGTGATAAACCGGAGGAAGGTGGGGACGACGTCAAGTCATCATGGCCCTTACGAGTAGGGCTACACACGTGCTACAATGGCGCATACAGAGGGCGGCCAACTTGCGAAAGTGAGCGAATCCCAAAAAGTGCGTCGTAGTCCGGATTGGAGTCTGCAACTCGACTCCATGAAGTCGGAATCGCTAGTAATCGTGGATCAGAATGCCACGGTGAATACGTTCCCGGGCCTTGTACACACCGCCCGTCACACCATGGGAGTGGGCTGCAAAAGAAGTGGGTAGTTTAACCTTCGGGAGGACGCTCACCACTTTGTGGTTCATGACTGGGGTGAAGTCGTAACAAGGTAGCGCTAGGGGAACCTGGCGCTGGATCACCTCCTTATACGATGATTATTGCGATGAGTGTTCACACAGATTGATGGTTTTGAAGCGAAAGCTTCGAGCTATTATTGCTCTTTAACAATTTGGAAAGCTGACAAAGTAATTTATCTTCATTGATAGATTACTTGTAAAGTTCTCAATGTTTGTCTTTAAGACAAACACCAACAAACACATTCAAGTGTTCTTGGGAATGTCACTTACAGTGACGATTCAAAATTGAGTCCGGCAAATCAAAGCTATCTCGCTCATTCAAATAATGAGATAGCAACCTTGGTTGTTTAACGTAAAGACCCTTTGGGGTTGTATGGTTAAGTGACTAAGCGTACACGGTGGATGCCTTGGCAGTCAGAGGCGATGAAGGACGTACTAACTTGCGATAAGCGGTGATGAGGCAGTAAGAGCCACTTGAGTCACCGATTTCCGAATGGGGAAACCCACTGGCATAAGCCAGTATCGCTGCATGAATACATAGTGCAGCGAAGCGAACCGGGAGAACTGAAACATCTAAGTACCCCGAGGAAAAGAAATCAACCGAGATTCCGAAAGTAGCGGCGAGCGAAATTGGATTAGCCCTTAAGCTTTACATGCGCTAGACGAATGGTCTGGAAAGGCCAACGATACCGGGTGATAGTCCCGTAGTCATAGGCGCATGTTCAGTGAAATCGAGTAGGGCGGGACACGTGTTATCCTGTCTGAATATGGGGGGACCATCCTCCAAGGCTAAATACTCCTGACTGACCGATAGTGAACCAGTACCGTGAGGGAAAGGCGAAAAGAACCCCTGTGAGGGGAGTGAAATAGAACCTGAAACCGTGTACGTACAAGCAGTAGGAGCACCTTCGTGGTGTGACTGCGTACCTTTTGTATAATGGGTCAGCGACTTAATGTTAGTAGCAAGGTTAACCATCTAGGGGAGCCGTAGGGAAACCGAGTCTTAACTGGGCGTATAGTTGCTAGCATTAGACCCGAAACCGAGTGATCTAGCCATGGGCAGGTTGAAGGTTGAGTAACATCAACTGGAGGACCGAACCGACTAATGTTGAAAAATTAGCGGATGACTTGTGGCTAGGGGTGAAAGGCCAATCAAACTCGGAGATAGCTGGTTCTCCCCGAAAGCTATTTAGGTAGCGCCTCGGACGAATACTACTGGGGGTAGAGCACTGTTAAGGCTAGGGGGTCATCCCGACTTACCAACCCTTTGCAAACTCCGAATACCAGTAAGTACTATCCGGGAGACACACGGCGGGTGCTAACGTCCGTCGTGGAGAGGGAAACAACCCAGACCGCCAGCTAAGGTCCCAAATTACAGCTAAGTGGGAAACGATGTGGGAAGGCTTAGACAGCTAGGATGTTGGCTTAGAAGCAGCCATCATTTAAAGAAAGCGTAATAGCTCACTAGTCGAGTCGGCCTGCGCGGAAGATGTAACGGGGCTAAGTTGTAAACCGAAGCTGCGGCAATGTTCTATGAACATTGGGTAGGGGAGCGTTCTGTAAGCCGTTGAAGGTGTGTTGTAAAGCATGCTGGAGGTATCAGAAGTGCGAATGCTGACATGAGTAACGACAAGGGGGGTGAAAAACCCCCCGCCGGAAGACCAAGGGTTCCTGTCCAACGTTAATCGGGGCAGGGTGAGTCGACCCCTAAGGCGAGGCCGAAAGGCGTAGTCGATGGGAAACGGGTTAATATTCCCGTACTCGATCAAATTGCGATGGGGGGACGGAGAAGGCTAGGTGGGCCTGGCGACGGTTGTCCAGGTTCAAGTGCGTAGGCTGAGTGTTTAGGTAAATCCGGACACTCGATAGGCTGAGACACGACGTCGAGCTACTACGGTAGTGAAGTCATTGATGCCATGCTTCCAGGAAAAGCCTCTAAGCTTCAGATTTGATGGAATCGTACCCCAAACCGACACAGGTGGTCGGGTAGAGAATACCAAGGCGCTTGAGAGAACTCGGGTGAAGGAACTAGGCAAAATGGTACCGTAACTTCGGGAGAAGGTACGCTCTTGATGGTGAAGTCCCTCGCGGATGGAGCTGACGAGAGTCGCAGATACCAGGTGGCTGCAACTGTTTATTAAAAACACAGCACTGTGCAAAATCGCAAGATGACGTATACGGTGTGACGCCTGCCCGGTGCCGGAAGGTTAATTGATGGGGTTAGCGTAAGCGAAGCTCTTGATCGAAGCCCCGGTAAACGGCGGCCGTAACTATAACGGTCCTAAGGTAGCGAAATTCCTTGTCGGGTAAGTTCCGACCTGCACGAATGGCGTAATGATGGCCACGCTGTCTCCACCCGAGACTCAGTGAAATTGAAATCGCTGTGAAGATGCAGTGTACCCGCGGCTAGACGGAAAGACCCCGTGAACCTTTACTACAGCTTGGCACTGAACATTGAACCTACATGTGTAGGATAGGTGGGAGGCTTTGAAGACGTGACGCCAGTTGCGTTGGAGCCGTCCTTGAAATACCACCCTTGTATGTTTGATGTTCTAACGTTGGCCCCTCATCGGGGTTGCGGACAGTGCCTGGTGGGTAGTTTGACTGGGGCGGTCTCCTCCCAAAGAGTAACGGAGGAGCACGAAGGTGGGCTAATCACGGTTGGACATCGTGAGGTTAGTGCAATGGCATAAGCCCGCTTAACTGCGAGAATGACGGTTCGAGCAGGTGCGAAAGCAGGTCATAGTGATCCGGTGGTTCTGAATGGAAGGGCCATCGCTCAACGGATAAAAGGTACTCCGGGGATAACAGGCTGATACCGCCCAAGAGTTCATATCGACGGCGGTGTTTGGCACCTCGATGTCGGCTCATCACATCCTGGGGCTGAAGTCGGTCCCAAGGGTATGGCTGTTCGCCATTTAAAGTGGTACGCGAGCTGGGTTTAGAACGTCGTGAGACAGTTCGGTCCCTATCTGCCGTGGGCGTTGGAAGATTGAAGGGGGCTGCTCCTAGTACGAGAGGACCGGAGTGGACGAACCTCTGGTGTTCGGGTTGTGTCGCCAGACGCATTGCCCGGTAGCTAAGTTCGGAATCGATAACCGCTGAAAGCATCTAAGCGGGAAGCGAGCCCTGAGATGAGTCTTCCCTGACAGTTTAACTGTCCTAAAGGGTTGTTCGAGACTAGAACGTTGATAGGCAGGGTGTGTAAGCGCTGTGAGGCGTTGAGCTAACCTGTACTAATTGCCCGTGAGGCTTAACCATACAACACCCAAAGGGTTTTGGTGGACTCAAAGCAAGAACGAATTGAATGTGTTAAAAAGAACTGAAACAGCTTTCCAGATTATTCTCTAGAAATAGAGAGAAAGAATTTGCTTGGCGACCATAGCGTTTTGGACCCACCTGACTCCATCCCGAACTCAGAAGTGAAACGAAACAGCGTCGATGGTAGTGTGGGGTTTCCCCATGTGAGAGTAGAACATCGCCAGGCTTTGAATACGGTTACTCGTATATACGTGTAACAACATTATCAGTGTACTAATCTGACGATGACAATTTGTGGAGAGATGGCTGAGTGGTTGAAAGCACCGGTCTTGAAAACCGGCGTACGTTAATAGCGTACCTAGGGTTCAAATCCCTATCTCTCCGCCACTATAAAGAAAGCCTGCTGAGTAATCAGCAGGCTTTTTTCTGTAGCTAGAATTTCGCTCGTTGAACAACTTCATAAAAGACTCCATGCCTTGCACACTTTTTATTCCATGCTGTCATCATTATGGATGGGGCGAGTTGGCATATCAATGACAGAGCTAAACCCGATAGAACAAGTGTGGAGGTTGGCTCAGACAGCATTGTCTTTTCAATCAGAGTTTTACCTATTATGACGATGTCGTGGAGAAAGTGTGCAAGAGACTGGATTAATCTGACCAGTTAATTTTACAGATTGGTATAATAGGTTGGTTGAGATCGTGTTTTTATTTAGATTGCTATCAATCGACGATACTGAGCTTGGATGTAACGACACGCCATAAAGCTCGGACCAATGGGTCATCAAGCTGTGAGCGTTTACAGCAAACCCCCAGCTTGAATGGCTTCACTGGAGAAAATGATAAGCGCTGTACTTTTTCTCGTACTGGACTGTTGTTGATCACCACATCTGGCGCAATGCCAACACCACACCCAAGAGCGACCATGCTGACTATCGCTTCGTGTCCTGCAATTTGAGCATAGATGTTGGGTTTAATTTTCATTCTTTTAAACCAACTGTTCACTCGGTCTCGTGCGGTTCCTGCTTCAGGGACGATAAAAGGGACTCGGCTCCAGTCTGGTTGTTCTTTCTGTATTTCTTCAACAAAATTGCTTATACCGATGGGGGCAATCACCGATAACGGTATTTCACTGATAGTCGTAAATTCCACTCGTGATGGTAGATGCTCGGGCATGGCAGAAATCGCAATGTCTGCTTCGTCATGTAGAATTTTATCAATCGCTTGAGCAGGGTCTCCGGTAAGCAGTTTGAATTCAATATAAGGGTGTTTAAGACGGAAGGCATTAAGGAGTTCTGGTAGGTGGCTATAACTCGCTGTCACTGAACAGAACAGGCGAATTTCGCCTTTCAGTTCACTTTCCTGATCGCCGAGTTGGGCTTGAAATTGACGCCAATCGTTGAGCATACGCATAGCGACAGGCAGTAATTTGCTGCCAACTGGGGTAAGTTCCACACTGCGGTTGTCGCGCACAAATAGGGAATGCCCAATCTCTTCTTCTAATTTTTGAATTTGGCGACTTAAAGCTGATGGGCTAACGTGCATAGATGCGGCGGTTTTACTGAAGCTCATGCTGTCGCAAAGATGGAGAAATAGTTGTAATGTCTTTATGTTCATGTGAACTCTTATGTTGCATTAATCGCAAGAACTGGTTGTGAATATATCACTTTCAGCAATCTTCTGCCTGTTTTAGTATGAACTTATTCGGTAGGTGCCCTACCGACCAGTATGGATGATTTTTAAGGAGAGCCCGATGGCTAACTATTTCAATACTCTGAACCTTCGTGAGCAGTTGGACCAATTAGGTCGTTGCCGTTTTATGGATCGCAGCGAATTTGCTACAGAAGCTGATTATCTGAAAGGGAGAAAAGTGGTCATTGTGGGTTGTGGTGCGCAAGGTTTAAACCAAGGTTTGAACATGCGTGACTCCGGTCTCGATGTTGCCTATGCATTACGTCAAGCAGCGATTGACGAGCAACGTCAATCTTACAAAAATGCGCAAGAGAACGGTTTTGAAGTGGGTAGCTATGAAGCATTGATCCCGCAAGCTGATTTAGTGGTAAACCTGACTCCAGACAAACAGCATTCAAACGTTGTTGAAACAGTTATGCCGCTGATGAAAGAAGGGGCTGCGCTGGGTTATTCACACGGTTTCAACGTGGTTGAAGAAGGGATGCAAATTCGTAAAGACCTGACGGTTGTGATGGTTGCGCCTAAGTGTCCTGGTACAGAGGTTCGCGAAGAATACAAACGCGGCTTTGGTGTACCAACATTGATTGCTGTTCACCCAGAGAATGATCCAAAAGGGGAAGGCTGGGATATCGCCAAAGCTTGGGCGGCGGCGACGGGTGGTCACCGTGCTGGTTGCCTAGAGTCTTCTTTCGTTGCTGAAGTGAAATCTGACCTTATGGGTGAACAGACGATTCTGTGTGGCATGCTGCAAGCGGGCTCTATCGTATGTTACGAGAAGATGGTTGCTGAAGGCATTGACCCAGGTTACGCCGGTAAGCTTTTGCAGTACGGCTGGGAGACGGTGACTGAAGCGCTTAAGTTTGGCGGCATCACCCATATGATGGATCGCCTGTCGAATCCGGCAAAAATCAAAGCGTTTGAGCTGTCGGAAGAGCTGAAGGATCTACTGCGTCCACTGTACAACAAACACATGGATGACATTATTTCTGGCCATTTCTCTAGCACCATGATGGCGGATTGGGCGAATGACGATGCGAACCTTCTGGGCTGGCGTGCAGAAACAGGTGAGACGGCGTTTGAAAACTACCCGGCAACGGATGTGGAAATTTCTGAGCAAGAATATTTTGACAACGGTATCCTGATGATTGCGATGGTGCGCGCTGGGGTTGAGTTGGCGTTTGAAGCGATGACGGCTTCTGGCATCATCGATGAGTCTGCGTACTATGAATCGCTACACGAGTTGCCACTGATTGCGAATACCATCGCTCGTAAGCGTCTGTACGAAATGAACGTGGTTATTTCTGACACGGCGGAATACGGCAACTACCTATTTGCTAATGTCGCTACACCGCTGCTGCGTGAGAAGTTTATGCCAAAAGTGGGCACTGACGTGATCGGCAAAGGGTTGGGTGAAACCTCCAATCAGGTTGATAATGCGACGCTTATCAAGGTCAACGAAGTCATCCGCAACCATCCAGTTGAGTACATCGGTGAGGAACTGCGTGGTTACATGACGGACATGAAACGTATCGCAGTTGGCGGTTAATTGAGAAAAATTTAGGAGGGGATGAAGGTGAACTCAACGCAGATTCATCTTCATTCTCTACCACAGAACTCCAGACAGACTGGGGTCAATAAATACAAAATCAAACACAACATCAAAATAAAAGGCTTGCTCATTTTATGAGCAAGCCTTTTCATTTAGTGTCAGGATGAACTGGGTGGTTATTTATCCGCTAGCTTTGCTTCTAACTCGGCCAGTTTCTTTTCCATTTCACTGAGTTTTTGTCGTGTACGCAGCAGAACTTGCGTTTGCACATCGAACTCTTCTCGGCTAACAACATCGAGCTTGTTCAGTTGTCCTTGGATGACTTGGCGAACTTTTTGCTCGACATCAGAACCCAGATCTTTCACGGGTTGTGGCATGGAATCATGGATTTGCTTAGCGATCTGCTCTAGCTTTTTGGCATCAAACATGTGGGGTTAACTCCTGTATCTTTGAGCTCATTCTAAGGAATTGGATGACAAAAGTCGCTAGTGAGAGGGTAAAAATGCGCAACAAGCAAAATAAAAAAGGTCACCGAAGTGACCTTTTGTTAAGCCTTTGAAAGGTTACTGCTGCTCTGCAATTTGGCGTTGTGCCGCTTTGGCTTCGTCAACTCGCGCGAGTTTCTCTAGATCTTTATCTTCGACAAAGATAGGCAGTGGCTTATGTTTTTCTGCTAAGTAGCTGTAGATAACTGGCAGTACGAACAGTGTAAACAGAGTACCAATCGCGAGGCCTGCAACGATAACAATACCGATACTGAAGCGTTGGGCTGCGCCTGCGCCTGTGGCGTACATCAGTGGGATCAAGCCTGCGATCATCGCAGCTGTGGTCATCAGGATTGGACGAAGACGCACTTTCGCCGCTTCCATCACTGCTTCGATACGCGAGCGTTTATTGTGTAACTGCTCTTCCTTCGCTACTTCACAAATCAAGATACCGTGTTTAGTGATTAGGCCCACCAAGGTGATCAACCCAACTTGTGAGTAGATGTTCATGGTCGCAGCACCCCAAGCTAACGCGATGAGTGCTCCACATACAGCGAGTGGCACCGAGACCATGATAACGATGGGATCTCTTAGTGATTCGAACTGTATTGCCAAAACCAAGAAGATGATGGCCAACGCTAACCCAAACGTTGCGTACAACGCACTGCCTTCGGTTACGTACTGGCGAGCTTCACCCATGTAGTCATGACTATAGCCTTTCGGTAACTTGGTATCGGCGATGTTCTCAAACCAGGTAATCGCATCACCCATTGCCGTGCCCGGAGACGGTACTGCTCCGACAGTGGCTGAGTTCAACTGGTTGAAGTGAGGAAGTGCGCGTGGTTCTGCCACCACATCAATGGTAATCAAACTACTCAGTGGTACTGCTTTTCCATCCGCCGCACGAACATAGTAGTTTTTCATTGATTCTGGATTAAGACGCCATTTACGCTCAACTTGTGGGATCACTTCATACGAACGGCCATTGAGGTCGATGCGGTTGACGTAACCATCCGCCATCATTGTGCCCAATGTGATACCAATGTTTTGCATGGTGACGCCATAGGCACCAGCCTTGTCCTTGTCGATGTTGATTTTCATCGTCGCCGAATCGTAGTTCAAATCGAGATTTGAGTAGACGAACAGTGGGCTAGATTGCACTTCACCAAGGACATCGGTTGCAATGGTGAACAGGCTTTCAAACGCATTCGGTGTGGTGATGACAAACTGAATTGGCAAACCAGAACCCGCACCGGGTAGTTCAGGCATCTGGAAAGCGGTTACCGCCATGCCTGGAATATCCTGTACCAATCGGCCGACTCGGTTGGTCACTTCCGCTTGGCTGGCTTCGCGTTGGCTCCAAGGTACCATTGACGCAATACCAAATGCTTGGTTGGTATTTGGAATGCCAGTGAACACCTGTGCAAATTGAACTTCTGGTTGATCAGAGAGAATTTTGTTCACGTCTGCCATGGTGTTTGAGAGGTAGTCTAGGTTGGCATTGGAAGGTCCTGTTCCCAGCAACATTACCACGCCCTTATCTTCTGACGGAGCAAGTTCGCTCGGAATAAACTTAAACAGTATGGGCAAACTAGCGAAAACGATCACTGAAAACGCCAACACCACAGGGCGATGTGCCATCACCGCTTGCAACATACGGCCATAGCGGTTAGTCATGCGATCAAGGAAGTGATGCACTGTCTGCTCAAAGCGGTTGGGTGTCTCATTGGCCTTGAGCATCTTCGAACACATCATTGGTGAGAGCGTCAGTGCGACGATACCGGAAACGAATACTGAACCTGCCAATGTTAAAGCAAACTCTTTAAACAGAGCACCTGTGATGCCGCCCATCAGCGCGATTGGCGCGTATACTGCCCCTAATGTCAGGGTCATCGCAATGACTGGAATCGCGATTTCACGCGTACCGATAATCGCTGCACGGAACGGAGACTCGCCCTCTTTAATATGACGGTCAACGTTCTCGAGTACGACGATCGCATCATCCACCACCAGACCGATCGCCAATACCATTGCTAGAAGTGTCATCAAGTTCCAAGAGAAACCCCATCGCTTGCATCACCATTGCCACACCAATCAGTGACAGAGGAATGGTAACAATTGGAATAAGAACTGCGCGGAATGAACCAAGGAATAAGGTGATCACCACCAGTACGATTAACGCTGCTTCAACGATGGTTTTGATAACTTCATGAATCGATTCATTGATCGCGACTGTGGAGTCATACAACACGTTCATGGTGATGTTGCTAGGCATGTTCTTTTTCAATTCTGGCAACACGTCTAACACATCTTTGGCAATGTTGATTGGGTTCGCACTTGGCGCTGCGTTAATCGCAGCCACAACGGCTTCTTGACCATTGGCACTGGCACGGTAGGTGTCATGGCTTTTGGCTAAGGTGACTTTGGCAATGTCGCCCAATCGGGTTACGTTGCCGTTTTCGGCTTTCACCACCAAGCGTTTCAGCTCTTCAGCATTCGATACTTGTGTATCGGCACTGCCGTTGTACAGTACGAACTCGCCAATCGCCTGACCTGTCGCCGACTGATAATTGTTGGCGCTCAAGACACTGTTGACGTCGGTAGCCGTCAGGTTTAGTGCAGCCATCTTTGCCGGATCCAGCCAGATACGCAGGGCATATTTCATCCCACCATACAAGTTGATGCTGGAGATACCATTGATGGCATAGAGTTGAGGGTTGATTACACGTTCGAGATAGTCGGTGATTTGACTCGACTCCAGTTCATCACTGGTAAAACCGATATACAGTACCGCTGTTGTCGAACCAGTCGACATTGTCACTGTCGGGTCTTCAGACTCTTTTGGTAACTGTGAGCGAACGGAGTTAGTTTTGGCCAAAATATCTGCTAAAGCCGCATTCGGATCGGTATTGAGCTTCATGTTGACGGTAATGGTCGATTTACCCAGTACCGATTGTGAAGTCATATAGTCGATGTTGTCAGCTTGTGCTACCGCTTGCTCCAAAGGCTGTGTGACGAAGCCTTGGATTAGGTCGGCACTGGCACCATAGTAGCCAGTTGACACAGTGATGACCGTGTTGGTCATTTCAGGGTATTCGCTCACTTGCATTTTAAACACGGCTTGAAAACCAAGCAGTGCAATTAAAAAGC
Source organism: Vibrio cidicii (assembly GCF_009763805.1). Taxonomy (NCBI): domain Bacteria; kingdom Pseudomonadati; phylum Pseudomonadota; class Gammaproteobacteria; order Vibrionales; family Vibrionaceae; genus Vibrio; species Vibrio cidicii. The sequence goes on along the minus strand of NZ_CP046804.1, from coordinate 2,779,331 downwards.
TGATCGATACCGCAAGCACTGGACGTTTAATAAAAACATCAGTAAAGCGCATGATGCCTCCGCTTAAAGCATTGGGGTTTCGGCTGGTGTTGTGGTCGCATCGCTTTCGACGATACGGACTTTCGCACCATTGCTCAGACGAATTTGTCCTGAGGTGACCACGATGTCACCCGGTTTCACGCCTTCCAGAATATGCGCGATGTCATGTGTGCGCTCGCCCACTTTGACCACGTGTTGTTGCACACGCTTAACGCCATCTTGTTCAGTCACAATGTAAACATTGTCACCGTACAAAGTGTACGTGATGGCCGTTTGAGCCAAAGTGACCTGATTTTCTTGTTTCGGTAAGATGATGTTGGCGCGCGCAAACATACCGCTACGTAGTTTGCCATCGTTGTTCGGGATGTCGGCTTGCACTTGGATCAAGCCACTTTGCACACTGACAGCCGGTTCGATGGCTGTAATCGAGCCTTTGAAAGGCGTTTGTGGGTAAGAATCGACAAAAATGTCGACCTCTTGGCCCATAAAAATGCGCGAGATATCAGTTTGTGGCACGGTAAAGCGCAGACGCATCACGCTGGTGTCTTCTAGGCGCACAATGTCAGAGCCTGCTTGGAGGTATTGACCAAGATACACATTACGAATACCGATCACACCGGAGAAACGGCGCTTTGACTTCCAAGCGATCAATCGACGCTTTCAGGCTTTCGATATCCGCTTGCAGTGAATAGTAGTTCGCTTCTGCGTCGTCATAGGACTCTTTAGAAATAGAGCCTTTCTCATACAGCCCTTGATAACGTTTGTACTTGGCTTGCGCGGCAGGCAGTTTCGCTTGCGCACTCTTCAGGTTGGCTTTCTCGACATCAGAATCGAGTAAAATCAAAGGTTGCCCTTCTTTTACCTGAGTGCCGGATTCAAACGTGATCTGCTTGATGACACCGCTGGTTTCATTCGCAACTGTCACCCCTTGGTTTGGTTCGATAAAGCCAATCGCTTCGATCACTGGCACCCAGTCGACAGCTTTCACCTCGGCCACGGTCACCGGAAACTCTGGTTCAGGACGGTTTGCCATGTATTCGGCGATTTTCTGCTGTTTGAAGAGATTGAAACCTATCACGCTGCCAAACAGCAGAATGGCGATAAGTAACATAAAGAAGGTCCACTTTTTCATTCTTTTAAGAACTCCAATTAGTGATTGATAATGGCATCCCAACTTGCTTCAACAGCCGATTCCTGTGCGGATTCATCAAGCTGATAGAGGCCGAATGCGTGTTTTCTAGACAACTGAATACTGGTTTCTAGGCTCAGAGCAAACAGGATTTCATTATCCAAAGGTTTGAATAATCCTTGCTCTTTGCCCTGATTAAACAATCGAGACACTTGGTGAAACATCTGCTTTTCTTGTTCTCGAGTCGCAGGACTACTTGAGCAGGGCAGTGAATCATATTGAGCTCGGTTGCTGATTGTAGACAGATTGGATGCCGCTAAATTCCAAGTGTTAAACCACATTGTGCGATAACGTTGTTTCAGTGGCATGTCGTCACTCACATTGGCTTGTACCGCTGTGGCGACGCGACGGGTAATGCGCAGTCGCAACTCATCCAGCAGGTGTTCTTTATCGGTAAAATACCGATAGATAGTCCCTGCCGCGACTCCCGCCTCTTTGGCTAATTTACTCATCGATAAACCTTGAAAACCAAACTCTGCGACAAGCTTTTCAGCGGCACGCAAAATTTGCTGTCGTTTATCGAAATGTTCATCTGGAGACATGATCCACCACGAAAGAATTAACCCTATCAATGAATGAACGTTCATTCATTATAGCGTAAACAATCAGCATTCTGGCAAGAAAATATCTCATTTAATGAGTAACAATCTAATTCGGGGTGGTCATGGCAATCTGTACAGGGTCGCATTATCATAAGCGCCATCTTTATATTAAACGTAGATAGCGCCATGAAACTGAACCCAAGACAAGACGAAGCCGTTAAATATGTATCAGGGCCCTGCTTAGTCCTTGCTGGTGCAGGTTCAGGAAAAACCCGAGTGATCACTAACAAAATCGCCTATTTGGTGCAGCAGTGTGGTTACAAGGCGCGCAATATTGCTGCGGTCACCTTTACCAATAAAGCCGCGCGTGAGATGAAAGAGCGAGTTGGCCAAACCCTGGGAAAAGCCGAGTCGAAAGGGTTAATGGTCTCGACATTTCATACTTTGGGGCTAAACATTATTAAACGTGAATATCGACATTTGGGGCTCAAATCCGGCTTCTCTCTGTTTGATGACCAGGACCAGTTAGCACTGCTCAAAGAGCTGACGGAAAAACAGCTTGATGGGGACAAAGATCTCTTGCGCCAGTTAATGAGTACTATCTCCAACTGGAAAAACGACATGTTGAGCCCTGAGCAAGCGAAAGCGTATGCGCAAGGTGAGCAGCAGCAACTTTTTGCTTTTTGTTTTGAAATGTACCAGAAACAGATGCGCGCTTATAACGCATTGGATTTTGACGATTTAATTTTACTTCCGGTACTTTTACTGCGTAACAACGAAGAAGTGCGCCACTACTGGCAGAATCGGATTCGTTATTTGTTGGTTGATGAGTATCAAGATACCAATACCAGCCAATACGAAACTGGTGAAACTGCTTGTGGGTGAAAGGGGCCGCTTAACCGTCGTGGGTGATGATGACCAATCCATCTACTCTTGGCGCGGCGCTAAACCACAGAATTTGGTTCTACTTGGCCAAGATTACCCCAATTTACGCCTCATTAAACTGGAGCAAAACTATCGCTCGACCAGCCGGATTTTGCGCGCTGCCAATATATTGATTGCGAATAACCCCCACGTTTACGAAAAGTCATTATTTTCGGAAATCCCCGATGGAGAGAAACTTAAAGTCCTGCTGGCAAACAATGACGAGCACGAAGCGGAGCGCGTGACTGGCGAAATCATTGCGCATAAATTTCTCAATCGTACCGACTATGGCGACTACGCCATTTTGTACCGGGGTAACCATCAGTCACGCTTGATTGAAAAATCGCTGATGCAAAACCGAGTACCGTACAAGTTATCTGGCGGCACCTCATTTTTTGCTCGGGCTGAAATCAAAGACATCATGGCGTACTTGCGTGTCTTGGTGAATCCAGACGATGACAATGCTTTCTTACGCATCGTCAATACGCCGAAACGTGAGATAGGCCCAGTGACGCTGGAAAAACTCGGTAGCTACGCCAATATGCGCGGGAAAAGCTTGTTTGAAGCGAGCTTTGAACTTGGACTGGAACAGCATTTGACGGGCAGAGGGTTGGAGAAACTTACGCCGTTTTACTCAGTGGTTAGTGGCCATCGCCGATCAGGCAGAGCGTGGGGATACCGTTGAAGCGGTTCGCTCCCTAGTGCGAGATATCCACTATGAAGACTGGTTATACGAAACTTCGACCAGCCCTAAAGCGGCGGAAATGCGCATGAAAAACGTCTCCGATCTCTATTCTTGGATTGTATCGGATCTCGAAGGCGACAATTACGACCAAGAAGAGAAAACGTTGAAGGAAGTAGTGCAACGTTTGACACTGCGCGACATGATGGAGCGCGGTGAAGAAAACGATGACAGCGATGCGGTGCAGTTGATGACCTTGCATGCTTCGAAAGGGCTTGAATTCCCTTATGTCTATTTAATTGGTGCCGAAGAGGGAATTTTACCCCATCAAACCAGTATTGATGAAGATAACGTTGAGGAAGAGCGCCGTTTGATGTACGTCGGCATTACCCGAGCGCAACGAGAGTTAACCTTTGTGATGTGTAAAGAGCGCCGCCAATATGGCGAGTTACTCAAACCCACGCAAAGTCGTTTTCTCGATGAGTTGCCTTTTGATGATGTCGAATGGGAGGCCATGAAAAAGCCAGTAACACAAGAAGAGCGTATGGCAAAAGGGCAAGCCCACATTGCGAATCTACGTGCGATGTTCAACAAAAAGTAATAAAAAGGGCCTGGTCTATCGCCAAGCCCTAAATCATGTTGATGGCTCTTATAGGCCAGCGATCATGTGCTCAATGGCAGCAACAATTTCGTCGTCGGAACAATCCATACAAGTACCTTTGGCAGGCATGGCGTTGAAGCCGTTGAGCGCATGGTTTTTCAACACCTCTTTACCTTGAGCAATACGTGGACCCCAGTCCTCTGCATTACCCGTTTTAGGCGCGCCAGTCACCCCAGTGGCGTGACAAGCGATGCAGAAAGTACCGTACACTTTCGCGCCATCGCGAGGGCCGGTTGGTTCTGCTACCACAGGCTCGCTGCCCGCCAGATACACATTACCGACTGGCTTGATGCGTTCTGCGATGGCATCATATTCAGACTGACTTACATTGGAAGCAAAAGCCGCCGTAGAAAAGGTTAAAGCAGCGAACAAAACGCTAATCATTCGTCGAGACATATCCATTAAACTCACTTCACATTCCCAGGGTAAGTGATTAATTTCACCTACATTTATATAGTTAGAGTGCGGTTTTGATCTAACGGCGGTCACGGCTGTTAAATCAATGTAAATATTGGGTGATTATATCCCGATAAGTTGTTGCAATAAACAACAACTTATCAGCTACAAGGGCTAAATCACATCACAAGGGATCGTTTATTCGCAAACAACTGATGAAAAAGAGACCAAACGGAAAAAAAACTAAAAAAAGTACTAGACGATATAGTGTGAACTACGTATTATTCCACTCCGCCGATAGGGCATGCGCCCGTAGCTCAGCTGGATAGAGCGTTGGCCTCCGGAGCCAAAGGTCGAAGGTTCGAATCCTTTCGGGCGCGCCATTTCCGGAAGGTTTTATCGGTAAAAATTTTAGTGGTGGCTATAGCTCAGTTGGTAGAGTCCCGGATTGTGATTCCGGTTGTCGCGGGTTCGAATCCCGTTAGCCACCCCATTCGTCGGTGAATAGCGCAGCTTGGTAGCGCATCTGGTTTGGGACCAGAGGGTCGGGGGTTCGAATCCCTCTTCACCGACCACTATTTAATAGTTAGGCTTTGATAGCGTGACTAGTTCGGCAAACAGCCGGTTACACAAATTGATGGTGGCTATAGCTCAGTTGGTAGAGTCCCGGATTGTGATTCCGGTTGTCGCGGGTTCGAATCCCGTTAGCCACCCCATTCGTCGGTGAATAGCGCAGCTTGGTAGCGCATCTGGTTTGGGACCAGAGGGTCGGGGGTTCGAATCCCTCTTCACCGACCACTATTTAAGGCCTCGTCAGTAATGACGGGGCTTTTTACATTTGCTTTTAGAAACTAGGCTCCGGCGTGCTCGCACTCGGGTCGGGGTCTGGAAGCCCAGCCGCGTCGAATCCCTCTTCACCGACCACTATTTAAGGCCTCGTCAGCAATGACGGGGCTTTTTTACATTTGTTTTTTGGAACTAGGCTCCGGCGTGCTCGCACTCGGGTCGGGGTCTGGAAGCCCAGCCGCGTCGAATCCCTTTTCACTGACCACTATTTAAGGCCTCGTCAGTAGTGACGGGGCTTTTTTACATTTGCTTTCTAGAACGAGACTCGACGAGATCGCGTTCAGGTCGGATCGCCGCAGTAATTTTCCCGTTATCAAACTTTGGTCAACCTCTCAATGTTGATCATTGCTGCGAAATCCATTCGCTGCAGTGCAAGTCCTTGACTATATTTTTTATTTGTTGCGCCAGCTCTTACGCTAACTCAGTGTTTTGCTTAGCAGAACACTCTGTTTGAGGGGAGAGGCGAAAAGTCGCTTATCGTGTGAGCGGTTTTGGATTTGGTCGATATTCCCATTGGCTAGGATAAAGTCGATTGTATGGCAAACTCTCTTGGTGGATGTGTAGAGTTTTATTCTTAATGACTAGTTACGCATTAAGATTATCCGCTATCGCTAGGCTTATGAGATGGTGTGTTGTTTTGTGTTTGTTAATATTCACTTGCCCTAAATGTCGTTTTTCTCAAGGTTTAGATGTTAATCATGTTTAGAGTATTTTGCTGCAATAAATGCTAAGTAACACACAAAAAATTCCATTTCTTTGCTCAGTTAAATAACTGTTAATGAATACGTATTCGATATATATGCCTAATTAGGGCTTTTATGACGCGCTTTATACTTTAATTGTTGCTTTTTTGTGTGTTTTTTGCCAAATTGTCTCCCGACCTGAATTTCAGAGGATTATGCTGAAATCAGAATGGAATCATTGAAGTGTTGGATAGCTCTATAAGGCTGTTGCAACCACAGACAAGGCAGTAGAGGTCTGAAATGTCACTATTGGAAGTGAAAAATCTTCGTATCGAATATCCATCTCGTCACGGCGTACACGCGGCGGTGAAATCGCTGTCGTTCAATATTGAACGAGGCGAAATCGTCGGTGTTGTGGGCGAATCGGGTGCCGGTAAATCGACCGTGGGTAATGCGGTCATTGATTTGCTCAGTCCTCCGGGCCGTATTGCCAGCGGTGATGTGTTTCTTGATGGTGAAAAAATTTCTGGCCTCTCACCGGAAGCCATGCGCAGTGTACGTGGTTCCAAAATCGGTTTTATCTTCCAAGATCCGATGACTTCTCTCAACCCACTGTTTACCGTTGAGCAGCAACTGACCGAAACCATTCATGCCAATATGAAGGTGTCTGAAGACGAAGCGTATAAACGTGCACTGTCGCTGATGAAGCAAGTGGGTATTCCGCAGCCGGAAAACCGTCTCAAGCAGTATCCGCATCAATTTTCTGGTGGGATGCGTCAACGTGTGGTGATTGCGATTGCCCTTGCGGGTGAACCCGATCTTATCATTGCGGATGAACCGACCACTGCACTGGACGTTTCCATCCAAGATCAGATTCTCAACCTGATCCGCGATCTCTGCATTCAGCATAATGTCGGCTGTATGTTGGTAACGCACGACATGGGCGTAGTCTCTAACGTTACGGATCGTGTTGCGGTGATGTACCGTGGTGATTTAGTGGAGTTTGGTCCAACCGCCAAAGTACTCGGTAATCCTGATCACCCTTACACGCGCAGTTTGATCTCGGCGGTGCCACGTTTCTGATGTCAAACTCGATCGTTTCCCGTTGGTCAGTTACATCGAAGAAGCCAAAGAGCTCAAGCCGCTGGACATCAAAAACCACTGGTTGGGCCAAAGTGAAGACCAACGAAAATATTCTGGTCCGCTGCTGAATGTGGAAAACGTTAATCTGCGCTTTGTGACTAAAGATTCTCTGTTTGAGAGCCGCCGCGAGTATGTGCAGGCGTCAAACAACGTCAGCTTCCAAGTGCATGAAGGGGAAACCTTTGGCTTGGTGGGTGAGTCTGGCTCGGGTAAATCGACGATTGCGCGTGTGATTGCTGGCTTGTATACGCCAAATTCAGGAAAAGTGTCGTTTGAAGGGATTGACCTGACTGCGCTGAAATCCGAGAAAGCGCGTCGTCCGCTGCGTCGCCAAATGCAGATGGTGTTCCAAAACCCCTACACGTCGATGAACCCGCGTATGAAAATTTTCGACATCATCGCCGAGCCGATCCGTTTCCATAAACTGACCAACAGCGAAGCGGAAACGCGCCAAATCGTCAACGATCTGCTTGAGCACGTCGGCTTAGGCAAAATGGCTGGGGTGAAATATCCGCATGAGTTTTCCGGTGGTCAGCGTCAGCGCATTTCGATTGCGCGTGCGTTGGCGACTCGACCTCGTCTTTTGATCTGTGATGAACCGACCTCGGCGCTGGATGTGTCGGTACAAGCACAGATCCTCAATTTGCTCAAAGATTTACAAAGCGAACTGAACTTAACCATGTTGTTTATCAGCCACGATCTGCCTGTCATTCGCCAAATGTGTGACCGGGTAGGCGTGATGCAGATGGGAACCTTGCTGGAAGTCGCTCCGACTGAACACCTATTCCGTTCCCCGCAACATGAGTACAGTAAACACCTGATTTCCTTAATGCCAGAGTTCACGGGCTTGAGGGAAGAGGTGAGAACGGCATAACCAAGCTTGCTTGGCACAATAACAGACGCAAATACAACAACTAGGGATTCGGATTCCCGCATAAGGAGTTATGCAATGAAAACCATGAAAAGCAAACTAGTGGTCGCTTTAATGGCAGCAGGCCTTAGCCTAAGTGCTGCGGCTGCAGACATTAAAGTTGCTTATGATGCAGATCCAGTGTCACTTGACCCACACGAGCAGTTGTCTGGTGGCACCCTGCAAATGTCACACATGGTGTTTGATCCACTAGTTCGTTACACACAAAAATTGGATTTTGAACCTCGCTTGGCTGAAAAATGGGAACGTGTTAATGAGACCACGTACCGCTTCCAACTACGTAAAGGCGTGAAATTCCACTCAGGTAACGAACTGACGGCAGACGATGTGGTTTGGACTTTCAACCGTCTGCAAAACTCGCCAGATTTCAAAGCTATTTTTGAACCGTACGAAAAAATGGTCAAAGTAGATGATTACACCGTTGAGTTGGTCTCAAAAGGCGCTTACCCGCTGGTGCTGCAAACGGCGACCTACATCTTCCCAATGGACAGCAAGTTCTACTCAGGCACTACGGCGGACGGCAAAGACAAGTCGGAAGTGGTAAAACACGGCAACTCATACGCGTCTACCCACGTTTCAGGGACTGGTCCATTCATCGTCACTTCGCGTGAACAGGGCGTGAAGGTTGAGTTTGAACGTTTCAAAGACTACTGGGACAAAGAGTCAAAAGGTAACGTGAACAAGCTGACTCTGGTTCCAATCAAAGAGGATGCGACCCGTGTTGCTGCGCTGCTGTCTGGCGGTGTTGACATGATTGCGCCAGTGGCACCGAACGATCACCAACGCGTGCAAGACGCCAAAGGCATTGATCTCGTGACGCTACCGGGTACACGTATCATCACGTTCCAAATGAACCAAAACAGCAACGAAGCGCTGAAAGACGTGCGTGTGCGTCAAGCGATCGTCCATGCGATCAACAACCAAGGTATCGTTGACAAGATCATGAAAGGCTTCGCGACGGCTGCGGGTCAACAAGGCCCTGAAGGTTACGCAGGCTACAACGCGGATCTCGTTCCTCGTTTTGATCTGAAAAAAGCCAAGCAACTGATGAAAGAAGCAGGCTATGAGAAAGGCTTTACCCTGACTATGATCGCACCGAATAACCGTTATGTGAACGATGCGAAAGTTGCTCAAGCTGCGGCGGCCATGCTGTCGAAGATCGGCATTAAAGTTGATCTGAAAACCATGCCCAAAGCGCAGTACTGGCCAGAGTTTGATAAGTGTGCGGCAGATATGTTGATGATCGGCTGGCACTCAGATACGGAAGATTCGGCGAACTTCTCTGAATTCCTCACCATGACGCGTAACGAAGAGACGGGTAAAGGCCAGTACAACTGTGGTCACTACTCCAACCCTGAAGTCGACAAGTTGGTTGAGGCATCAAACGTAGAAACCGATCCAGCCAAACGTGCAGCGATGCTACAGAAAGTCGAAGCAACGCTGTACAACGAGGCGGCGTTTGTTCCTCTACACTGGCAAAACCTAGCGTGGGGCGCAAAATCTACGCTGGATATCAAACCAATCGTCAACGCGATGGACTTCCCATACTTTGGTGATTTGGTGGTTAAAGAGTAATTCTGCGCGAAGTACTCACCCAGCCTTCGAGCGATCGAAGGCTGGGATTGTTTTCGGCACTGAGCTTTGTTTCAGTCGGGTTGAGTGCCATTTTCAGGCTGAATTCTTGTGTGATTGTCGCTCTAGACACGCATAGTCATGGATAGTTGAAGGGGCAAGGAATGTTTTCGTTTCTGGTCAAGCGCCTGTTTCAGGCACTGATAGTGATGTTTGTGATCAGTTTGGTGGCGTTTGCCATTCAGGATAACCTGGGCGACCCGCTGCGTGAGCTTGTGGGCCAGTCAGTTTCAGAAGCCGAGCGTCAAGCGCTGCGCGATGAGCTGGGCTTAAATGATCCCTTTATCACAAAATACACTCGCTTTGTCAGCGCTGCGGTGCAGGGCGACTTAGGCACATCTTATTTCTTCAAGCGCCCAGCGGTTGAAGTGATTTTGGATAAATTGGTAGCAACGCTGGAACTGGTGTTTGGTGCGACGTTACTTATCATCGTTTTTTCTATTCCTTTGGGCGTCTATTCGGCGATTCACCCCAAGAGCCTTTTTACCAAGATTGTCATGGCGGGCAGTAGTATTGGCATCTCGATCCCGGTCTTTCTCACCGCGATTATGTTGATGTACGTCTTCTCAATTGAATTGCAATGGCTGCCGTCTTATGGGCGAGGTGAGACCTACAACTTGCTCGGCTGGGAGTCTGGTTTCTTTACTATTGACGGTTTGAAACACTTGGTGCTGCCATGTATTGCGCTGGCATCGATCATGCTGCCGCTGTTTATTCGTCTGGTGCGTTCAGAAATGCTGGAAGTGTTGAGCTCGGAATACATCAAGTTTGCCAAGGCGAAAGGTCTCGCGCTGAATAAAATTTATTATCAGCACGCGCTGAAAAATACCATGCTGCCAGTACTCACCGTCGGTGGGGTGCAGATTGGGACCATGGTGGCCTACACCATTTTGACCGAAACCGTGTTCCAGTGGCCGGGGACGGGTTTTCTTTTCCTTGAAGCGATCAACCGCGTCGATACGCCGCTGATCACCGCTTATGTTATCTTTGTCGGGCTGATTTTCGTGGTGACCAATACCATCGTTGACCTGCTGTATGGTCTGATCAACCCAACTGTGAATTTAACCGGAAAAGGAGCCTAATCATGTCACAAGTCGCTCAAGCTCCTTCAATGTTGGAGCGTTTTAAGCAATCGGATTTTCTTTACTATTTCAAGCGCGACAAAGTGGCGATGACCAGCTTTGGCATCTTTATGCTCTGCTTGCTGCTTGCGTTGGCCGCGCCGCTGATTGCGCCAACTAACCCTTATGATCTCTCTTCCATCGATATTATGGATGCCGAGTTGCCCCCTTCTTGGATGGAAGGCGGCGATGAGAAATTCTTGCTTGGTACGGACGAGCAAGGTCGCGATATTCTCTCCACCATGCTCTATGGCTCGCGTCTATCGCTGACCATTGGTTTCCTTGCGGTGGCATTGCAGATGTTCCTTGGCATCATCATCGGTTTGTCGGCAGGCTATTTCGGTGGCCGTATCGACAACTTCCTGATGCGCTTTGCGGATATTCAGCTCTCTTTCTCTACCATGATGGTGGCGATCATTGTTTCGGCGATTTTTAAAGCCAGCTTTGGCAGTGATTTCTACAGCCAGTATGCAGTGGTGATGCTGGTGGTGATCATCGGTGTGGCCGAGTGGCCGCAGTATGCGCGTACCATTCGTGCCTCCGTTTTGGCCGAGAAGAAGAAAGAGTATGTCGAAGCGGCGCGCGTGATGGGCTTTAAAGCGCCGCGCATTATGTTCCGCCACATTCTGCCTAACTGTTTGTCGCCGATTTTGGTCATTTCGACTGTGCAGGTGGCCAACGCGATTATGTCGGAGGCGGCCCTGTCGTTCCTTGGCTTAGGTTTGCCGGTGGACCAACCTTCGCTTGGCGCGCTCATCAGTATCGGCTTTAACTACATCTTCTCTGGTGCGTGGTGGATCACCGCCTTCCCTGGTGTTGTATTGGTCACCTTGGTACTGGTTATTAACTTGCTCGGCGACTGGCTGCGCGATGTTTTCAACCCGAAAATCTACAAAGGGTGATCTGAGATGATTGATTTATAATCGAAAATCTACCTAAACTAAGAGTCGTAAGCTATTACGGCTCTTTTTTTGCTTGTCATTTTTTATTCACCGTAGCGGTGCTCAGTAGGCCGTTGCCGATAAGTTCATTGACGATAGGTAGAGTGAAGCGTATGGAAAGGAAAAAGGCGATGCGACGACCACGGATGGGCCTCAAAGGATTCGGGCTCGGCGTGTTGATCTACTCTTTGGTGGCAAGTTTCTCCACTCAGGCCGCTGAATTTTTATGTGAAGCCACCCAAGCCAGCAGTAATGAATTGCCGATGCTGGACAAAAATTGCCCTATTGGCGCAGGGTTATGGGGAAAAAAAGTGCCCAGAGGCGGCAAAGCGGATTATTTCTGGATCCAATGCGGTATTTTAAGTAAGCCGATGCCGCTGGATAACGCCAAGCCGCTGTATAAACAGATCACAACCGACATTTGGATGAAGCCTGAGAATAAGGGCTACCGTTGCTTAATTGGCCCTTATCAATCCTTTGACCAAGCGAGCACAGATTTAAAACGCGTGCGCAGCTTGTCGAGCTATAAAGAGGCCTTTATCCGTGTGGTGGAGTCTACAGCGCCAATGCAAACGGCGAAATCGAACGCTGCCTCGGTAGTAAAACCCGCAGAAAAAATGCCTGCCAAGACGCCCCCAAAACCAATGGCCGCGAAGGTTGCTCCGTCGCCAAGCCAAGCGGCGCCAGCTACCAAAGCACCGCTGGCAACGGCTGCGCCTAAAACGCTGGTGAAACAAGGTGATACGCCTGATATTGAAATTCGCCGTCAAGCTGAGCTCAAAGGACGTACCTACGCTGTGCCTTATGTGCTCGACGATGACCACCAGTTTTACATGGAACACAACCAAGCGTGGAATCGCTTAGATTACGAAGGCGCTGGTGTGGTATGCGCGGACATCGACATGCGCCTTGCCACCGATGAAGAGTTTCGTACCTTGCTGGATTCGCGAGTGATGGAGACCCAAAGTTGGCCGATTCATCTGCCGTATTGGGGGCGGGGGAAAAAAGGATTGTTTACCGATGGCCGCATCACGCAGCTTAAAGGCTCTTCGCTGTTGAATGTGTTGTGCGTTAAGTAGCTTAAGCCCTCAAAAACTTGAGAAAACCAATAATAAGCCCCGCGATGCGGGGCTTGGTATTGTATATAGGCTTGATTATTCGTTGTCACCAGTACCAGTCCAAGTCATATTGAACTTAATGGCTTCAATGTATTCACCTTGACTGTCTTTTACTTTGCCAACGAAGCTGTAAACGTTGTTCACGGTTAGGGCTGGTAGATCAAAGTCGATGGCCGCGTGGACAATATTGTTTTCTTTGTTGTTGTAGCACTCGAAGTTACTGTCCCACTGGCCACCTGAAGAGATTCCGTTTCCGAGCCCCTCACCAGTGAACAGCATTTTATCATAGAACTCACTGGCGTCTGCACAGGTGAAGTTTTGGTCTTCAATCTCAAGGATCAGGTTCGCATCCATGACATTGTCATCTTGCGGGTTAGTATTTTCGAGCAGAGACATCGACACCTTGCCAGTGGCGAATTGGCCTTCAGTGGCGGTTGGCAATGTCATTGGGAACATGCGTTGGTCTGAGCCGTTGTCCGAGCGTAGCTGGATGCGAGCTTCAGCATCAGCCTTACGGCTAAATAGCGTGTATTGTTCCGTTTTGTTTTCAGCTAAATTGTGCCAAATCAGCACTTTTGCTCCCGGTGCGATCTCACTGGCATCTTTGATGGTCAGTTCAGCTTGCTCGGTGCCTTCGTCACTGGTAAAAGTGGCTGTAACCACACTGCCTTGCAGTTCATAAGTACCGTTAAACCAAGAACTGGCTTCAACATCACCACATTGGGTCAAGTTATCGAGTGTACGTACGTTGCCCGAAACAATACCATTTTCAAAGCGCAAGGTATCACACCAGATGCGATCGTAGCCAAAATCCGTTTGTTGAGTACCACCACCGTGTTCAAGTCTGTACCAAGTAATACCTTCTAGAGGATGGGTCGCAGGCGGCGTTACACCAGCTTTGACTTCAGGCATCAAGAAAGTCACGGTTGGCGACTGAGCATTTTTATCGTCGCTCACGCTTACGGTGATCTTTCCTTTCTGATTCCATGCCGTTTTAGGGGTACCAGAAATGGTTACGATAAGGTTCTCAAGATCTGTATTTGAAGAAAGACCATCGACAACGCCGCCGAGCCCAACCGTAGTTGATTTAATCACACCATCACTGTCGCTAAAGAGTGACGCCAAGTTAATGGTTTGCGAGAACAGTTCACCTTCTTGCAACTGCCAGCCATCAATTTCGGCTTGAATTTGTGCTTTGGCCTCTTCATTGACGACAGGTGCAAGGTTTGCTGACGTTACCTTGAGCATCAGTTTGGTGCTGACTGGTGAACCGACTAGGCTGGCATCACTCGCTTTATCTTGTGCTTGCAGCACAATGGTAAATTCGCCCGCTTTGATCACGCCGCTTTCTTTCGCTGAGATCACCAAATCAGAGCCATCCATGTTCGCCACAAGGCCAGCTTCAGTCAAAGTAGAGGCTGTACCGACCTTAATCTCGATAGTTTGCTGGTCAAGATCACTAAACAAACCATTAAGCGCAATCCTCGCAGGTGAGAAATTTTCCTCTTGCACTATGGTTAGTGCGTTGAGGCTTTTCTGTGCTTGGCTTTGTACTGTGCTACTAACGACCAGTTTGTTATTGACGATTTCGCTTGGTGCGAGCGTCTCGCCCTCTGGAGCGGTGTCTTTAATTACCGGTTTGTAGTTGACCTCGTTGACTTGCTCAGTGGTCAATGTTGCGACGATTTTGCCGGCTTCTTCAGCAAATTGGACGGCTTTTTTGTCGTAACTGCTTGGGTTAGCGGCTTTAGATTCGGTTAGGATCTGTGCCGTTTTGTGTAGGTTGGCGTTTTTGTCGCTACCGTCGATGAAATTGCTCAGCGGTTTGATTGGCTGCGCATCAGTGCCGCCAAGCGCCGTGCTCACTTTCGCAACGGCCTCTTGCTCACTGGCCCCTGCTGCCATTTCAATCGCCACCAAGTCGGTGAGTGGAGAGATCACACTAGAAGACGCAGGAGCGCGCAGAACCACTTCATGCGCCATTGCTTGCGTTGGGTGGTCCATGTCGATGGTGTATTTACCCGCGTAAGTGGCCGCGTCGTGGTTGGTCAGCGCAGTTTGTACTGCACCGCCCGGAGTCAGCGTTTGCAGTGCCAAGACACCTTGCGTACCTGCAGGGATCTCTTTGCGACCTTGCTCATCGGTGAGGCCGAAAAGGGTATCGGTACCGATATCCAGTTTGCCGTTGTTGTTTTGATCAAGAAACACCACCGCCTGGTTAAAGTAACCATCAAAACCAGTGATGACCACTCCGCCAGGAGCCACATTGCTGTTTGAATCCGAACCACTGTCTGAACCACCACAACCTGTTAAAGCGATGGCCACTGACGCTGCCAGCAAACTTACCTTTTTCATCTGAGATCCCTTTTCATTCTCTTTTTGTTCAATGGAATGGCTGATGCCGATCCCTTCTTCATTAAGCCGAGGAAGAAGAGACAAAATTGGCGTCTATTTAAAAGGCTTGAGCTCAAGATGCAAGACACGGAAAAGGTTAAAAAAACCGTAAAATATATTTTGATTTTTTTATCATTAGTTGGCTTGGAAAACCTGCTCATCTCGCTACCATCTGCCCCTCAATTCGAAGAAAAGGGAGAGGTAAATGAAACAGTTAGCTTGGCTGGTGGTATTGAGTGGTTCGGTTGTTGCGCAAGAAGCGCCGCAAGAGACCAAGTTTGGTTACTCTTACTTCACCTTTGGTTTGGAAAATATCACTTATCAGGAAAACTTCCCGGCGACTCAGTCAGAGGTGACCGTCACCAATCTGGTACTCAATTCCGGTGGTTTGTATCGCATTAATGATCAGTTTGATTTTTCCATTGATGCTCTGGCGACGTTTTCTCCCTCCTCTGCCGATGAAGAGTGGCATCAAGGTGGTCAGTTGATGCAAACCAACCAGTTTGAGTACACCAAGGCTTCAACCACGGTGTTGCTGCATTACAAATGGCAGAAACGATTGGCGCTTGGTGGCGGGACCTGCGTTTAGCTATCAAACCTACAAGCGTTTTGCGCTGCGCGGGGAAAATGGCTATGTAAATCCGGTGTTCAGTGAAGACAGCACTTGGGAAGAGAAATCGACCGACATCTTTTTAGACGCAGGTATCGCCTATGACAGCGGCCATCTCTACGGTGCGAGTCCTTGGCGGGTGAGCGGCCGTTGGACTGCGGGCATCCCTGTGTGGAGCGTGACGGAAAACAGCCGTTTTGCCAATGTTCAGTTTGATGATTTTGGTTTTCGTACCTCGGCGGAAGCCTCACTCAGTTACCGAATTATGCCGGGCCTATCGCTCGCCTGGTATGTGATGATGGGCTACGAGAAACGCTTTGAGTCAGACCCGCAAAACGTCATGATCAAAGACGCTCAGGGCGTGCCGCAGCAGCGCCAAGCTTGGCTACCGGATGCGGACACTTGGACCTTGAGCACTGGCCTTCAGGCGCTATGGAACTTCTGATCCAGCGTTAAGGCTTGATGGGGTGGTGATAAATCAGATTGATTTTTAGCTCTTCCAGCTGGTGTGCGTACTGCGCTTTGGGGCGAAGAATATAGCTGTAGATTTCGCCCTCAATAAAATCGTTGTCATCGCGGTAATCGTGATTGATCGCCAGTGATGTTTTTCCTGCGCCCGATGGAAAAGCAAAGCAGGCCACCTCGGCCACGCCCTCGATGTTGTAGCTGTAAGAGACAATATCTTCGTAGCCGCCACGCCCAGCGACGACGGACAAGTCAAAATAGGGCAGCAAGATTGAACAATCAAAGCTGCCACGCACCGCGTGAATGTTAAGGTCGGAATCAAACCGTTGGTAGCTGCTGGGGTCGGTCGCTTGGCGTTCAAAAATGTAGTTGCCGACTTTCGCCGCAACGTAATTGGGCTCACGGTCGTTAGTCTGACCAGCGGTAAACCGATCATCAATAAATAGGTCATCAATAAACAGATAGTCAAAAAACTGCATTTGATAGAGCGTTTGCCCGGTATGCACGTTGAGCCGCTGTTCCATCGCTTGCTTATCAGTCAGCATGGTGTAGGTTTCGTACCGGTTGCCATCTTGCACTGTGATGAGATGATTGGTCAGACCCGCTTTGATGTTGGAGGGGTAACTCTTGCGCAGCAGCCAAGTTTGCTGAGCATCAAAAGCCGACAGGCTGCTGGTGAGGATTAGCGTCTCGTCTTGCTGCTCAAATTCGCCAATCAGGCGCAGTGAATCATCATTAGGACACGCACGCCGCTGGCTGGCTGCGGCAAAGTAGACCTGATGATTGACCAGCTTCCACGCTTCGCAGTAGATCACTTCGTACGGGTAGCGCGTGCCAGCAAAGTTCTGGCTGGCGACGAGGCGATAGAAAGTTTGGCCAATCAAGGGATGAGTAAAGGCGTGACCCGTTTCGCCAATCGCCGGCAGATCAAAGCGCGCCGTTACCCAAGCATCGTCATCCATTCCGTGGTGATCATCGCGCGCTGAAATCAGCAGTTGTGGTGACTTCACCGCTTGGTTTGGGCTGCCGACGATCGTCAATGGGCTGGTCGCACTGAGCTTTAATCCGGGAACGTTGATCTGCACTCGGGTACTGAGCGCATCGCTGTCGGGATCACGAAACAGACCGTCAATCGCCAAGGCATAGCGCAGTGGTGCGCCTTGGTCGAGATCCCAGCCTGCTATCTGACTTTGCAGCGCCTGCTGCACAGTGGCAATGATTTCGGGTGGACGATTCTGGCCCACGCCTTTACTGCCCTCGCCAGTGGAGGCGAGAGTCTGTGTCGCGCTCAAGGTTAGCTCGACTTGCTCCTTCGCTTCCTCTTCCGGCGAAGCTTGCTCTTGTTGCGCCGTGGTGGGCGGTTTCGGTTCAATGGGTTGGGTGATGGTCGCTGGCGGTGTCACTGGGGCGGGTGTTGTAGGGCCGATCTTGTTACCAGGCGGACTTGTTTTGTTTGCCACAGAGCGGAGGTCAGCGGCCTGCGCGAGCAACGTCGCTGCTGCTGGCGATGACGCTTGACTTGGGGTGAACCACTGCCAGAGTGCCAGCGCGACGAACGACGCGGCAGCAGTGAAAATTGCTTTAGCTCGCATCACCTTACGCCATCCTTGATTGCAGCCAGCGGCGGGAGAATTTGAGGTCTTTTTCAATCAAGCTGGCGCTGCACTCGAGCAGTTCGCTGATCTCCTCGTTTTTCATCCCCATTAGGTATTTCAGTTTAAGTGCGTTGGACTGACGCGGGTAACGGATGCTGAAGTTGTCCAGTACCTTGTCCATGATGATCAACTGCTCGATTTTTTCATCCTGTTCGTGCGGCAATTGCGTCACTTGCTGACGTTTCTGCGCCTGTAGCGCACGCGCGTTGTCGATCAAAATCTGCCGCATCACTTTGGCGGCCATGAGGAAAAAGGCCCGCTTGCTGGTGATCTCACTCAGATCGCTGTTCGACATTTTCAAATAGGCATCGTGAATTAAAGCGGTGGTACTGTTGACGCTGTCGGCCAGTACTTGGTTCTCAGTGCCATATTTCTCTGCACTGCGCTCGCGCTCTTGCTGGGCAATGTGGCGCAACTGCAAATAGGCAAACTGATAGAGCTGGCTTTCGGCCTGCTTATCGCCCGCCTGCCACTGGCGGATAATTTGAGTAAGTTGTGAGCTTGCTGTCTTCATGAAGCTTCTCCTGCGACTTTAACAAATTCAGAGATGCGAAAGGTATCGATCCGGTCGGAGCCGTCTCGTTGTGGGGAAACTTGCTGCTGGTAACGGTACAAAATGCCTTGATCCCATCCTTGCCCTGCGGGCAGATACTCCCAAGTGGTGTACTGCGCCGGGTACTCTGTGGGAAACCAGCGCACCATGATGTTCATCTGCGCCAGTTGCGCGTAGCCATTAGGGTTTTTGAGCCACCACATATCGGCGTATTGCGCGCTAATCTCTTGCGGGTAACTGCGCCGCGTTGTCGGGCAGTGCTCAATGCTACTTGGTCCTGCAAACACCTTACCCTGTTCGATCAGTAGGCAGCGTTCGCTGATATCACTCTCTTGGTAGACGGTCTCTTTCCATACCCCTTGGTAAGCAATGCGGTTGCCAAGCGATTCTGGGTAAGTAAACCAGATCATTTCGCTGCGATTGGCGTGCGGGACGCGTTCGCTACGCCCCATGCCTTGCACTTTGCCGAGGATCAGTTGGGTTTGCGGATCGAAATTGAGCGCCACGGAGCGATATTTCCAATCCCCTTCGTCGTCGAAATCTTCCAAAGAAAAACCATTGAGATCGTTGCGAGTACAGCCTTTGGCCGCGCAGCCAATCACCCCTTGCCAGCGGGCAAAATCACTCAGCGGCTCAACCGTTTTCTGCGCGTACGGCTGGGTTCGGTCTAAAAAGCAGCCATTGAAATAATCACCAAGGCTTGGGTATTGGATCAGGCTTTCAGCGGTGATTTCAAAGCTCATCGCACCAATCGGCGTGCGGTAATCTGGCCGTTCGAGATGGCGTACATCCAGCGCGCAAGCGCGTCCGCGCCAATCTTTCTTCTTGATCATGATGTTGCTCAGACGGGTATTGAGCGGCGAAAAAATCACCTCGTCAGAGATAAAATGCTGCTCAATGTAGCGCTGGCTCTGGTTTAGGTGCGCCACCGCCTCTTTGACCGACACCAGTGGCAGGTCCAAAAGCTCGGCACTGTGGTCGAGAAAATTGAGATCGATGCGCTGCAACTGCTGCTGAAATTGAGGGTTGGAGAGCACGCTACTGACCAGCACTATCTCATCGCGATTTTCCGGCGTGCTGTCGAGTGACAGCAACAGGCGCGTGAGGTTGATGCTGCGGCTCGGCTTGGTGCTAGCCAGCGTTGGCGTAATCACTTCCTGAGCGGAAAGGGTGGTGAGCAGGTAGCCTTGCTCATTGGGAGCGAGGAAAAAACTCACCACATCGCCGGGCTGGTATTGAAATGCCCCTTTGTGGGTTAAACCACTCAAGTTCGAACTGGTTTTGTAATAGAGCCCAGTGACGGGCGCATCGATAAAATAGCCGGTTTGGGGCGACGTGGCGTGGGCCATAAGGCTGCCCAACCACAGCAGAGTGAAAGAAAAAATCCGTTTCATAGTACTACTTATTTCTGAGTTTCAGTGCGGGTGGCGTCAACACTCTGTTTTTTCGGCACCGGAGTGAGCATCGCCAGCAGCATCTTCTGTTTGATGTGTTTGGGGATCTCAGGGTTGGAGAGAATCCGTCGCCGCGTCATCTCCAGCATGGCGTTGACCGACAGCTCCGTCGCGTCGTTGCCCTTGCTGTGAAACATCAAACTGGTCACTTCGTACATCATCTCTTCAGCGATCAATTTTTCTTGATGCAATTGACGGTTTTTCGCCATTAAGGTGCTGGTGAAGCTCACCCCCGAAATCAGCAGCAAGGTAATTAACAGTGAAGGGATAGGGCGGCGCTGCAACAGGCGGCGTGTGGTGTAAAAAGGGTTATGCAGTTTGAGCGAAATGGGGCGGCACGCCAGCACATTTTCGATGTCGTGGCGCAGCTCGCTGACGCTGAGATAGCGCTCTGCGGTGCGCTGCGCGGTCGCTTTGTCGCCAATTAAACGGAGATCCGAGTGCTTGGGCTGTGCGGGGAAAAGCAGCTGCAAAATTTTGCCCAGCGAATAGAGGTCGCTTTGCTGGGTGAGATATGCGCCCGCTTTCTGCTCTGGGCTGGCGTAGTGTTCGCTGTAGGCGAGCAGGCCAAGCTGCCCTTCGCCGCAGGCCGGAGAATGCACTTTTTGCGTTAAGTTAAAATCGAGCAGCTTAGGCCGCTGGTCTTTATCGATGAGAATGTTTTCCGGCTTTAAATCGGCGTGCAGAACCTGATTTTGATGGGCATGCTCAATGGCTTGGCAGATGTGGCGAAACAGGGTCAGTTTTTGCGCCTTGCTAAGCGAGTTGTGCTGCAAAAAGCGCTCAAGCGTCACCCCTTCGACCCGCTCCATCACAATATAAACCGAATCCTGATGCATGCCGCCATCAAACACCTTGGCGATGCACGGGTGATTGAGTCGCGCCAAAAGCTGCGCTTCATCAAACAGCGCCCGAGTGCCCAAAATGTTGCTTAAGGTCGGTTGAATGAACTTGATCGCCAGTTGCTGCTCGAAGGTTTGATCGGCGCGATACGCCGCGTATACCACTCCCATTCCGCCACGACCGAGCTCGTGAGTGAGCTGGTATTTGTCGATCAGGTGACCGGAGAGATCCAGCGTTGCGTGGGTTGCTTGCTGAGCGTGAAACCCCAGCAATTGCGTGAAAGGCTCTTGTCCGTCGGCTTCGAGCAAAGGCATGACGCTCTGATACAACTCAAGCGAACTCTGTTTGAGCTTTTGAAGAAAGTCTTGTTTCTGATTGTCATCGAGATCCAGCAGGTGATAGAAAACCTGCGTGGTACTGGAACCTAACTGCACTGTACGTTTCTAATTCTTGTTTAATTCGCCGTAAGTCTATAAGAAATTTGTAATATATGTGATATTTTTCTTATTTATGAGATAGCATTCTCATAAAATAATCATGGTGTTAATCGCTGACTGTGGCAAGTTTGGCGCTTAATTGCCATCCGATGACTGAGAAGCACTGAGCTCCAAATACTTCTTCTCGATAAAAGCTTTCTCTCGCCCTAAATGCAGCAACTGTTTTTGGCTGGCGGCCAATTGCTGCTTGAGCTCATTCAGCTCCGACGCTTGCGGCGCTGAAGCCGTCTGGTTGGCTAACTGGCGCTTATAGTTTTCAATGGTGGCCAAAAGTTGCTCTTTCTCTTTGGCAAAGTTCTGCTCTATGTCCTGAAATCCGCCGCTTTCGCTGATCATTATGTATTCACGCTCAAGCTGCTCAAACTGCTTTTCGATCGCTTCTTTCTGCTGGCGTAGCCCGGCGACGGTATCATTCTGCTCCAGCAGGATATTTTTGGCTTTACGTAGCCCGCGGGTACTTTTATCCAGATCGCCTTTCAGCTTGCGGATGAGTTGGTGCGATTTGGACAGTTTCTGATTGAGCAGCTCAATCGAGGCTTGCTCTTCACGGCTGTGACCGCTGCTTGCGGCGCGGATCTCAGCGACCTGTTGTTCCAAAGCCTGTTGGATTTGCACCAGCGCATTTAAGGTTTCGCGGTTTTCATTGCTGTAGTTGAGCGCGTGATTGACCGACTCTTCGCACAGTGCTTGAGCCGATTGACTGAGTGCGCCACCCTTGGCTGAGGAGCCAAGCGCTTGGCGAAACTCGCGCAGCATCAGCCAGAGAATGACAAACCACAGCAGCAAGATCAGCAAGCCGAGATTGATGGCGAGGGTCATCAACAGATCGGGGCTAAGTTCATTTAGCAGCAATTCCAAAGACATAGATAATCAACTTTATGACTAGTGGTATGGCTAAGTTTAGATGCTAGCGATTTTTGTGCCTATAATTTAAACAGTTTTCGCAGTGGAGCTGGCGGTAAGGTGAAGATACTGATAGTCGATGACAGCAGGGCAACGTTAGAGATTGTGCGCAAAGCGCTGCAAAGTTTTGGTTATCGTCGCTTGTCGATTGAAAAGACCAACAGCGCGACACAAGCGCTGGAGACGATCGAGCAGTGGCAGCCAGACATAGTGCTGACCGACTGGCACATGCCGGATATGACGGGCTTGGCGCTGGTGGAAACGGTGTCGCAGCGCTACCCGCAGATCAAAATCGCCATGATCACCACTGTGGATGATGAGGCGCAAATCGCTCAGGCCAAAGCCGCCGGTGCCAGTTTTGTGTTGAGCAAACCGTTTGATGATGAAGCGCTGCACCGCAAACTGCTGCCTTTAGTGCAAGGGGCGGAAGAGAGTGAAAAGGCGCTGGATGCGTTGGTGGAAGTGCAAAAAGAGCTGGCGCTTCCCAAACTCAGCCAACTGGAAAAGCTGCTGAAAAAGGTGGTGCACAGCGAGATTGAACTGACCAATATTCGCTTGCAGCAGTTTGATGACAGCAAGGTGCCGTGTCTGATCGCCATTTACGAAGATGGGGAAACGCAAAAACCGCGCGCCGTAGCCGTGCTTGATATTTACGCGGTGTGCGTGTTGGCGTCGGCCAATCCGCATATTTCGCCCGAGCAGCTAAGCCAAGCGGTGCACAAAAAGATGGTCAGTAAAGCGATACTCGACACCTGCCAGCGGGTGCTGGATAAATCCTCGTTGGCGTTTCTCGACAGCTTGACGCGCAAAAGTCTGCGGCTCAAAAGCGTCAGTTTTGCGCCGCAAGCGTTTGATAAACTCAAAGTGCTGTTTAACAAGGAAGCCGACAAGCGGGTCGATTTTTCCTGCCAGTTGCAGCAAATGGCGCAAGGTAAGATCACCTTAGTCGGCTTTTAGCCGTGTCGACTGGTTGTGCCTGTGACGCAGACGGGTCATAATGTTACACGTAACATTACTGATAAAAAACGTTTTATGCCTCAACATACCTCTGCCGCGCCCAGCAGCAAAAAAGCACGCACGACGTTACAAGATGTCGCCGACCAAGTGGGCGTGACCAAAATGACCGTTTCGCGCTATCTGCGCAATCCGCAGTCGGTCGCGGAAAAGACCCGCGAGAAAATTGTCGCGGTGATTGAGGAGCTCGGTTACATCGAAAACCGTGCTCCAGCGATGCTGTCCAAATCGTCCAGCCGCGCAATTGGCATTCTGCTGCCCTCTTTGTCCAACCAGATTTTTGCCTCTTTTGTGCAAGGAATTGAAACCGTCACCAAAGCGCACGGCTACGAGACGCTGTTGGCCCACTTTAGCTATGACGAGTTAGAGGAAGAGCGCAAAATTGCCTCGCTGCTCTCTTATCAGGTGGATGGGCTGATTTTGACCGAGAGCCACCACACCGAGCGTACCTTGCAGATGATCAAAAACGCCGGCATTCCCGTGGTGGAAACCATGGAGCTGCCGAGCCAACCGATTGATATGGCGGTCGGGTTGGATCACATTGAGGCGTCGTATCAGGTGGTGAAGCGCATGATTGCCTCGGGTAAGCGGCACATCGCCTATTTTGGCGCGCGTTTAGACACGCGCACTAAGCTGCGCATGCAAGGTTATGATCGCGCCATGCTTGAAGCGGGCTTGACTCCGCAACACGTTCTCACGGGCGATCACTCCAGCTTTTCTCTCGCCGATGAGTTGCTGCAACGCGCGCTGGCCATTATGCCGGCGCTCGATGGGGTGTTTTGTACCAACGACGACATTGCCATCGGCACGCTGCTGGTGGCTCAGCAGCGCGGTATTGCCGTGCCTGCGCAGTTGGCGGTGGTCGGGTATAACGCGCTCGATATCGGCCAAACCATCAGCCCGAAGCTGACCAGTGTCGATACGCCACGTTTTCAAATTGGTGAGAAAAGTGCCGAGCTGCTGTTGGCGCGTTTGCGCGGAGAGCAGCCCGAGCAAAGCGTGGTGGATATGGGCTACAAAATTACCGCTGGCGAGAGTGTGTAACTCGGTCGATGTGATTAAAACCAAGGGCGCGATGAACGCGCCCTTGTTGATCAGACGATAAAACTCGCCCCTTGATCGGCGCTGGAAACCGATTGGCGAAGGGTGCTGAACAGATGGCGTCCCCAAGTTTGCTGGCTTGCCTCGGTATCGATTTCAAGCACGCAGCGACCTGTGGTGTCGCTGAGGTTGTTTAACTCGCCTGTCTGGCAGTCCACACGAATCACATCACCATTACGCACTAAGCCAATCGCGCCGCCACGAATCGCCTCTGGAGAGACATGAATGGCCGATGGGATTTTACCTGAAGCGCCAGACAAACGGCCGTCGGTCACCAGCGCCACTTTAAAGCCCGCCTTTTGCACATTGCCAAGAATCGGCATCAGCTTGTGCAGCTCTGGCATGCCATTGGCGGCTGGGCCATTGTGCGTCACCACCACGATGCAATCTCGGTTGAGCTCACCGCGCTTATAAGCCGCTTCCACCTCATGCTGGCACTGGAACACCAGCGCTGGCGCTTCAATCACCCGCTGCTCTTCTTTCACCGCAGAGACTTTCACCACCGCTTTGCCCAAATTGCCAGTCAGCACTTTTGTACCGCCTGTAGACTGGAAAACGCAGCCTTTGTCGGCGATCACATGGCTATCGAACGTACCCTCACATGGTGTCCAAACAAGCTTACCGTCGACGAGGTTTGGTAGGCTCATTTGGTCGTCGAACTCGCCAAATACTGGCTTGACGTCACGATGCAACAGAGCCGACTCATTGAGTCGATGCAGCAGCGCAGGCACGCCCCCCGCTTGTTGGAAGGCGTTCATGTCAGCGGGGCCGTTCGGGTATACGCGTGCTAGCAGTGGCACCACGTCTGACAAATCACTGATGTCCTGCCACGTCAGCGCCAATCCGGCAGCGCGCGCCACGGCCAACATGTGAATGGTGTGGTTGGTGCTACCGCCCGAGGCGAGCAGAGCGACAATGCCGTTGATCAGGCTTTTTTCAGTGACCACTTCAGCCAGCGGGCGATAGTGGGAAGAGCCCGAAGTCATGGCGGCGATTTTCAGCGCGGCGTGTTCTGTCAGCGCCTTGCGCAGCGCGCTGTGCGGGTGAACAAAGGCGGAGCCGGGCAGCATCAAACCCATCGCCTCAAACACTAACTGGTTGGTGTTGGCGGTGCCATAGAAGGTACAGGTGCCGACGGAATGATAGGCGCGACACTCCATATCGAGCAGCGCCTCTTTGCCCACGTCACCCGCGGCGTATTTTTGGCGAATATCGACTTTTTCTTCATTGCTGATGCCCGTTGCCATGAGCCCCGCTGGCACAAACGCGGTAGGCAAGTGTGCGTAAGACAGTGCGCCCATCAGTTGTCCGGGGGCAATTTTGTCGCATATGCCGAGTAGCAGCGTGGCGTCAAACACATTGTGGCTCAAAGAGAGGGCTGTGGATTGTGCAATCAGATCGCGCGAAAAGAGCGACAAGTCCATCCCCGGCTGGCCTTGGGTCACGCCATCGCACATTGCAGGCACGCCGCCCGCTACTTGCGCCGTGTGGCCGTATGGAGCCAGCGCGGCTTTGATTTGCGCGGGATAGAATTGATAAGGCTGATGCGCGCTCAACATGTCGTTGTAAGCGTTGATGATGGCGATGTTAGCGTGGGTGAAGTTGAGAATGCTCTGCTTTTCGGCCGAGCAAGACGCCGCGACCGCGTGGGCCAAATTGCCGCAAGATAGATGAGCGCGCGCTTTGCCATGTTGCGCCTGTTGCGCGGTGCGGGCTAAAAATGCCGCGCGGCTTTGCGCGCTGCGCTTTGAGAGGCGTTCGGTGACCGCAAGAATAACCGGATGAGTCATAAGGCAACCTCGCTTTGTGCGATCAATGCGGCGGCGGCTTCTTCCACCACCTGTTCGATGGGCGCGTCGATAGAAACAATCAGGGTTTGCGGCTCATCGTCCGGACGCTCTAAGGTGGTAAACTGGCTGTTGACCATGTTCTCTTTCATGAAGTGGCCTTGGCGCTGGCGCATACGTTCTAAAATCAGCGCCTTATCGCCGTCGAGAAACAGAAACGTCACGTTACGGTTGCCATCGCGGATCTGGTCGCGGTAACACTTTTTCAGCGCCGAGCAGACAATCACGCCGTGTTCATTTTTGCTCTCTAAGCTATACGCCGCATCACGAATGCGCTCCAGCCATGGCGTGCGGTCATCGTCATTCAGCGGCTGGCCAGAGGCCATTTTCTGAATGTTAGCGCGAGGATGAAGATCGTCGCCGTCAATGAATTTACGCCCCAGTTTTTTCGCCAAAAGCTCACCGATGGTGGTTTTACCGCTCGCGCAGACACCCATCACAATGACACTACTACCCGCCATAATTTGCCCTCATAACTAAACTTGCGCGTGATCTCAAAATTGAAATTCACTTGGAAATATGGGTTTATCTTATTCATGTTATCGGTAACATGTTACCGGTAACTTCAATAAATGTGAACCACAACACAAACTATAATTCGTAAAGGTGAACCTATGGAACAGCTAGCCCAAACCCCTGATCCTACGTATCTTTTAACCGTTGCAGCGCTGGCGATTGCCGCCTTGCTTCTCCTTATCATCAAACTCAGAGTGCACGCTTTTGTCTCTCTGATTACCGTCAGTTTGGCGACAGCCATCGCCACTGGCGTCACGGCAGACAAAGTAGTGCCCACCATGCTGGGAGGCTTTGGTGGCACACTGGCCTCTGTGGCGCTGCTTGTTGGCCTTGGCGCCATGATTGGCAAAATTTTGGAAGTGACTGGCGGGGCGAAAGTGCTGGCCGACACCATGATCGGTCGCTTTGGCAAAGAGCGTGCGCCGCTTGCACTGGGGGTTGCTTCGCTGCTGTTTGGTTTCCCGATCTTTTTTGACGCTGGCCTTGTGGTGATGATGCCGATCATCTTCAGCGTGGCCAAACGCTTTGGCGGCTCACCGCTGAAATATGCCTTGCCCTCTGCGGGCGCATTTGCGGTGATGCACGCCTTTGTTCCTCCACATCCAGGCCCAGTGGCGGCGGCGGAATTTTTAGGTGCCAACATCGGCCTGTTGCTGGTGGTTGGGATCTTGGTCGCGATTCCGACTTGGTATCTTGGTGCCTACTTGTTTGGTCTATATGCTGGCAAAAAATTCGACATTCCGCTGTCAAAAGCCTTTTTCAATAGCGACACCATCCTAGACGAAAAGCACATGCCAAAATTTGCTACCGTGATGACGCTGCTGGTGCTGCCGGTGCTGCTCATCTGTCTCGATACGGTGCTTAACACCTTAGCAGTGGCGGGCGTTATCGACGGTAAAACACCCTTGGTGGCGTTTTTACGCATGCTGGGTAAAACGCCGGTGGCGCTGCTCATCACCTTGGTGGTGTGTCTGTTGGCGTTTGCCAAAGATTACGGCATGGCGAAGTTGGAAAAGCTGTGCGGCGATTCACTCGCGCCGATTTGTGGTGTGATCCTCGTGACAGGCGCGGGCGGCATGTTTGGCGGTGTGTTGCGCGCCAGTGGTATTGGTGATGCGCTGGCCAACGTGCTGACCGATACTGGCATGCCGGTGATTGTGGCCGCGTTTGTCATCTCCACTTGCTTGCGCGTCGCGCAGGGTTCGGCCACTGTGGCGCTAACGACGACGGCGGCACTGATTGCGCCTGTGGTCGCGGCAACAACAGGCTTGAGCGAACTGGATCTGTGCTTTATCGTGATCGCCATTGCTGGTGGCGCGACGGTGCTGTCTCACTTTAACGACTCCGGTTTCTGGTTGGTTTCCCGCTTGATGGAAATGGACGAGAAAACCACTTTAAAAACTTGGACGGTAATGGAAACGTTACTTGGTGGTATCGCCTTTATTATCGTTGCAACATTGAGCTTTATTCTTTAGAGGTGATTGATGAAAACACTTGAACAACGATTAAGAGAGATCAAAATCGTCCCAGTTATCGCTATCAACGATGTAGCACACGCCTTGCCACTCGCGAAAGTGTTGGTAGAAAACGGTTTACCCTGTGCAGAAGTGACATTCCGCACCGAGGCGGCGGCAGAATCGATTCGTCTGATGCGTGAAGCGTACCCTGATTTGCTGATTGGCGCAGGTACGGTGCTGACCACGGAGCAAGTGGACATTGCCATCGAAGCGGGGGTGGATTTTATTGTCAGTCCCGGCTTTAACCCAACCACAGTGAAATACTGTCAGCAGCGCGGTGTGACCATCGTACCGGGCGTTAACAACCCAAGCCTAGTGGAACAAGCGATGGAAATGGGGCTGCGTACCCTGAAGTTCTTCCCAGCAGAGCCATCAGGCGGTGTCAACATGCTTAAGGCACTAACCGCGGTTTACCCTGTGGAATTTATGCCAACTGGTGGCGTCAGCCCATCCAATGTGGCAGATTACCTTGCGCTGAAATCGGTTGTCGCCTGTGGTGGCACGTGGATGGTGCCAACCGCCATGATGGACAACGGCGACTGGGACGGCATCGCCGAACTGGTTCGCGCGGTGAAGTAAAAAATAGTGCGCCATAACGCAAAAGGCCATCGTTTGATGGCCTTTTGTATATTGGCGGAGTTAGCCCTTCGTTTTACCCGATAGAGTCAGCAGTACAGTGGCGCAGCCGCACGTGATAAGCACCCAGCCAAGGTGGCCGACGAGCGCCGCGATGGCTAAGCCAGCGCCGATCAACAGGTAATACATCAAGCCAAATAGCGCGCCAGCACTGCCTGCCTGCGTTTTGTATTGTGGTAACGCCATACTCAGCACATTCGGAATGGCTATGCCAAACGCCATCACCACCAACAGCATCGGGGCGACAAACCAGATCGACGCCTGTAACGCGTAAACAGCGATAGCGCCGAGCGTCAAAAGCAGTGACGCGGCTTTCAATAAGCTCTGCTGTGGCATGTTTTTGGCCAACAAGCCTTTATTCACGTAGCTCCCAAGTAATGAGCCGAGCCCAAGCACGAGACCGCTGTAGCCGAACTGTTCGGCGGAGTAACCGAGCGTGGCAAATGCAAAAGCGCCGAGTTGGTAGTAAGAGAACAGGGCAATGTTATACAGCGCCACCAATAAGGCCGAACGCCAGATGTGCGCATCTTTGACCATACGCTGGCTCAATGCACCCAGTTCAAGGGGATGTTTGCTTTGCTGGGTTTCTGGCAATTTGACGAAGTTGTAGAACAGCAAGGCAAGCGCCAAGACAAACAGAGCCAGAAAGACCGCCGCATGGCCGCCAAGCTGGGCGAGTTGCCCGCCGCTAAACATGCCGATCACCGGGCTGATGGATATCCCTAAGCCCATTAAGCTGAAGACTTTGCCAAGCTCCGCGCCAGTAAAACAATCACGCAACATCGTTTGGGTCACGACCGAGCCGACAGCGATACCAAACGCACTGCAAGCGCGCGCCAACATTAAAACGGTAAAGCTGTCGGTGTACATCGCGGTAAACGCACTGGCAGCGTAGATCAACAAGCCCAGTAACATGGTGGGGCGTCTTCCCCATTGATCAGCCAAAATGCCCCACACCGCGACGCCCAGTGCAAACGCGCCAAAATAGATCGAGAGAGTTTGCGCCGCTTGCGCGTAAGAGACGCTAAATGTCCGTGCAATCGAGCCTAAGGCGGGGCTGTAAATGGTTTCGACAATTTGCGGAAACATCAGCATCACGACCATTAAGCCAAGAGAGGGTTTTGCTTTCATTGCGATTCTCACCTTTGTTTTGTTCGCGGTGAGTATATCTGCCATGATATTGGGTAAGTTAACGACATTAAGAATGAAAACATCAACATTCGGACAGGTGAAGATGGCTGGATGTGAATAGGGATGGTAAGAGACATTATGGCAGTGATTACCCCAGCAACCCAATTTGACGCCGATGCGTTGCCCGCCAGCGTTATTGGGATCGCCTCTGAGATCGGCCAGCACGATTCCGGCATGCATCAACACAGCAAAGGGCAGTTGCTTTACGCGCCGAAAGGCTGCATGACTTTTATACTGGACCATTCGCTCTGTACTTTGCCGCCGACCAAAGCCGTGTGGATCCCGCCCAACCTATCTCATCGCGCGGTGATGACCAATGTGGTGGCCTATCGCTCGCTCTATTTTGATTGTCGCCAGTTCACGGCGCCGGCGGAGTTGGTGATGATCGATGTTAACCCACTATTACAAGCGTTGATTGAACGCATGGCGTTTTGGCCGTGGGACAAAGCAGAAGCAGAGATGCGCAATACCGTCGCGCTGTTTTGGGAAGAGTTCGCGAGCGCCAAACGCCACTTTTTCCAGCTCCCCTTGCCGCAAGATGCCCGGTTACAACCGTTTCGCGCTGCGATGACCCAAGAGACTTTTTTAGCGCCCTCCGCAGCTGAGTTGGCCGAGCGTGTTGGCCTGAGTAGCAAAACCGTCACACGAATGTTTCAAAGCGACACGGGCATGTCGTATCAAGAGTGGCGCCAGCAGTGGCGCTTGCTCAAATCAATCGAACTGCTTTCGTCAGGCCTGTGTGTCACCGATGTGGCGTATTGGCTGGAGTTTGCCTCAGACAGCGCCTTTATCGCCTTTTTCAAAAAGCAGACTGGTTACCCGCCTTTGCACTTTATGAAACTTGGGCAAAACTTATGAAGGAGTAGCAAACACATAAACCAAGCCCAGTGATGGATTCTGCGTTTGTGTGAATTGAGTACGCATGGCTTTGCATCGCCAAAGGGGGTTGTTTACGTGTTGTCGTGCGTTTACCTGTGACCAACTGGAGGAATTAGCATGAGTCGAACCGTTAAATTATTGCTGTTGGGGTGGTTAGGTTTATTTTTTTCGACACCACTGTGGGCCAGTGTCACTTGGCAAGGACATTGTCGAGACAGGCTCCCTTTTCTTTATTACGAAGAGGGTCAGTGCAAAGGACCGGGTGGAGACGTGATCACCCAAGCCATTGGTAAAATGGGTCATCAAATCGAATGGACCAAAGCGCCTTGGGCGAGAACCATTGGTGTTGCTCCACAAGGTGGTGTTGACATCATCCCTTTGCATTCGATGAATGAAGAGCGTGAGGCGTACTTACACCCTCTTTTGATGGGCTATGGAAAAAGAGAAGTGTTTTACTTCACTCGTAAAGACTCTGATATCGATGCGCAAGATTTTGATGAAATCGTCAGTAAAGGGTATGTGATTGGTGCGCTCAATGGCAGTTTCTACAGTTCGCAATTTAATCAAAACGTGGATAAGTTGCGCACAAACTTTGTCACCAAGGGTGATCAATTGATAAATATGCTCAAGGCGGGTCGGTTGGATCTGGTTATCACTTCAGAGCAGCATGGTTTGGAGGTGTTTGACAGCGATCCGGAGTTGAGAAAAATCGCCTACAAAGACGTGTCGCTGAATGGGCGGTTTTTTAGTGTCCCTAAGCGCTCTGCGAATTATCAATACATAGATCAATTAGAAGCGATTTTATTGGAGATGCGACGCTCAGGAGAAGTCACTCGTATCTATGAATCTTATGGTTTAGAAGCACCGATCCAGCAAGAATGACCTTGTGGTTGTGAGGTGGAAGCAAATGACCGCGGGCAGGTAAGTTTGCCCGCGGTTATGTTTTTGGGGCGCCTTAGCGCATAGTAACGAACTCTTCAGAGCCCGTTGGGTGGATAGCCACAACTGAGTCGAAATCGGCTTTGGTGGCGCCCATCTTCATCGCCACGCCGAAGCCTTGGATCATTTCGTCTACCGCGAAACCGATGCCGTGTAGGCCAACCACTTTCTCATCTTCGCCTGCGCATACCAGTTTCATCTTGCATGGCTGACGGTGTTGCGTCACCGCGGTGTACATTGCGGTAAAGCCAGATTGGTACACTTTTACGTTCTCTTCGCCATATTTAGCGATTGCTTCTGGTTCGGTCAGGCCGATGGTGCCGATTGGTGGGTGGCTGAACACCACGGTTGGCACCAAATCGTAATCCATTTTCGCGTTGGGCTTGTTGTTGAACAGACGCTCAGAAAGCTGACGACCCGCTTTCACCGCAACGGGTGTCAGCTCGATACCGCCTTCCATAATGTCGCCCACGCAGTAAATGCCAGCAATGTTGGTGGCTTGGAACTCATCGACTTTAATGTAGCCGCGCTCGTTGGTTGCCACGCCGGTTGCGCTGAGGTTGATGGCGTCAGTCGCTGGGTGACGGCCAATTGCCCAGATAAGCTGATCAACGTTGTGGCTGGCACCGTTTTCAAGGTGCAGCGTTAGGCTGCCATCGGCTTCTTTGACCACCTCTTTTGGCACGCTATGGGTGTGCAGTGTTGGGCCTTCTGCCGCCATCACTTCCACTAAAGTGTCGATGATCATTGGGTCGAAGCTGCGCAGTGGCGATTCTTTACGGCAGAAACAGGTGAGTTTCGGTGCCAAGTGCATTGAGTACGCCAGCGATTTCTACCGCGATGTAACCCGCGCCGACCACAGCAACACGTTTGGGCTGCTCAGCAAGGTCGAAGAAGCCGTTGGAATCGATGCCGTATTCCGCACCCGGAATGTTTGGAATGGTCGGGCGACCGCCCACGGCAATCAAGATGTGATCCGCGGTGTAGTGTTCACCGTTCACTTCCACGGTTTTCGCATCGATGAATTTCGCGAAGCCTTTAATCACGTTGACTTTGTTGTTGCCGAGCACGCGATCGTAAGATTGGTGGATACGACCAATGTACGCTTGGCGGCTTTCCACCAGTTTGCTCCAGTCGAAGCCTTTTACGTCCACATCGAAGCCGTAATCTGGAGCGTAAAGGCTCATCGCTTCGGCGATTTGCGCGCCATGCCACATCACTTTTTTCGGTACACAACCGACGTTGACACAGGTGCCGCCGAGGTCTTTCGCTTCGATCAGCGCCACTTTCGCGCCATACATGGCTGCACGGTTGGCCGATGCGATACCGCCACTACCACCACCGATACAGATATAGTCAAAATGCGTTGCCATTACTTTCTCCAAGATCTTATTGATTTTTTGAGTGCCCAACATAGATTGGGGTGGCGCGTTGTGAAGTCAATGCCACCGCTTTCCCCTATCATAAAACGAGTCTAGCAATTTGCTTAATGGGAAAAAGTGACGATGCTTATGACAAATAGCGATGAGAGGGTTAGAAAAGCTCGCGCTCAAGGAATATTAGGCAGATTAAGTGGCGATGTTGGGTGAAAAAAAAGCGCAGCGGTTAAGGCGCTGCGCTGAGAGAGGAGTGCTCAGCCGTTATTCCGGCACCACCCACTCGACTTTCCAGTGGCCTGTCGCTGGCGCGATCGCTTGTTGCAGAAACGGCAGAATCTCTTGCATCTGGCTTTCCAGCTTCCACGGTGGGTTTATCACGATCATGCCGGATGCTGTCATGCCGCGCTCGTTGGTGTCGGGTGACACGCCGAGCTCAATTTGTAAGATTTTGCGAATGCCGAGCCCTTCAAGCCCTTCCAGCATGTCATCGATGTCGCAGCGATTGACCACCGGATACCAAATTGCGTAGATGCCCGTTGCCCAACGTTTGTGGCTTTGGTAAATCGCTTGCACCACATCACGGTACTCTTTGGCTAACTCGTAAGGCGGATCAATCAGCACCAAACCGCGGCGCTCTTGTGGCGGCAGGCTGGCTTTAAGGCGTGAAAAGCCATCTTCTTTGTAGATACTCACTTGGTGATCACGGTGAAACTCTTGTTCCAAGAGCGGGTAATCGCTTGGATGGAGCTCCGTCAGAACCATGCGATCTTGCGAGCGCAACTGAGCACGCGCCACGCGTGGCGAACCAGGATAGTAACGTAAGTTGTCGCCGTTATTCAGTGCCTTGATGGCATCGAGGTAGCTTTTGAGATCTTCAGGAAGATTATTTTGCTCCCAAATTCGTGCGATGCCTTGTTTGTATTCGCCTGTCTTTTCCGACCATTCATGCGTCAGATCGTAGCGACCCACGCCGGAATGGGTGTCGTGATAGACGAAGGGTTTGTCTTTTTGTTTTAAGGCGTCCAGAATCAAACTCTGAACAATATGCTTTACCACGTCGGCGTGATTGCCAGCGTGAAAACTGTGGCGGTAACTCAGCAAAATACACTCTCGTAACACTCTTGGCAGAGTGTGGTCTGGGATGAATAGGGTGATTATATACGCAAGTGATGCGGATGTTGATGGATCTCTCAGCCTAAGCTTGGACAAAATTGCTCCACAGTATTGAAATTTGAACCTGTTGCTCATATGTAGTGTCATAATGCAGTACGTATTACCGCCGTTGGCTGAAAAACAGCCGATGGAAGCGCGCAGCCCGTTGGAAGCGCAGCTGCCCAAATCACGCCTATGAGCCAAACAAAAGGAATTTATATGTCGAATCCACTGCTTACATTTACCGATCTGCCTCCGTTTTCTCAAATCAAACCTGAACATGTGAAACCTGCGGTCGAGCAGGCGATTGCCGATTGCCGCGCCAAGATTGACCAAGTGCTGGCGGACAACAGCAACCCGTGCTGGGAAAGCGTGATTGCGCCGATTGAGGAAGTGGATGATCGCCTGAGCCGTATTTGGTCACCCGTCAGTCATATGAACTCGGTGGTGAACAGCGATGAGCTGCGTGATGCCTATGAAAGCTGCTTGCCGATGTTGTCTGAGTACGGCACTTGGGTCGGTCAGCACAAAGGCCTGTTTGAAGCTTACAAAACCATCAAAGCCAGCGATGAGTATCAAAAACTGACGCAAGCGCAGAAGAAAACCATCACCGATTCACTGCGTGATTTTGAGTTGTCGGGCATCGGCTTGCCTGCGGACGAGCAGCATCGCTACGGCGAGATCAGCAAACGCATGTCGGAGCTGAGCTCGAAATTCTCCAATAACACCCTTGATGCCACCATGGGCTGGACCAAGCACATCACGGATGAAAAAGAGCTGGCAGGCATGCCTGAATCCGCGTTGGCGGCAGCCAAAGCGGCGGCAGAAGCCAAAGAGTTGGATGGCTATCTGCTGACACTCGACGTACCGTCGTATCTGCCAGTGATGACTTACTGTGACAACCAAGCGCTGCGCCGTGAAGTTTACGAAGCGTATGTGACGCGTGCCTCTGATCGCGGCCCGAAACGCGGGTAAGTGGGACAACACGGAAATCATCAATGAGCAGTTAAAACTGCGCTATGAAATTGCCCGTATGCTGGGTTTTAACACTTACAGCGAAAAATCGCTCGCGACCAAAATGGCCGAGAGCCCAGCGCAAGTGCTTGGCTTTTTGAATGATTTGGCCACCAAAGCTAAGCCGCAAGGTGAGCGCGAAGTCGAAGAACTGCGTCAGTTTGCTGAGCAAGAGTTTGGGGTGTCCGAGCTCAACGTGTGGGACATCGCTTACTACAGCGAAAAGCAAAAGCAGCATCTGTTCCAAATTTCTGATGAAGAGCTGCGCCCTTATTTCCCTGAGTCCAAAGCCGTCAGTGGCCTGTTTGAAGTGCTCAAGCGCGTGTTTGGCATGAGTGTGCAAGAGCGTCAGGGCGTCGATGTTTGGCACGAATCGGTGCGTTTTTTCGATATTTTCGATGCGCAAGGTACGTTGCGCGGCAGTTTCTACCTTGATCTCTACGCGCGTGAACACAAACGTGGCGGCGCGTGGATGGATGAATGTCGAGTACGCCGTATTAACGCGCAAGGCGAGCTGCAAACGCCGGTGGCGTATCTGACGTGTAACTTCAACCGTCCGATCGGCGACAAACCCGCGCTGTTTACTCACGATGAAGTGGTCACGCTGTTCCACGAATTCGGTCACGGCATCCATCACATGTTGACCCAAGTAAGTACCGGCGCGGTTTCTGGCATTAATGGTGTGCCTTGGGATGCGGTTGAGCTGCCAAGCCAGTTCCTCGAAAACTGGTGCTGGGAAGAAGAAGCGCTGGCGTTTATCTCAGGCCACTATGAAACGGGCGAACCGCTGCCTAAAGCGATGCTAGAGAAAATGTTGGCGGCGAAGAACTTCCAGTCGGCGATGGGGATTTTGCGCCAGCTTGAGTTTGGTTTGTTCGATTTCACCCTGCACACTGAGTTCGATCCGGAAGTCGGCCCGCGAGTACTGGACACGCTGGCGCAAGTGAAACAGAAGGTGGCGGTGCTGCCAGCGGTGGAGTGGGCTCGCTTCTCCCACAGCTTCGGTCATATTTTCGCCGGTGGTTACAGCGCGGGTTACTACAGCTATCTGTGGGCTGAAGTGCTCTCTTCCGATGCGTTTCTCACGTTTTGAAGAAGAAGGCATTTTCAACTCTGAAACGGGGCAAAGCTTCCTGCACAACATTCTTGAGATGGGCGGCAGCGAAGAGCCGATGGAGTTGTTTAAACGCTTCCGTGGTCGTGAACCACAAATTGATGCTTTGCTGCGTCATTGCGGTATTGCCGCGTAAATCAATAAAGCGCGAATAGTTGATACAAGGCCAGCCACAGTGCTGGCCTTGTTTTTTGCTGAACGGCAGCGTTAAGGGTTGACGTTGCGATTGATCGGATTTTGCAGTGAGATGAGGGTTTCGGTGGACTGCACTTCGTCTATCGCTTGCAGTTTGTCGATCAGTACATATTGCAGCTCTTCAATCGATTTGCACATCAGTTTGACGAAAATGTTGTACGCGCCGGTGGTGTAGTAAGCCTCCACCACCTCGTCAAGGGCGTTGAGCTTTTGCAGCGCCGAGTGATAATCGCGCGCCGCATTGAGATTAATGCCGATAAAACAGCACACGTCATAGCCAAGTTTCTTGGTATTGACGATCACTTCTGTCCCTTCAATCACCTCGGCGGCTTTCATCTTTTCGATGCGCACGTGAATCGTGGCTGGGCTGACATTAAATTGCTTTGCCATCTCGGCGTAGGGGGTTTTCGCATCCGCCATCAGCGTTTTTAAAATCGCTCGGTCGAGTTCATCCAGTTTGGCGTTGGTTGTCTGCATTCTTTGTCCCTTTTTTAACCGCCGTGAGGGTATAATACTAACAAGGGTCGCTCAGCTTGCACAATCGCGCTTTGCACCTGAACCGTCTCAGTATTAACAAGGTGAATGCGTGCGTTTTTGTGTCTGTTTACTGCTGCTGTGCTGCAGCGCTTTTGCAACGGCTGAAGAGAAAAAAGTGCTGGTGGTCCACTCCTACCATCAAGGCTTTTACTGGACTGACTCGTTTCAGCGAGGATTGGCGCAGCAGCTAGAGCAGCGTGATATCTCGATGCGCGTGCTCTACTTAGACAGCAAACGCAATCAAAGCGCCCGTTTTCTCAATCAGCTCTATTCCCTCTACAAAACCAAGCTGGAACAGGAGCATTTCGACGCGATTGTGGTCAGCGATAATATCGCGTTGGCGTTGATGCAGCGCCTTGCCGAGCAGCTTGGTGATACACCAGTGATCTTTGGCGGAATTAATGATTACCAGCCAAGTTTGCATGCAGGTTTAAAAGCCACGGGTCTTACCGAAGACACCGACATACTCGCCAACATCGCGCTGATTGAGCGTTTGCAGCCGCAAGTCAAACAGATCTATGTGGTGACGGATCACTCCATCAGCGGGAAAGCGTTGCGTGTGCAGATCGACCGTTTTCTCACCGAGCATCCGCGCTATCAGCACAAAGTGATGCACTTGGTACCGGATAACATGCTGGATCTGGCACAGCAGACGGCTTGGATGGACATGAGTGATGCGGTGCTGTTTTGGGCTTACTATCGCGATATCAGCGGCCATTTGACCAGCAGTGACGATTGGAAAAAACTCAACCAAATGAGCCGTTCGCCAATTTATCTGGTGCACGATGTCGGTGTGGGCCATGGCGCGGTGGGTGGAGTTATCCAGAGTGGCTACAAGCAAGGCTTTGAAAGCGGAGAAGTGTTACTCAACGTGCTGGCTAACCCAAGCGCGCCACTGCCCAAAGTGCGGGTGGGAGAGCCAGATATTCGTCTCGATTATCAAGCGGTCGCACGCTGGGGGCTCGGTGTGGAAGGAGAATCTGCCTCGGTGTTTTTCAATAAACCGGAGCCGTTTTTCGAGCGCTATAGCCGCGAGCTCCGCATGGTTGGTATCGCCTTTGTGCTGCTGCTGGGCGTGATTTTGTTGCAAGTTTCCTATCTACGCCGTTTGCGCCGCAGTGAAAGCCTCGCCAGAGAGAGCCAACTGATCCTCGAATCGATTTTCGACCAAAGCTTGCAGTACATCGGCATTTTGGATCAGCACGGTTGCCTGATTTCAAGCAACAGCCAACTGCAAACACTGCTGTTTTATCCGGGCATGCCACTTGAGAGACCTTTATGGCAGCACAAGCATTGGGAAGACGAATCGGGCGCTCGTTTAGCGAGCTATTTTGCCTCTTCGGAGTCGATGGTGAGTACCTTTGAAGCGGAGATCTGGAGCGCCGAACAAGGTTCGATAGTGCTGGAAGTGTCGCTCAAGCCTTTCTCTTCTCAAGCCAAAAAAGCGCCGCGCTATCTGTTTGAGGCGCGCGATATCACCTCGCGTAAAGTGATGGAAGATAAACTCTACAAGCGCGAATCGAATCTGCGTAATTACTACGAGCAGCAACCGGTGATGATGGTGACGCTTGATGCCAACAATCGCATCCAGCAGGTCAATCGTTTTGCCCAGCAGTTGTTGGGGTATCCACAAATGTCGATGCTCGGCCATCATCTGCACGAGTTCTATTGCGACAGTAAGGCGATGAACCCGCGCCAAGTACTATTACAGCCCGATCCGGATATGAAAGGGGTGTGGCGGCGTGAAATTGAGTATCGCCATACCAATGGTGACGCGGTCTGGGTGCGGGAAAATATTCGCCCGTTAACCGAATCAGGGCAGGTGTTGATTGTTGGCGAAGACATTTCGCACAACAAACAGTTGGCAACGCAGTTGGAGTATCAGGCCAAATACGATTTGTTGACCGACACTTACAATCGCAACCAGTTTGAAATCGAACTCAAGCGCTCGCTGGGCGAAGTCGAAAGCCATCGCCGTGTACACGCCATGTTGTACATCGACATGGACCAGCTCAAGGTGCTCAATGACACCGCCGGCCACGATGCGGGAGATGCCGCAATCCAATATTGCGCTAGCATGCTGGAAGAGGTGTTGCCTCACAACGCCGTGTTGGCGCGTC
Source organism: Vibrio cidicii (assembly GCF_009763805.1). NCBI lineage: Bacteria > Pseudomonadati > Pseudomonadota > Gammaproteobacteria > Vibrionales > Vibrionaceae > Vibrio > Vibrio cidicii. The sequence goes on along the minus strand of NZ_CP046804.1, from coordinate 2,739,958 downwards.
TTGGCGGCGACGAATTTGCCGTGCTGCTCAAAGACAGCAATGAGCATACCGCGATTGGTGTTGCCAAATCGATTCTCGCCACCTTAGGGGCCGAGCCGTTTGTCTGGGAGACGGTACGGCTCAACCTCACCTGCTCGATTGGCATTCGCATGATCGACCACACCGCCGATTCGCCGCAAATGGTCCACGCACAAGCCGACACCGCCTGCCACGCCGCCAAAGAGCTTGGGCGCAACCGCTATCAACTGTTTAGCCTCGATAGTGAAGAGTTGCGGCGCCGCCAACAGGAGATGGAGAGCGTCAATCTCGTGCACGATGCGCTGGCCAACGATCGTCTGGAGCTGTTCGCCCAGCGCATTTTGCCGCTCAGCCGAGAGTGTAAAAAAATGCACTTTGAGATCTTGGTGCGCATTCGTGACAGTGATAATCGTTATCTTTCGCCCGTTATTTTTATGCCAGCGTCGGAGCGCTACAACATCGCCCATCTGATCGACGAGCAAGTGGTCAATCAAACCCTTGATTGGCTGGAAGCGCGGCCAGAGGTGGTCGCGCGTCTGGGGCGCTGCTCGATTAACCTCTCCGGCCATTCGATGGGGAATCCGGAGTTCATTCAATTCTTGCTCGATCGTCTGGCGCACAGTGTGATTCCTTGCGAAAGCTTGTGCTTAGAAATCACTGAAACCGCTGCGATGAAAAACGTCGCGCTGGCGATGGAGTTTTTTGCCCAGCTCAAAGCTTTGGGTTGTCTGATCGCGCTGGATGACTTTGGCTCGGGCCTCTCTTCGTTTGGTTACTTGCGCCAACTGCCGCTGGATATTGTCAAAATCGACGGCATGTTCGTGCGCGATATGCATGAAAACGAGACGGACCTTATTATGGTGCGCGCGATTAACGAGCTGGCCCAGCAGATGAAAAAGCAGACGGTGGCAGAGTTTGTCGAAAATCCAGAGATCATAGACAGGTTGCTGGAACTCGGGGTCGACTATGCCCAAGGTTACGTGATCGGCAAGCCGAAACCGCTGGGCGAATTGATCGAGGAATTGCTGGCCGAGCTTGAGCGTTAAACGGCGCGTTGCCAGCCAACAATCTCTGGGGTTTCCGTGAGCGTTACGCTACACTCGCGGCGATTATTTTCTTACTTTTCTGGGAGCTTTCAGTGCAATTACAGCTGATTTGTGAAGACGTGACGATGCAAGCGCAATTGGACGCCATCGCCGCTCGTTGGCAACTGGTGCAGGATGAGCAGAGCGTGATGGCTCTGGTGCTGACACCGCAGCGGCTGGAATTGCGTAAACTGGACGAACCGAAACTGGGCGCGATTTATGTCGATTTGGTGGGCGGTGCGGTCGGCCATCGGCGCAAATTTGGCGGTGGAAAAGGGCAGGCGATCGCCAAAGCCGCAGGGCTTAATAAAGGGGTCACACCGAGTGTGCTCGATGGTACCGCGGGCCTTGGCCGAGACGCTTTTGTGCTCGCTTCGCTCGGTTGCAAAGTGCAGATGGTCGAGCGTAATCCGGTGGTGGCGGCGCTGCTGGAAGATGGTTTGCAACGCGCCAAGCAGGATGTGGAAATTGGCTCGTGGGTCAGTGAGCGTATGTCGCTGCTGCACGCTTCCAGCCACGATGCATTAACGCAACTGGTTAGCGACCCGAATTTTGTCCGTCCGGACGTGGTCTATCTCGATCCTATGTACCCGCATCCAGAGAATAAGAAAAAAAGTGCGCTAGTGAAAAAAGAGATGCGCGTGTTTCAATCTTTGGTGGGCGCTGATAGCGACGCCGATGCCTTACTGGCGCCCGCTTTGGCCTTGGCGAGCAAACGGGTCGTGGTCAAACGCCCTGACTATGCTGAGTGGCTCGATGGGCAAAAACCGGCGATGGCGATCGAAACCAAAAAGAATCGTTTTGACGTCTATGTTAATGCATCAATGAGTTAGCTCCTCGGCAAGTAAAGGAGCGCGTTTTGCGGTGATAACTTGCTTGCTAAATATTCCGCTGCGCTGTATATCTTAGTAAGAATTATTATTATTAAAAATATCAACGATGGATACACATCGCGCACGCTGGAGTAGTAGCATGGCAAAACGCTTTTGTAAGATGAACCGCAAAGAGATCGCGGATCAGCTGGGGGAAATTCACCAATTGGTCGCCGCGCCCAAATATCTTTGCCGGGCCTGCGCTCGTTCGTCGGCAGCGAAAGGTTCACTGTGTAAGCCGCAAGCGATTCCATCGTTAAAAGCGTTGCGCCAGAATGCGGCGCAAAGCGAAGCGAAAAACGAGCATATAGTTAGCCCACCCGCGCCGATTGTGGTTAAACCAAGCTTGCCGATGGAAAGTGCAGAGGCAAACTTGGTGAGCGCGCCGTTAAACGACTTTGCCATAAGCTTGCTCTCGCTCAATAAGAAGCAACTGAAAAAAGCCAAGAAAGCGCTAAAAAAGCAGCGTAAGTATCACAAGAAGCTGGCTAAGTTAGCCAAGAAGAAGGCCAAACAGTTGAAACGAAGAGAGAAGCTTGAGCGCAAATTGCATAAGTTTAGTGGCGTGCTGCGGGTGCTGAATCATACTCAAGCGGTGCGCCAAGAGACGCCTATGCACTGAGTGAGACGTTAAAAAAAATCGCCCACATGTCGTGGGCGGTTTTTATTAACGGACTATTCTATCAACGGGCTTTTTTATCAACGAACTTTTTTATTAACGGACTTTTTTATTTACGGACTGCGCGTGCGTAGTCGCGCTCGACTTTCGCTTTCACCCAGCGTTCGTTTATCCACAGCGATAGCAGAATGACTCCGCCTCCGACGGCAAGGCGCAGCAAATCAACATCGCGGTTCCAGATCACAATGTTGACAATCAGCCCTGCCGGTACCAAGGCGTTATTCATCACCGCTAGCGCACCTGCGTTGACCATAGTCGCGCCTTTATTCCAGGCAAAATAGCCCAGTCCAGACGCAATCAGCCCCAAGTAAATCAAAATGCCCCACTGCACATCAGTGGTCGGTAGCTTATTGACGTTGCCGAGTAGAGCAAACGCCACCAATGCCACGCACAGCGCACCGAGGTAGAAGTAGCCAAACACCGTATGCTGCGGTAAATCCAGCGACTCTTTTTCCATAATGAACTTATAGCCCACTTGGCCGATGGCGAAACAAAGGTTTGCGCCTTGCACCACCAAAAAGCCCAGCAAGAAATTCTCATTAATGGTGGAGAATTTAATCAGCGCTGCACCAGCTACGGCAATCAGCGCCGTGAGCAAATACCAAGGGGAGAAGCGCCCTTTCAACAGGTCGTAAATCAGGGTGACGTAAATGGGCGTGAAAACGGTAAACAGCAACACTTCCGGCACCGATAGCAGCAGGAAAGATTGGTAGTAGAAACAGTACATCAGGCCAAGTTGAAAAGCGCCAACCAGCATCAGTTTGCCGATCAGCGTTTTACTGATCCCTTTGAATTTGAGAAACGGCAGAAAAACCACACTGGCCAATGCGACGCGCATCAGTACAGAGAACCAAGAATCGACCTGACCAGCGAGATACACGCCGATCAGGCTAAAGGAGAATGCCCATAGTAGGGTGACTGCATTGAGATAAAACATAACTGAGAGTAATTATTAATCAATTCGCGCAGTCTACCGATTTGCGATGGGCGGCAAAAGCAAAACTTACTCTTTCAATGGTACAACCAGCATATCCACTGGCGAGCAGTTGATCAGTTGGCGAGTAGAAGAGAGCAGTTTGCTCCAAAAATCTTGATGATGGCCACACACCAGTAGGTCGATATTGTATTCGCCAATGGTGTCGCATAACTCATTGCTTAAATCGCCACTGCCGACCAAAGTATGAGTAATGGGGAAGTTAGCGTATTCCGCCAAATTGGTCAGCTGGGTGCGCGAGGCTTCCATCGCATGGTGCTGGGCTTCGGCCATGTTGATGTCGATAAGGCCGGTATAGAGCTCGGCATAATTAACATCAATGTGAATAAAGGAAACTTTGGCTTCCAGTGCTTTTGCAAGATAAACGGCTTTATCTATCAGTAGTTTGCTGTCGTCAGACAGGTCAATGGCAACCAGTATGTGTTGATAACTCATGGTGTGGTCTCCTTTATCATTTTCCCCTTTGGGTATAGTTCAACATTAGCACTTAGGTGAACAGTTTTTTGCCGTTGGGATCTCAGAACCGTATCCAGTGAACAAAGAGTTATCGAATTTTTCGTGTTATAGTTGCCAGCCACAGACATGAAAATATCAGGAGCCCACATGCTGTCTCAGACTATGGTCGACCAACTGAATGAGCAAATTAATCTGGAATTTTTCTCATCCAATCTATACTTACAAATGAGTGCTTGGTGTGAAGATAAAGGTTTTGATGGCGCAGCGCAGTTTTTACGTACGCATGCGGTAGAAGAAATGGGTCACATGCAGCGTTTGTTTACTTATGTGAGCGAAACTGGGGCTCTGCCAATTTTAGGCGCCATCGCCGCACCAAAACATGATTTCGTGAGCTTGGGTGATGTGTTCCGTGAAACTTATGAACATGAAAAAATGATCACAGAACAAATCAATAAACTGGCTCACCTTGCCTTTACCTGTCAGGACTATTCAACCTTCAACTTCCTGCAGTGGTATGTGGCTGAGCAGCACGAAGAAGAAAAGCTGTTTAAAGGGATTTTAGACAAGATCGAACTTGTGGGTGAAGACGGCAAGGCGCTGTTCTTTATCGACAAAGATCTGGCACAACTGGCGAAAGAAGGTTCATCTTCAGTGATGGATGCTCCAGCTGCGTAACGGGACGCTAAGTTCCCGGTAGCGGGAAAAAAGGCGACGATCGTCTTTTTCTCTTGAGCATTGTTGAAGATGTAGGGAGGAAAAGATGATCAATGCAGATATTATCCTATTCACGCTTATGGTAGTGACTGGCGTTAATCTGGCCCGCTATCTCACCGCACTGCGTTCTCTTATCTACATTATGCGAGAAGCCCACCCGCTCTTGTATCAACAAGTGGATGGCAACGGCTTTTTTACCACGCATGGGAATGTCACCAAACAGGTGCGCCTCTATCACTACTTAAAAAGCCGCGAGTATCACCATCATCATGACCCTGTGTTTACTGGCAAATGCGACCGCGTACGCGAGCTGTTTGTTCTTTCTGTCAGCTTGATGGGGGTGACACTGCTGGCGGCATTTCTTCTGTAAGCGAGTGCTTGGAAAATAACCCGCTTTCGCATTAGAATAGCGGCGAAAAAGTAAGGATGTGCCAACTGCACATCCTTTTTTATTGCCAGAGAGATTCACGAGCATGAGTAAACAGTTTGATGTCGTCATTATTGGTGCCGGAGCCGCAGGATTGATGTGTGCCGCCGAGGCGGGTCGTCGTGGCCGCCGGGTACTGGTGGTCGATCACGCCAAAAAGCCAGGACGCAAAATCCTCATTTCCGGTGGTGGCCGTTGCAATTTCACCAATAATGATGTGTCAGCGAAAAATTATTTATGCCGCAACCCGCATTTCGTCAAGTCGGCGCTGTCTCAGTACAGCAATTGGGATTTTATCTCGATGATCTACAAGTACGGCATTGAGTTTGAAGAGCGTGATCACGGTCAGCTGTTTTGTGTCGATTCAGCGAAAGAGATCGTCAACATGCTGCTCAGTGAGTGCGATCAACCCAACATCACTCAGCGCTACCAAGTGCAACTCACCGAGATTGAAAAAACCGAGCAAGGCTTTGTGCTACGTGCGGGCGCAGAAGTGTTTGCATGCCAATCTTTGGTGGTGGCGACAGGCGGCCTGTCGATGCCGAAGTTGGGCGCTACCCCTTATGGCTACAAGATTGCCGAGCAGTTTGGCATTCCGGTCGTGCCGACTTGCGCGGGATTAGTGCCGTTCACTTTGCACAAAGAGGACAAAGAAGCGTTTGCTGAGCTCTCCGGTATCGCAATTCCGTCGGAGATCACCGCAGAGGACGGCACCATGTTCAAAGAGGCGCTGCTGTTCACCCATCGCGGCTTGTCGGGTCCTGCGGTACTGCAAATCTCTTCTTACTGGCAAGCAGGGCAAGCGGTGAACGTGAATCTGGTGCCTGAAGTCGATCTGCATGAACTGCTGACGCGTAACCTAGAAAAACACCCTAACCAGAGCATGAAAAACACCTTGGCCAAGGTGCTACCTAAGCGCTTAGTCGAAGTGCTGATTGAGCGCAATGAGCTGAATGACAAGCCGCTCAAACAGTACAACAGCAAAGAGTGGCAAACGGTGATTGAAACCTTGCAACAGTGGAAAATCGCCCCGAACGGGACCGAAGGCTATCGCACGGCGGAAGTGACCTTAGGCGGCGTCGATACCGATTATCTCTCATCGAAAACCATGGAGTGCAAAACCGTCTCTGGTTTGTATTTCATTGGCGAAGTGATGGACGTCACTGGCTGGCTCGGTGGGTACAATTTCCAGTGGTGCTGGTCGAGCGGCTTTGTCGCGGGGCAGTGGGTGTAAAGAGGAGTGCGTCCTAAATGAATCAGGCTTGTTTAGGACGCCTGTTAAAATGGTCAGTATTACTCTCTGACCATCAATTGAACCAGTTGCTGCGCATCTTGTGGCCGAGCGAGATAAAAACCTTGCCCCAATAAGCAGCCTTGGCTTATCAAGTAGTCGATTTGCTGCTGGTTCTCCACCCCTTCGGCAATCACCGTAAGCGCTAAGGTTTCGCCCATGGCGATCACCGCTTTGACGATGGCGTTGCTGTCACTATCGACGGGAATGTCATTGATAAACGAGCGATCGATTTTTAACTTGCTGATTGGCAAGCCTTTCAAATAAGAGAGCGATGAGTAGCCGGTGCCAAAATCGTCCAGCGCAATCTCGACGCCCATCGCGCGCAACTGATTGAGTGCTTGGATGGCTTTCACCGGATCGTGCAGCAGGAAGCCTTCGGTGATCTCCAGTTCCAGTTTTCTCGCTGGCAGTTGGGTATCCTGTAAAATATCTTGTAACTCGCTAATAAAATGCGGATTTTGCAGTTGCAACGCTGACACGTTCACCGCCATGTGACTAAAACGGTACCCCTGACTGAGCCAAGTCGCGGCTTGCTGGCAGGCGTTGCGCAAAACCCATAAACCTATCTCTTGAATCAAACCGGTTTTTTCGGCGACAGGAATGAATTCGGCGGGCGAGATCAATCCCCACTCAGGATGTTGCCAGCGCAGCAAGGCTTCCATTCCTACTAAGCGCGACTCGTAAAGATTAAACTGTGGCTGGTAGAGCAAAAACAGCTGATCTTTTTCCAACGCTTCGTGCAGTGCCGATTGGTAGCGTAGGCGTGAAAGCGACTGATTGGTCAGATCTGGCGAGTAAAACGCGTAACCATTACGGCCATTCTTTTTCGCCAGATACATAGCCGTGTCGGCGTTTTTCAGCAAAGATTCGCTGTTTGTGCCATCTTGCGGGAAACGGGCGATACCAATGCTGGTTGAAACGCGCAGGCTCTCTTGTTCTGAGAGATGAAAGGGGCGGTTGAACACTTTGAGAATGTCGCTCAACGCTTGAGTCAACTGCTCGTCGTTTTGCAGATCTGGCAGTAGTACAACAAATTCATCACCGCCAATCCGTGAGATGTGTGCCCGGCCGTGCAACGCTTCGGATAGACGCCGGCCAAGCTGCGATAACAGGGTGTCGCCGCACAGGTGGCCCAAACTGTCATTAATGTGTTTGAAATGGTCGATATCGAGAAAAAGAGTGGCAAAGCTTAGTCCAGATTGCTCTCCGCTTTTAATCTGCTGTTGCAGTAATTTCACCAAAAGCGTGCGGTTTGGCAGCCCAGTGAGTGGATCATAAAACGCCATGCGCTCTAGTTTGGCTTCATTGGCTTTGCGTGCGGAAATGTCTTCAAACACGCAGATGTAGTTGACCAACTCATGCAGCTCATCTTGCACCGCACTGATGGTGGCTAATTGCGGGTAAATGCTGCCATCTTTGCGACGGTTGATGAATTCGCCTTTCCACTGACCTTGCTGTTCTAATTGCTGCCACAACTGTTGGTAGAAAGCATCGTCATGATGACCGGAGCGCAAAATACTGGGGTTTTTGCCCACCACCTCTTCGGCGCTGTAGCCAGTTATTGAGCTAAAAGCCTGATTCACGTCGAGAATACGAGCGTTGTGATCGGTAATCACCATCCCTTCTTGGGAGTTGTTGAAAATTCTGGATGCTAAAGTAAGCTGGGTTTCGATATGTTTGCGACGGGTGATGTTGCGCGTCATACCCAAAATGCCAATCAACTCACCGCGACGATTACGAATAGGAGACTTGATCGTCTCCAGCCAGCTCTTATTTTGCTGGTCATCAAACACATAACACTCTTCGACCACTTGTTGGTTGCCGCTGGCCACGACCAATTCATCGGATTCGATAAACTTCTTCGCTCTGGATTCTGGAAACAGCTCGTAATCGCTCTGGCCAACAATCTCAAGCGCACTTTTTTGCCAAGCCTGCTCCACACTTTGGTTGGTGGCGAGATATTTACCATCGACACTTTTTATCCACGTGTGATCTTCAAGACAGTCGATAAAATCTTGCAACTTTGGTATGGCTGTGAGTTCAGCGGCTTGATGGCGCAATTGCTGCTGATGGTACAAGTTCGCCAGTTCAAAGCTGAAGGTCGCGGCGAGCCCAGACAGTTGTACGGCCATCGGCGCGGCATGCTGCGCTTTGCGACAACGGGCGATCAACACGCCAAACAACTGCTGATCGAGCAGCCAAACCGGGCTGAGTGCGATCGTTTGATCGTTCACCGTTTGATAGTGCGCTTCGGTTTGCCCTGTGGGCCATTCTGCCTGCCACTGCTCAAGTTTGGCGTAGATCTCGACTCCCAAATGGCTTTGGCTGCCGCTGGGCATGGCGAAACTCGAGCATCCACTGCCCCGTGTAGCTGAAAGAGTAAAAATAGCAGTCGCAATCGAGAAACTCAGAAGCTTGGGTGATCTTCTGTTTCCAGTTGGCGAGTACGTCATGGGAGATAGCAAAGCGAAACATAGGTAATAGCAGCAGAAAAAAGGGGCCAAGGTTGCGCCCGAAAAAAACCGACTGGCGCGAGCGCGTACTGAACCGCGTTTCGCATCAGCGCAAACGATGTTATAAAATTGGTTATATCCTAACCAACTCACCGCACTTTCCCAAGGTGAAATTGCAAGTTTTGTCTATAATTCTGGCCCGATGAGTGTCTCAAAATAAGCAATATATTGCCTAAAACATTCTTTTTATTGCGTATCTTGAGCTGTTGTTTGGTCCTAAATAGAGCTGTATGCGCTATATTTAATGACTCTGCTGATGTTAAGGAGAAAGTTATGTCCCAAGATGCGCTGATCTCGCGTCTCAATGAGTTGCCACGGATCGAAAGTGTGTTGCAAGAGCTTTTGGTTATGGTGAATCGGGATGATTTTAGCTTTGCTGAACTGTCGCAAAAATTGGCGATGGATCAGGTGTTGAGCGCGCGTTTGCTGCGTATGGCGAACTCGGCTTACTTTGCCGGTAACCAGCCAATCTACAATCTCCATGAAGCTGTCGTGCGGGTTGGTACTAAGGCGGTGCGCACTTTGGTCTCCTCATCCATCATCTGTGGCGCGTTTCCTAGGGTGGAAACGCTCGATCTGAAAAGCTACTGGGCAGAGACCTTTGATATCGCCATGATTGCCAGCCGTTTGGCCGATCAGGCCAAGCTCGACAGTAGCGAAGTCTTTACCACCGGTGTGTTGCACAACATCGGTGAACTGATGATTCACGCCTTAGTACCAGAGCAAGCGCTGATGATCCGCGAACGCATTGAGCAAGGGATGAAGCCCCTGGCGGCGCAGCGACAGGTGCTGGGTACAGATGCGGTAGAAACTCGGTGTCAAACTGGCTGAAGCGTGGCAGTTCCCACTCGAGATGAAAGATGCGATTGAAAACATCAACCATCCTGGGCGAGCAAAAGTGGCCAAGCGGCTCGCTTGCTTGCTTTATCTGGCGCGCGATGTCAGCCGTTGTTGGGACACCATGCAGGATGAAGAAGAAAAGCAGTGCTACTTGGCTGAGCATCCCGCCGCAACCGCGCTTGGCATTTCGCCCGGACGCGCGTTTGTCGTCGACCAAATTCGCGGCCAAGGCAGCCAGATGGCCCACGATATTTTAACCATGTAGGCCAGAAAGGCATGGGCGTTAAGCATCGCCAGTGGCGAGCTTGTTTTTACCCCATTTCAACTGCTGAATCACCAGTCCGGCGATAATCAGCACTAGCCCCATTAAGGTGGTCGGATGGATCTCTTCGCCGATGATGGTGGCCAGTAGCATCAGCGAAATGAATGGCGAAGCAAAAATCAGATTGCTGATGCGCGCCGTGTTGTTGGTCTGTTTGAGTGCTGAGAGCCAAAGGACAAATGTAACCCCCATTTCAAACAGCCCGACATAGGTGACCGCCAGCCAGCCTTGCACACTGATAGTGTGCCATTTCGCACCTTCATAAACACACAGCCCGAGCGCAAACGGGATGGCGACCAGAAAGCCAAGGAGCACGCCGACAATCGGATCGGCGCGGTTTTTGGTATTGAGAATCCAGTAACCAGCCCATAACAAAGTGGAAATGAGTGCCAGCGCCACCCCAGTTGGGCTGTCAAACGACAAACCGAGCACATCGCCTTTGGTGGCAATCACAATCACCCCGAAATAGCTGAACAGGCATGCCACCCAATCTTGCTTGCGAATTTTCTGCCCAAGAAACACCGCCGCCATCAGCGTCAAGGTGATCGCCCAACTGTAGTTGATCGCTTGTGCCTGCGACGCGGGCAGCAGGTCATAGGCTTTAAACAAGATGAGATAATAGGCTAGCGGGTTAATCAGCCCAAGCATCAGGTAATACCAGGGGTTGGCGAGAAAAGTGCTGACAACTTGCCCCAGCTTGCCTTGCAGCGCACAGATAACAAGCAGAGCCATGGCCGAGACCATGCTGGCGATGGTGAGCATCTGGATCGGGGTAAATTCGGCCAGAGTCAGTTTAAATGCAGTGGCTACGGTAGACCAAAGCAGGACAGCAGCAAGGCCAAATCCTAGGGCGCGACGCTCGTTCATGATTCCTCGTTTCAATAGCGGAGAGACAAAACAGCCAGTGTAAGCGAGGATTTTCTGGGCAACAAACTGGACATTTATCCAGTACCAAAATACCATTGAAGCACGCATCTTAGCTCGGTCAACTCCTTATTATGCAATGGATTATCGAAAATCAGACCCTATTGCTGGCGGTCGTGGGCGCCGCAACCTGCAGTGCCGCGTTCGCCAGTTGGTGGACCAAACAGAAATTCGCCTATCAGAATCAGTTGCTTTTGCAGCAGCTTGAAAGCGACAAGCAACTGGCCAAAAGCCAGATTGAGCAGCTCACGCGCACCCTGGCCCAAGCGCAAAGCGAGCTGGATGAATACGACGAAGAGCGCGATAAAGCGGCGTTTGAGGTCAAACAGTCGCATGGCAAATTGATGGCCGCGCTAGAGAAGTTGCGCTACTTCGAGGCGGTCAAACAAGAACGCCAGCACTACGCCGACGAGTTAAGCCGCCTGCGTGAAGAAAAAGCGAGCTTAGAGACACAACTGCGTGAGCAGCAAGCACGCCATGAGCAGGTCAATCAAGCCAATCAAGAGAAGTTGCAGTTGCTTGAACAGGCGGAAACGCGCCTCAAGCAGCAGTTTCGAGCTGCTGGCGAACCAGCTGTTTGAAGAGAAAACCGCCAAAGTGGATCAACAAAATCGCCTCAGTTTAGAGGGGTTGCTCTCGCCGCTGAAAGAGCAGTTGGAAGGGTTCAAAAAGCAGGTTAACGACAGTTTTAGCCAAGAAGCGAAAGAGCGCCACACCTTAGTGCATGAGCTGAAAAATTTGCAGCGCCTCAACGAGCAGATGAGCCGGGAAGCGCTCAATTTGACCCAAGCGCTCAAAGGCGACAACAAGCAGCAGGGCAACTGGGGCGAAGTGGTACTGGCGCGGGTGCTCAAAGAGTCGGGCCTGCGTGAAGGGCACGAATATCAAACGCAGGTTAGCCTGCAAAATGAAGCGGGCAAGCGTTATCAGCCGGATGTGATTGTCTCTCTGCCACAAGATAAGCAGGTGGTGATTGACTCGAAAATGGCGCTGGTCGCCTATGAACGCTATTTCCATGCCGACACGGACGAGCAGCGCGAGCAGGCGCTGAGCGAGCACTTGGCGGCGCTGCGCAGTCATATCAAGGGATTGAGTGTCAAAGATTATCACCAGTTGCGCGGCATCCACAGTTTAGATTACGTGCTGATGTTCATTCCGGTTGAACCTGCGTTTCAGTTGGCCATTCAGGCTGATCCGAGCTTGGTTAAAGAGGCGCTGGAGCACAACATCATTCTCGTCAGCCCGACCACTTTGCTGGTGGCGCTGCGTACCATCGACAATTTATGGCGCAACGAAAGGCAGAATCAAAATGCGAAAATCATCGCTGAGCGCGCGAGCAAGCTCTACGACAAACTGCGCCTGTTTGTCGATGATATGCAAAACCTCGGCGGCGCATTAGATAAAGCCAATCAGAGCTATCAAGGAGCGATGAATAAGCTGGTTACCGGTCGTGGCAACGTCATCCGCCAAGCCGAAAGTTTCAAAGAGTTAGGGGTTGAAGTGAAACGGCCCATTTCGGCCGATTTGGTTCAATTAGCACAAAATGACCCTTTAGTAGAAAGACATCCCGCTGAGGATAAAGTAAACTAATCGCCCGCAGTCGAGGGCCGTACAACCAAAATTGGGTCCGATGTCGAACCGTGCTGCTCAAGAGGAAGAATAATGACGGATATCAGCGTGCAATCAGATACAGCCTTAGAATCTCAGGAAACCACCCACTTCGGTTTTACCACTGTCGCCAAAGACGAGAAAGTCGCCAAAGTAGCGCAGGTGTTCCATTCGGTCGCCGCGAAATACGACATCATGAACGACTTGATGTCGGGTGGGGTTCACCGTCTTTGGAAACGCTTCACCATTGATTGCAGTGGCGCTCGCCCTGGGCAGCGTGTGTTGGATCTCGGTGGTGGCACGGGCGATCTGACGGCGAAATTCTCGCGTATCGTTGGTGAAAAAGGCCACGTTATCCTCGCTGATATCAACAATTCAATGCTCAACGTTGGCCGCGATAAGCTGCGTGACAGCGGCATCGTCGGCAATGTGCACTACGTGCAAGCCAACGCAGAAGAACTGCCTTTCCCGGACGACTATTTTGATGTCATCACCATCAGTTTCTGTCTGCGTAACGTGACCGACAAAGAGAAAGCGCTGCGTTCGATGTTTCGCGTGCTCAAGCCCGGCGGTCGTTTGTTGGTGCTGGAATTTTCCAAACCGGTTTTTGCACCACTTTCCAAAGTATACGATGCGTACTCGTTCCATCTGTTGCCTAAAATGGGCCAGTTGGTGGCCAACGATGCAGAAAGTTACCGCTATCTGGCTGAATCGATTCGCATGCACCCAGATCAAGAGACACTGAAAGGCATGATGAACGAAGCGGGCTTTGACAATACCTCGTATTACAATCTCACTGGCGGCATTGTCGCTTTGCACCGTGGTTTTAAATTCTGAGGTCGCCCATGCCTTTTGCTCCGCTGATCACCGCTGCGATTGAAACCACACTTAATGTGTTGTTCAAAGACAATCCGGATCTACAGCGTCGCCTGTTACGTCTCAAAGGGCAGGTGATTCAAATCCATCTCAAAGAGCTTAACCAGACGCTGACCTTTGTGTTCAGTCAGCAAATCGATGTGCTGGCCGATTATGAAGGCCAGCCAGATTGTTATTTGTCGCTCAATCTCTCGGTTCTGCCGCAATTGCGTGAGCAGGCCAACATCACGCGTCTGATTAAGCAAGACCAACTGGTGCTGGACGGCGATATCCAACTGGCGCAGAAGTTTGCCCAGTTGATGACTGATGCTAAGCCGGATGTGGAAGAGTGGCTGTCGCGTGTCACGGGCGATGTGGTCGCTCACAGCGCCGTACAAGGGGCGCGCAATGTTGGCGAGTTTTTGCGTGCTCAGGCGAAGAAACATCAAAACCATTTGGGGCAAGTGTTAACCGAAGAGTTGCGTGTTGCGCCGGGGCCGCTAGAAGTGGCGCACTTTTGTGACCAAGTGGATGACGTGCAAAGTGCCACCGCTCAATTGGAAGCGCGTTTGACGCGATTGCTGGAGAAAGCATGACGCCAACCGAACTGAAACGCCTGTATCAGATTATTCAAGTGCAGCTGGAATACGGTTTAGATGACCTCTTACCGGCGCACCAGCTAACTAAAGCGCCCCTTTTACTGCGTAAAAGCCTATTTTGGATTAAAAATCGTCACGCCGATAAGCCGCCCGGAGAACGCCTGCGTTTGGCGTTGCAATCGCTTGGGCCCGTGTGGATCAAGTTTGGCCAGATGCTCTCAACGAGGCGGGATCTTTTTCCGCCGCACATTGCCGACCCTTTAGCGCTGCTGCAAGACCAAGTCGCTCCTTTCGATGGTCATTTGGCGAAAGCACAAATAGAGAAAGCCTTGGGCGGGCCGCTGGAAACTTGGTTTGATGAATTTGATGTCACGCCGCTGGCGTCGGCATCGATTGCCCAAGTACACACCGCGCGTCTGAAATCCAACGGTCGTGAAGTGGTTTTGAAAGTCATTCGTCCAGACATTCGCCCCATCATTGATGCTGATCTCAAACTGATGCACCGCATGGCGCGCATTGTCGCCAAAGCGCTGCCGCAGACGCGTCGTCTTAAGCCGATTGAAGTGGTGCGTGAGTACGAAAAAACACTGCTGGATGAGCTGGACCTGCGCCGAGAAGCAGCCAACGCTATCCAACTCAGACGCAATTTCGAAAACAGTGAAGAGCTGTACGTGCCGGAAGTTTTTCCGGACTTTAGTAATGAAACTGTCATGGTTTCTGAGCGAATATATGGCATCCAAGTTTCTGATATTGAAGGCTTGGTCGCTAACGGCACCAACATGAAGCTGCTGGCTGAGCGTGGTGTCAGCGTGTTCTTCACCCAAGTGTTTCGTGACAGCTTTTTCCATGCGGATATGCATCCGGGGAATGTGTTTGTCAGCCCTAACCACCCAGAAAACCCTCAGTGGATCGGGTTGGATTGCGGGATCGTCGGAACACTCAACAGTGAAGATAAACGCTATCTGGCGGAAAACTTTCTGGCCTTTTTTAATCGTGATTATCGTCGGGTGGCTGAGCTGCATGTCGATTCCGGCTGGGTGCCAGCCGATACTAATATCGACGAGTTTGAGTTCGCGATCCGTATCGTCTGTGAGCCTATTTTTGCCAAGCCTTTGTGTGAGATCTCTTTTGGTCACGTGCTGCTGAATTTGTTCAACACAGCACGCCGATTCAATATGGAAGTGCAACCGCAACTGGTGCTATTGCAAAAAACCTTGCTCTATGTTGAGGGATTAGGGCGACAGCTCTATCCGCAATTGGATTTGTGGGAAACCGCCAAACCCTACTTAGAGCGCTGGATGATGAATCAGGTTGGCCCGCAGGCGGTGCTCAACGCGATTAAAGATCGTGCGCCGTTCTGGGCAGAAAAATTACCGGAACTGCCGGAGCTGCTTTACGACAGCTTAAGACAAGGTAAAGCGATGAACCAGAGAATGGATCAGCTTTATCAGGGCTATCGACAAAGCAAGCGCTCGCAGGCGACAGGAAAGTTTTTATTTGGCGTTGGCGCCACCTTAGTCGTATGCTCAGCGATATTGGTGGACCATGCGTTTGAGCAGCTGTCATGGATAACGGCGCTTATGGGCGTCACATTTTGGCTGTTTAGCTGGCGAGCTTATCGTCAATAGGCGTTAAACTCTTAATCAAATTGTTTGTTTTACAAAACCCGAGGTAAAGAAAATGGGTGGTATCAGTATCTGGCAACTGCTAATCATTGCTGTCATCGTTATATTGCTGTTCGGAACCAAGAAGTTGCGTGGCATTGGCGGCGATCTGGGCGGCGCGATCAAAGGTTTCAAGAAAGCCATGAATGACGATGAGTCAGACAAAAAAGACGCAGACTTCGAACCCAAGAGTCTCGAGCAGCAAACCAAGCAAGCTGCAAGCGAAACCAAAAAAGATAAAGAGCAGGCATAATTCGTGTTTGATATCGGTTTTTGGGAACTGGTATTGATATCTGTGGTGGGTCTGGTAGTTCTGGGGCCAGAACGTTTGCCGCATGCAATTCGCAGCGTGTCGCGCTTTGTTGGTGCGGCGCGCAGCATGGCCAACAGCGTTAAAGATGAGCTGGCACACGAGTTGAAAGTGCAGGAGTTGCAGGAAAACTTACGCAAAGCGGAGCAAATGGGGATGGAAAATCTCTCGCCAGAGCTCAAAGCGTCGGTGGAACAATTGCAGCAAGCGGCGCAGTCGGTCAATCGACCTTACGCTTCCCCTGAAGCGGCTTCTGCGCCTAAGGAGCCAGTGACAGAAAAAGCGCCTGACTCGGCGCTCGAAGCCACCCCCACAAAAACGGCAGATAGCAAAGCCGAATAATCTCTTTTCTCAGGAGCGGCCGATGGTCGCTCCTTTTTGCTCTGTTTTGACTGTAGAGGTTTGATATGTCTTCTGTAGAGCAGACACAGCCCCTGATTAGCCACTTACTTGAACTGCGCAATCGACTACTCAAAGCGATCGTCTCGGTACTGGTGGTGTTTGTCGGGCTAATCTATTTTTCCGCTGAGATCTATGAGTTCGTTTCAGCGCCTTTGGTCGAACGTTTACCTGCCGGGGCAACCATGATTGCCACCGATGTGGCGTCGCCCTTTTTCACGCCATTGAAGTTGACTTTGATCGCTTCGGTGTTTGTGGCAGTACCGTTCATTTTGTACCAAGTGTGGGCCTTTGTTGCGCCCGGTTTGTACAAGCATGAACGTCGTTTGGTGATGCCGCTGTTGGTGTCCAGCTCGCTGCTGTTTTACTGTGGTGTGGCGTTCGCTTATTTTGTGGTCTTTCCGCTGGTGTTTGGTTTTTTCACCGCCATCTCATTGGGCGGTGTCGAATTTGCCACCGATATAGCCAGCTACTTAGATTTTGTTTTGGCGCTATTTTTGGCCTTCGGCATTGCCTTTGAAGTGCCAGTGGCGATCATTCTGCTTTGCTGGACTGGGGCCACTAACCCGAAGAGTTTGAGTGAAAAACGCCCTTATATTGTCGTGGGTGCGTTTGTGGTCGGTATGTTGCTCACGCCGCCAGATATTATTTCGCAAACCTTACTTGCGGTACCGATGTGTTTGCTGTTCGAAGTGGGCTTGTTCTTTGCGCGTTTTTACACGCGTAAAGCGGATCCTGCAGAGAGTGAAGAGTAGAAGTAGACAAGAATGAAGTAAGAAAAGCGGCTGAAGAAGCCGCTTTTTTATTTCACTTTGACCACATGGCCGCATTTGGTGCAGACGTAAAGCTCTTTTACACCCATGATTTTATGCCAAAAAGTTCGATGCTGACGTTGTAAGTGAACACTATGATTGCACATGCTGATAACTCACGTGTTATGTATTTTGTGCGCTGGATCATATATGCAATTGGAGTGTTATTCCATGCCCTAACGTGATCTTTATCCCATAAAATAATAAAATATCGTTATGATTTAATAAATTAGCCGCGCAAAAAACACGCTTGCTCTCATTTCTAGTGGCGATGAGATAGATTAGCTGTATCACACTCTGTGTTAGAACAGTTGAAACAGTTGCTGCGCATTGTGAGTGGTCAGCGTGTCCACTTGTTGCAGCGAGCATCCGCGCAGTTCGGCCACACGTTGGGCAACCAGTGACGTGTAAGCGGGTTCGTTGCGTTTGCCCCGATGTGGCACGGGGGCGAGATAAGGGCAATCCGTTTCCAAAATCACGTAGTTCATATCCAACTGTGGGATAACGCTGTCCATTCCGCCATTTTTAAAGGTGGAAACTCCGCCAAGGCCAAGATGAAAACCGAGATCGTTGATCGCTTTGGCTTCTTCCACGCTACCGCCAAAACAGTGAAACACGCCGCGCAATGAGCCATCTTGCTCTTGTCGCAGCAATTTTAGTGTCTCCTCAATCGAATCGCGCGTGTGAATCACTACAGGTAAATCCATCTCTTTAGCCCAATTGAGCTGGGTGATGAATGCCCACTCCTGCTCTTGGCGATAGGTTTTATCCCAATACAGATCAATGCCAATTTCACCCACCGCAATGAAAGGGTGTTTGGCAAACCAGCGGTGAATGATGCTGAGTGTCTCTTTGACATTGGCATCGACATAGCAGGGATGTAATCCCATCATCGAGCGGCAGACATCGGGATAGGCAGCTTCAGTAGCGAGCATTGGTTCAATCGATTCGAGGTCGATATTGGGTAACAAGATCTTGCTAATGCCTTGCTGCTGTGCACGTGCCACGACCTGTGCACGGTCTTGATCAAATTCGCTGGCGTAGATATGGGCATGAGTATCGATCATTACGGAGTCTCGTTATAAAAGCAGTGGGGCGATTATACGTCAGTGTGAGCGTTTGGTCATTTTTGGCATTTTTCCGCTTTGTTGCTGGCGTCATGCACCTAGAGTGATATGATTTCGCCAATTCTATACACCAGACAAGGAGAATAGAGTGTCTGTATCTATCCAGGGGCCATTCCCGGCGCGTCGTATGCGTCGTATGCGTAAGCACGATTTCAGTCGTCGACTCATGGCGGAAAACCAGTTAACGGTCAGCGATCTGATCTATCCGATGTTCATTCTGATGGGTAAAGATCGCCGTGAAAGCGTCGAATCCATGCCGGGCGTGGAACGTTTGTCTATCGATCTGATGCTGGAAGAAGCGCAGTACCTGGCGCAGTTAGGTGTTCCGGCCATCGCTCTGTTTCCGGTGGTCAATCAGGATGCGAAAAGCTTGTGTGCAGCCGAAGCCTACAACCCTGAAGGTTTAGTGCAGCGTGCTGTTCGTGCATTGAAAGAGCACGTGCCACAAATGGGCGTGATCACCGACGTCGCGTTGGATCCGTTCACCACTCATGGTCAGGATGGCATCATTGATGAAGACGGCTACGTGATGAATGATGAAACCACCGAAGTCTTGGTCAAGCAGGCACTCTCACACGCCGAGGCGGGTGCCGATGTGGTGGCACCGTCGGACATGATGGATGGCCGCATTGGCAAAATCCGTGAAGCGTTAGAAGAGGCTGGCTATATTCATACCCAAATCATGGCTTATTCGGCTAAGTACGCGTCTTGTTACTACGGACCATTCCGAGATGCAGTCGGCTCAGCAGCCAACCTAAAAGGCGGCAATAAGAAAAATTACCAAATGGATCCGGCCAACAGTGATGAAGCGCTGCACGAAGTGGCGTTAGACATTAACGAAGGGGCGGATATGGTGATGGTAAAACCGGGGATGCCATACTTGGATGTGGTTCGTCGCGTGAAAACGGAGCTTCAGGTGCCGACGTTTGCTTACCAAGTTTCGGGTGAATACGCGATGCACAAAGCCGCCATTCTTAATGGTTGGTTAAAAGAGCGTGAAACCGTGCTTGAATCACTACTGTGCTTTAAGCGTGCAGGGGCGGACGGCATTTTAACCTATTTTGCAAAAGACGTTGCCGAGTGGCTGGCGGAAGAAAACGCCCAAACCGCCGCACATTTGCGCCTAACAAAGTAAGAGCAAAGAGCTTAACAGGCTGGCTTCGGCCAGCTTTTTTTATGCTAGGAGAAACGATGTCGATAACAGTGCGTCAAGGATCGCTTGAGGAAGTGGTCGCGGTGGTGGCGATAATCAAGGAGTTTGTGCGCAAAGAAACCGTGCACACTTTGAATGAGCGCTTACAGGGCAAGAAATCGTTGGTGTTGGTGGCATTACAAGATGAGCAGCTACTGGGATTTAAAATCGGCTATCAGTTAACGAGTGATGAGTTCTACAGCTGGTTTGGTGGTGTCTCACCTCAAGCTAGAGGCTATGGCGTAGCGCAACGCCTGTTAGAGGAAACAAGAGGCTTGGGCGCTTGAGCAGGGCTATCAACGCTTAAGAGTTAAATCGCGCAATCAGTTTTCCTCTATGCTGAGGTTATTGTTGAGAAACGGTTATCTGATTGATAATTATGAAAAAATGGAAAACATTGCTGAATCTCGAATCCACTTTGTCAAACAGTTATCAAAATAAATGAGATATTTTCTCATTTAGATATTGACTATCAAATGAGAATCATTATTATTAAATGCGTCTGAGGGAATACGAAATAGTTCACAAGGATGTTGAGTTGCCCGATTAACCAAGGTGTTAATAAGTAATGAAACTGAACTGCCCAGAACTTGCACGCATTCTTTTTGACACGACATTGCTCACATTGCTTCCAGTGTAATTTATAGCTTTCTGGTCAGGCCGTGGTACTCACCGATTGGGCTGCACCGCATTTCGCTAGGCGACATCTTTTGATGTCGCTTTTTTTATGTGCATTTTCTTGACAAATCTGCTGTGTTTTCCAACAAAAAATATCTTTTCCACATGGCAGGATCCTGAAAAGATCAAATGTCTCGTCGTGGTATTTTCATTTTGTTTTTTAAAAACAAGTATTTATGTTGGTCTTTGATTGCGTTTTTAACCAGTGCATATCCAGTGGATAATTAATATAAACAGAGTTATCCACAGCTTGAGGTCCTCGCTTAGTATAAGATTTTGTGTATTGATAGGGAGGATTACATCTGCAACATAGATTCAGTGGGTTAGACGTGGCATCCTTAGCACATCAAATTTAATGTCTGCTGGATATCTACAATTATGGCGAGTATTCCTGAAAATCCATTGATTCTGATCGATGGCTCTTCCTATCTCTATCGTGCATTTCATGCTTACCCCGGCACCATGAGCAATGGTGAGATACCGACCAACGCGGTTTATGGAGTGGTGAACATGCTGCGTAGCATGATGCGCCAATTTGCTTCTGAGCGTATCGCGGTGGTGTTTGACGCGAAAGGCAAGACTTTCCGTGATGAGATGTATCCGGAGTACAAAGCGCACCGTCCGCCTATGCCGGATGATTTGCGCTGTCAGATTGAGCCGCTGCACGATGTGATTCGCGCCATGGGCTTACCGCTTATCTGTGTGCCCGGCGTTGAAGCGGATGACGTGATTGGCACGCTCGCTTACCAAGCTTCCCAGCAAGGCATGCCAGTGTTAATCAGCACTGGTGATAAAGACATGGCACAGTTGGTCGATGACAACATCACTCTGATCAATACCATGACCAATGTGGTGATGGATCGAGAAGGGGTGATTGAAAAATTCGGTATTCCGCCAGAAACTGATCATCGATTACCTCGCCCTGATGGGCGACAAAGTGGATAACATCCCGGGTGTTCCCGGAGTCGGAGATAAAACGGCGGTCGCCTTGTTGCAAGGCATTGGCGGGATTGCTTCACTTTATGAGCGCCTTGATGAAATTGCTGCATTAGGCTTTCGTGGTTCGAAAACCATGGCGAAAAAACTGCTCGATAACAAAGAGAATGCACTGTTGTCGTATCAGTTGGCGACCATCAAACTCGATGTTGAGCTGGAGCAAACACCTGAGTCTCTGCACAAAATGGCGCCGAACAAAGACGAGTTAATAAAGCTTTACGGCCAGTTAACGTTTAAATCTTGGTTGACGGAACTGCTTGATGGCGGCACGGGTGTGGTTGAAGCGGTAGAAAAATCAGTATCAACACGCGATACCATCGCTGCGGCTTCACCAGCTAAAGAGCTGAACACGTCGGCGGCAAACATCGATCGTAGCCAGTATGAAACGATTCTTGACCAAGATTCTTTCCATGCCTGGCTAGATAAGCTTAAAGCGGCAGAGCTGTTTGCTTTCGATACCGAGACCGACAGCCTCGACTACATGGTGGCGAATTTGGTGGGTCTCTCGTTTGCCATCGAAGAGGGCGTCGCGGCCTATGTGCCCGTGGCGCATGATTATTTGGATGCACCAGAGCAGTTGGATCGCGACTGGGTATTAGCACAACTTAAGCCAATCCTTGAAGATGATGCGCAAGCGAAAGTCGGTCAGAACCTAAAATACGACGCTTCAGTGCTGGCACGCTACGGCATTGAGATGCGAGGTATCCAACACGACACCATGTTGGCCTCTTACGTTTACAACAGCGTTGGCGGCAAACATGATATGGACAGCTTGGCGCTGCGATTCTTACAGCACAGCTGCATCTCGTTTGAGCAGATCGCAGGTAAAGGTAAAAATCAGTTAACCTTTAACCAGATCGATCTAAATGAAGCCGCTGTGTACGCCGCCGAAGATGCCGATGTTACTTTGCGTCTACACAATCGCTTAGCCGAATCGCTCAACGCGGATGAGAAACTCAAATCTGTGTATGAAGAGATTGAAGTACCGTTAGTGCCTGTGCTGTCTCGCATTGAACGCACTGGCGTTTTGATTGACGCCATGAAGCTATCCGCGCAATCACAGGAAATTGCGCTGCGCTTGGATGAGTTAGAGCAAAAAGCGTACGAGATCGCCGAGCAAGAGTTCAATATGAACTCGCCCAAGCAACTGCAAACCATTCTGTTTGAGCAGATGGGATTACCAGTGGTGAAGAAAACCCCATCGGGAACGCCTTCGACTAATGAAGAGGTGTTGCAAGAACTGGCGCTGGACTACCCATTGCCAAAAGTGATTCTTGAATACCGTGGTCTGGCTAAGCTCAAATCCACCTATACCGATAAGTTGCCGAAGATGATTAACCCGACCACCGGTCGCGTGCATACCTCTTATCATCAGGCGGTAACGGCGACGGGGCGCTTATCGTCTACCGATCCTAACTTACAGAACATTCCGATCCGTAATGAAGAAGGGCGTCGTATTCGTCAGGCTTTCGTTGCGCCGCATGGCTACAAAATTCTTGCGGTCGACTACTCGCAAATCGAGCTGCGTATTATGGCGCATCTCTCCGGTGATCAGGCGTTGTTGGATGCCTTCCAGCAGGGCAAAGACATTCACGCTGCGACCGCTGCGGAAATTCTCGGCGTGAGCATAGATCAAGTCACCTCCGAGCAGCGCCGCCGCGCTAAAGCGGTGAACTTTGGTTTGATCTACGGCATGAGTGCGTTTGGTTTGGCGAAGCAGTTGGGTATTCCGCGTGGCGAAGCGCAGGGCTATATGGATAAGTATTTCGAGCGCTACCCCGGTGTTATGCAGTATATGGAAGATACTCGCAGTACGGCGTCTGAACTTGGTTATGTGGAAACCATTTTTGGTCGACGATTGCATTTGCCGGAAATTACCTCACGTAACGTGATGCGCCGTAAAGCGGCCGAGCGTGCGGCGATCAACGCACCGATGCAAGGCACGGCGGCAGACATCATCAAGAAAGCAATGCTTTTGGTTGATCAGTGGATCCAGCAAGAGGGCGATGGCCGGGTTAAACTTTTGATGCAAGTACACGATGAGCTGGTTCTGGAAGTGGAAGAGTCATCTTTGGCCGAAATTGAAAGTAAAGTACAGGAATTGATGGAATCTGCAGCGCAGTTGAAAGTCCCTCTTGTCGCAGATGCAGGTCATGGTGATAACTGGGATCAGGCGCACTAATCACTTTTTGGGCGAAAACGAATAAATTGTATGAGCCAGAGCACAAGTTCTGGCTTTTTTTTGTATCTAAATAAGTTCAAAGAGAAACTGTTGAGTTGTAGCTTAATAAAAGTTTCATGAAAATAAACTACAAAAAAAGTTTGCAATTATGACCAATTGTTGTACATTAATCCTCGTAGGGTACAGAGGTAAGATGTTCTATCTTTCAGACCTTTTGTTTCACGTTATTGGATTAGGCTGATTCAGCCGCCCCAGTCAGGCTTTGACTGGGGCGTTTTTTATTGTCTAAAATAAAATTTTATTAATTTTCAATAAATTAGCAGTGCCTCTTTCTTTTCTCTTATTCTGCTTTGCTTATCCCGTTTCTGATGGTGTTCTACCGTATTTGTTGTTGAAAATCCGTTCTGTAAATTTGTACCAATCACACTATTATTAATTCTCTTAAAAAACTAACTGCATATTTAATGTGAGCATTTTGGGCATAAGGTCTTATATATCAGTTATTTAGATTTAATTGTTGTGGCTGATTTTTAGTCAGTAGCCCAATATTCTCAGCGCGCGCACTCTTGAAATCCGTTACCAGTTCAGTAATGCTCTGGCCCATAACAATAATTACCAATTTTTCTCTCCCGTTTCCCTGCCAGGATGGCGGGGATTTTTGTTTCTGGCGGCAGAAAAAACAAAAGCCCTGCACAGGCAGAGCTTTGATCGATAAGCTTGTATCGCAGAGGCTAGTCGTTTTCTTGGCCCGTTTCTTCGTCCAATAGATGAGCGAGTGCTGGAGCAAACCATTCGTCGAGTTTAGCTCGCAATTGATCTACGCCAATCCCTTTCAATGATGAAAACAGATCGACTTGCACGTCACCACCAAAGGTTGCCGCTAACTGGCGAATTCTGAGCAGCTCTGCTTTGCGTGCGCCGCTCTTGAGTTTGTCCGCTTTCGTGAGAAGAACTTGGACAGGGATACGGCTCTCGATTGCCCAAGCAATCATCTGTTGATCGAGATCCTTCATCGGATGACGGATGTCCATCAACACCACTAGTCCTTGTAGGCATGCGCGTTTTTGCAGATATTCACCCAGCGACCTTTGCCATTTCTGCTTCATTTCCAATGGCACTTGGGCAAAACCATAGCCGGGAAGATCGACGATATGGCAGCCATCCGTCACTTTGAATAAGTTGATTAGCTGCGTGCGGCCTGGCGTCTTTGAGGTTTTCGCTAGGCTTTTTTGGTTGGTTAATCGGTTTAGTGCACTGGATTTACCAGCATTTGAGCGTCCTGCAAACGCAATTTCGATGCCCTCATCGGCTGGCAGGTGGCGGATATCAGGCGCACTGGTAATGAAATGCGTATTTTGGTAATGAATTTTTACGCTCACTGTTAACTCCATCTCGACTTTGTGTAGTCGATTGATTACTTTTTTGTGAAATTGTGTAAAATAACCGTGCTCGGCATAAGGTCGCCTATTGTACCATGAGTGTACTCGGTCTGTTCACCTTCCGTGGTACTGGAAGCTTGATAATTATAATGGAATGTCATGAAGAAATTAGCGCTAATTTTGAGTCTTTTAGCCAGCTGCTCAGTATGGGCCCAAGGTAATATTGAGGCTGGCAAAGCAAAATCCCAAACGTGTGTTGCGTGTCACGGTGCTGACGGCAACAGTCTACTCACCATGTATCCAAAGCTTGCTGGTCAGCATGCCAAATATATTGAGAAGCAGTTGAAAGATCTCAAATTAGGTATGGAAAGTGCGGGTAAGCAAGGACGTTATGATCCGGTTATGAGCGCAATGGCGATGCCATTGACTGAACAGGACATGGCAGATTTGGCAGCTTACTACTCTTCCCTGCCAATTTCTCCAAACACGACACCAGAAAATGTCGTAGATGCGGGTAAAGTATTGTACACCGCAGGTGACGCAGAGCGTGGTTTAACCGCTTGTATTGCGTGTCATGGCCCACGCGGCAATGGTACCGAGCTTTCAGGTTTCCCGAAAATTTCCGGTCAGCATGCTGACTACATCAAAGCTCAGCTACAAAAATTCCGCGAATCATCCCGTGGCAACGATATGAATGCGATGATGCGTGATATCGCGAAGAAACTGACCGACGATGACATTAACACGCTGTCTCAATACGTTGGTGGTCTTCACTAATTTCGCCCCTAACCGCTCGAGCACATGTTGTAGGAAAACGCCCTGGTCTGGTACCGGGGCGTTCTCTTTGTGGCGCAAAGTCACACTTATTTCGTCGCTACCTTTCCTAGCTGCAGGACACTTTGCTGATCATTTTGTAAGAGATTTGCCATTCCTTCTTGCCTCTTTGTCTACCAGGTTTTTCTAACTTTATGAAAATCAGAAAGTATTTAACTTAGCTTGAAAAAGATCCAATAAATCGCGCTAAGCGACTTGTTTCAATTTGATGAGCAAGTAAATTAGCACCATCAGTAGGACGCTGGTAAAGGAAATCAGACCAAGGTGGTCTCCACGGATGCGAACAAGGGAGTTGTTCGAAAGCCGGAGAAGGGAGCTCAGATCGACAGGATGTTGGTCGGATAAGGATGGTCACCTCGTCTAAAGGTTAAGACAGTGCAAAGGATCCAGGCTTAACGGATAAGCCTTGATACAGGAAGTCGAAGGAAAGCCAAAACTCATCAGGATGATGACAAACAACACCTTTTGGCAGGGAAAGCACAAAAAACAAACGGAATATTGGTGCACTAATTGAGTGCAACACAGTTTTTGCCACTTGTGGCGGTTCAGAAAGCGACAGCATGCCTGTCGCTTTTTTTATTTCGGCCGTTTTTTTCTGAAATTGGTGATATTTTGCCCGCGGCCCCTCCAATCCTGTTGGACTTTCTGGTATGTTGCGCATCCCTGTTTGAGGAAGTCAGTATGCATACCTGCCCTTTATGTCAGCATGAGCACATTCAGCCTTATTTTGCCGACAAACGCCGCGAGTATTTGCAGTGTGAGCAATGCCATTTGGTGTTTGTCCATCCTAACCAGCGTCTGGATGCAAAAAACGAAAAAGCTCACTATGATCTGCATGAGAATGATCCGCAGGATGCAGGTTATCGGCGCTTTTTAGCGCGCATAGCTGACCCTATTTTGGAACGGATTGAGCCGCAATCAACCGGTTTGGATTTTGGTTGTGGACCTGGGCCAACGCTCTCATTGATGATGGAAGAGCGTGGTCACACCATGGCGTTGTACGACATTTATTACCACCCACAAACCAGTGTGTTGGCTAAACAGTACGACTTCATGACGGCCACGGAGGTGATTGAGCATCTCTATCAACCTGATCAGGTGTGGCAACAATGGTTGAATTTAGTTAAGCCTGGAGGCTGGATAGGCCTGATGACAAAAATGGTCATCAATGTTGAGGCGTTTGCCCATTGGCATTACAAAAATGATCCCACGCATGTGATCTTTTTTAGCCAAGCAACGTTTCAGTTTCTGGCAGAGCGGGATAAGCTCGAACTTGAATTTATTGGCAAAGATGTAATTTTACTGAGGAAGACCCAGTAATGAGTCGTAAGAAAAAATCGAGAAAACCAGGTGCCGCAGGCGCGCCTGAATTTGTAGTTACCCGTAACCGTTTCTGAGTCGGATGTTGCCGGGCGTTTACGCAAAAAAGAGAAAAAGCACAAAGGTTTGAAAGCCGGTGCTCGTAACGCAGAAGAGCAAGCCAAGCAGAAACAGTCGGCCAATCAAGTGCGAGACCCACGTCTTGGTAGCAAGAAGAAAATCCCACTGATTGTCGAGCCTGCGAAGAAGCTGACCAAGCAAGAGCGCCGTTTGTCGGCAGAGCAAGAACTCGAAATGCTGGAAAATGATGCCCAGTTGAATGTGTTGCTTGATCGTATTGAGGCTGGTGAAAACCTAGGTCGCGGATTGCAGCAGTATGTCGATGAGAAACTGGACCGCATTGAGCAGTTGATGAAGCAACTTGGTTTGCTCGAACCCGAAGATGACGAAGAGTTTCAAGATGAAGCGCCAACGCGCAAAGCTCGTTCAGACGATGAGCTGCTGGCGGATTTTGAAGACTTCAACATGGACGACTACAAAGGGTAAGCAGCGCGATGAATGTCACCTTACTGGCCATAATTGGTGGTGCCATCATTCTGGGTTTGGCGTGTTATGCAGGCTACCTTCTGCTCCAGTTAAAGAAGCAAAAGGAGTTGCAACAGCAGCATCAGAAGTTGGCGATCGAGAAACGCAATGCCAATATTTTCGATAACGTCAATATCTTGTGTATGGCGGGGATTCAAGGACAGTGCGATCTGTCTGAAATCAGCATTCGTGTCTACTGCATCATGGATTATGTGCAAGGAGAGCAACGGGTTGATTTTGATGCGGAATACCCAGCGATTGCTGAGCTGTATCATATCGTCAAAGACATGCCACGCGGTGAAGCGCGTCAGGCGCTTGAGAAAAAAGAGCGCATGAAGCAAAACCTTGAGCGTCACAAGGCGGAAGGCCGTCTTAGTGAGGCGATTGTCGAAGAGCTGAAAGCACTGCGCAAAAGAGTGCAGCCGCTCAACAACCAGATCAACATTCAAATGATCTGATCGATGGCCCTGCTGTGCGGGGCTATCGTGATCGCGCTAGCACTTCTAACGATTGGCGCTTAAAAAGCCACAATGTCGCGCTATCTCCCTATTTTGGATGTGGCAAAATAGCGGCTCACAGGATTTTACGGAAGTAACACCATGTCGAATCAGACTCTTGAATCGAACCAACAGATCGTTTGGGACCAAGCGGTATTGGACAAGTACAACTATTCTGGTCCTCGCTATACCTCTTATCCGACGGCGTTGGAGTTTCACGAAGCGTTTACCATTTCTGACTATGACATGGCATGCTCGCAGTACCCTGAGCGTCCGCTTTCTCTTTATGTGCACATTCCGTTCTGTCATAAGCTTTGCTACTACTGTGGCTGCAATAAAGTGATTACTCGCCATTCGCATAAAGCGGATGAGTACCTTGATGTGCTGGAGCATGAAATTCGCCAACGCGCTTCACTTTTGCACGGTCGACAGGTAACGCAGCTGCATTTTGGTGGCGGTACGCCGACCTTTCTAACGGCCAAACAGTTGTCGCGGCTGATGAGCTTGCTGCGGGAAGAGTTTGATTTTGAAGCCAATGCGGAGATCAGTATTGAGGTCGACCCGCGTGAGATTGAACTCGATATTCTCGACCATTTGCGGCAAGAAGGGTTTAACCGCCTGAGCATTGGTGTGCAAGATTTCGACAAGGAAGTGCAAAAGCTGGTCAACCGTGAGCAAGATGAAGCCTTTATTTTTGCCATGGTCGAACGGGCGAAGCAGCTCGGTTTCCGCTCGACCAACCTTGATCTCATCTACGGCTTACCCAAGCAAAACCGCGAGTCGTTTGCAAAAACATTAGCCCAAGTGCTGCAAATGCAGCCGGGTCGTTTGTCGGTGTTTAATTACGCCCACATGCCGCAGTTATTTGCCGCGCAGCGTAAAATCAAAGATGAGATGCTGCCTAAAGCCGAAGAAAAAATGGCGATTTTGCAGCAAACCATTACCACTTTAACCGAAGCGGGTTATCAGTTTATCGGTATGGACCACTTTGCCAAGCCGGATGATGAACTGGCGATTGCCCAGCGAGAAGGCGTGTTGCATCGTAATTTCCAAGGCTATACCACCCAAGGCGAGTGTGACTTGGTCGGTTTTGGTGTCTCGGCCATTTCGATGATTGGCGACGCCTACGCGCAGAATCAAAAAGAGCTGAAGAAATACTACGCTCAAGTCAATGAATTGCGCCATGCGCTATGGAAAGGGGTCGCGCTGGACGCTGACGACTTGCTGCGCCGTGAGGTAATTAAGCAATTGATTTGCAACTTCAAACTGGATAAAAAAGCGATCGAAACGCAGTTCAAAGTGACGTTTAACCACTACTTCAAAGAAGATCTGCAACTGCTGCAGACTTTTATTGATGATCGATTGGTGGAAGTGGATGAGAGCGAAATCCGTGTCACACTGCGTGGTCGTCTGCTGATCCGCAACATCTGCATGTGCTTTGACAAATACCTACGTGCCAAAGCGCGACAACAGCAGTTTCTCGCGCGTCATTTAGCGAAAGAATGCTCTATGCAATAAAAGATGCCAGCAAGACGCTGGCATTTTTGTTTGTGTTGCTAGTGCGATTTTGTGCGTAACTTATTGGCCAATAAACTGATTTTTCAACCAATTTACTTGCCGGATAACAGATCACTGGGCCAATCGGCAAAAGGGACCGGGCGGCTGTACAAGAAGCCCTGAGCCAACGGGCAGCCCAACTCAGAGAGCAATTCGGCTTGTAAGCCAGTTTCGACCCCTTCCGCCACCACACTGACGTTAAAGCCTCGGGTGATGTTGACGATGGCAGCGACCACAGAGTTATTGAGTTCCTCGCGGCTGAGTTTATCGACAAAGGCTCGATCGATTTTTAGGCAATCAAACGGCAAGGTATGCAAATACGCCAGTGATGAGTAACCAGTACCAAAATCATCAATCGCAATGCCGATACCAAGGCGGCGCAGCTTGTGCATGTTCTCCAAAGTGGTTGGTGCACTGTCGACCAGCCGCGACTCGGTGATCTCCAAAGTGAGATTGGTGGCGGGTAGCCCCGTTTCCAACAAAATTTGCCCGACTTCCGCGACAAAATCTTCGCGTGATAGTTGGTTGACGGAGATATTCACGTGTAACTGGAAGTCACTTTGCCAGAGGTTATTTGCGATTGCCTGAGCGGTCTCTTTGCAGGCGCGTTGCAATATTTGGCTGCCAATTTCTTTAATCATGCCACTGTCTTCAGCAATCGGGATAAAATCGAGTGGTGATACGATGCCTTGTTTGCTCAGCCAGCGCGCCAATGCTTCTGCTCCGACGACTTTGCCGCTCTCCAGTTCAATAATCGGTTGGTAGTAAGGGATGAATTCTTGGCTGTTGATGCCATCTTGAATGCGCGCCAGCATTTGGGTGCGAAACTTGGATGCATCTGCCATCTCGGGACGGTAGTGGCTGACCGAGGTATGATCTTGTTTCGCGTTGCTCAGTGCAATGCTGCCGTTACGTAACCAACGGATCATGTCGCTCTCGCTGTCGGTACATACCACCCCAATCGACACTTTCATCACCACGCTTTCCTCACCCATATAAAATGGCGCGATAAACAGCTGTTGCAGCCGGTTAACGGTCAAGGTTATCTCTTCGGAGCTGGTCACTCGTGGTGCGTAGACGGCGAACTCATCGCCTCCAGTGCGAGCAAGGATATAGTTATCATCAAATAGGTCTTTCAGTCTTTCAGAAATGCTGATCAGTAGTTGATCGCCTTTGTGATGTCCGACACTGTCATTGATGTCGCGAAAGCGATTCACCCCAAGCAAAAATAGGCTACCGCTCTGAGAGGGATGCACGCGACGACTCGCATCAATCAACCCTTCTCGACTGTAGAGCTTGGTCAGAGAGTCATAAACCAACTGGTTGCGCAGCGCTTTAAAAGAGACTCGAAGGTTATTGGCCATCTCATTGAACGCTGTGACCAGCAGGCTGGTTTCGTAGATCAAACCGGGTTTGGGCATGGCGCTTTCCCAATGCCCATTGGCCAAGTTTTTCGCGGCGGTGGCCGTGGTGGTGATGGGATGGGTAATGCGGCTAAAAATCACCATACAGAACAAAACGCCGATGGTTCCCACCGATAAGCCAACGACCCAGCTCTCTTGCTGCGCTTTGGGCAATACGCCCAGTAGCTGCGATTCAGAAATCGAAATACCGATATACCACGTTAAGCCATATTCGTCGGTGTAGGGCGAGATCAGGCTGAAGTAGCGCCCATCGTGGCCCAAAAATTCAAAGCGTTGCGCCGCTCTCTTCTCCAACATTTGTTGGCTTTTCACCGCATCGGCATGGCGTTTTATGATGGGGTCGGCACTTTCGCTTGCTAGCAAACGGTCGCCTTTTTTCGACAATTCGGTACCCCAAGAGACCACGCTGCTTGGCGAAGAGTGTGCGATCAAGCGCTGCTTTTCGTCCATGACATAGACCGACGCCTTGGTTTTTTCTTTCAGTGCGGAGAGAAAATTATTGAAGGTGTTGATGCGAATATCGGTGACCACCACGCCGACAAATTGTTTGCTGTCATACACCGGAGCGAGAGCAGAGAGGGTGATTTCTTGTCTTTCGTCGGCGTTGGCGTATATGGAAGACCACATTGGGCGCCGCTCTTGGGCAACAGGCGTGTACCAAGGGCGCACTCGCGGGTCGTAATTGTCAATCACAGAGCGGATGTTCTCGCTGATGGTGTCGCCCTGATAAATCACCAGTTTGCTGTTGGTACGATCGTCTTGCACCATCAGGGTATGGCTGCCATCGCTCTCTTTACGTAGTCCGACATAATCGGCCGCTTCCGAGCCAAATCCAATCACGTCTAGCTGGGCAATCGGGGCATAAATGGTTTGGAAGGCGTCCAGAAAGTAGTGCTGCAACGCAGTGGTGTCATCGGGTTTATACAAATGGTTGAAGCCAATGGTATGCGCCATACTGAGCCCGGCGTCAAACGGGGCGCCGAGATAACTGGTTAAACTGTTGCGCACGTTTTCGGTTAAAGAGGAGAGCTGCTTGTCACTGAGGTCATGTACCGCCTCTTCGTAACTGCGCTTTTGCACCAAAATCACCACGCTGATTGAGAGCAAAAAGATCACCACCAAAGGCACAATGACCGCGGTTTTTAAGGAAATTTTGCTACTGGAAGCCATCTCTGCCATCGTGCTTTACTATCCCTGCTGCCACTGAGGTTCGTAAGGGCTAGCGAACCTCAGTGAATTTCTCTACTCGTCGTTAATACAGTTCTTTTAATTTACGTGTCAAGGTATTGCGCCCCCAGCCGAGCACTTTGGCCGCGTCCTGTTTGTGGCCGTTGGTGTGCTCGAGTGCTGCTTCTAACAGTATACGTTCGAATTGTGGAAGTGCGTATGTCAGCAGCTCTTTTTCCCCAGAGCTGAGTTCTTTTCGCGCCCAACTGGCGAGAATCTCCTGCCAAGTCCCTGCCGCGTTTTCTTCCTCGCTGCTCTTTTTCTCTTGCAGCAGTTCACTCGGCAAATCGCCCGGTAAAATTTCGCTGCCACTGGCCATTACGGTCAACCAGCGACAGATGTTTTCCAACTGACGCACGTTCCCAGGCCAATTGAGACGCGAGAGAATGTCTAAGGTACTGCGGTGCAGTGTTTTGGCTTCCACCGCTAACTCATCGGCAGCGCGGAGTAAAAAGTGCTGAGTCAGTTTTTCTATATCCTGTTTGCGTTCGCGCAATGCAGGGATCTGCACTCGGATAACATTGAGGCGGTGAAACAGGTCTTCTCGGAAATCGCCGTTTTGCACCAAACGTTCGAGATTTTGGTGGGTAGCGGCGACAATCCGCACGTCAACTTTGATCGGCGAGTGGCCACCGACACGATAAAACTGCCCATCGGCGAGCACGCGCAGTAGGCGAGTTTGAATATCGAGCGGCATATCGCCAATCTCATCCAAAAACAGGGTGCCGCCGTTGGCTTGTTCGAACCGTCCTTGGCGCACCGAATTTGCCCCAGTAAAAGCGCCTTTTTCGTGGCCAAACAGCTCCGACTCAATCAGATCTTTTGGAATCGCGGCCATGTTGAGGGCGATAAACGGCTTGCTGGCTCGTGGGCTGTGTCGATGCAGGGCATGAGCGACCAGCTCTTTGCCCGTGCCCGATTCACCGTTGATCAGCACAGAGATAGAGGAGCGTGAAAGCCGGCCGATGGCGCGAAACACTTCCTGCATCGCGGGCGCTTCACCAATGATTTCTGGCGTATGGGTGCTCAGTGGATTGCCCGAGGCCATCTGCTCGCGCTTTTGTTCTTGGCCGTGGGCGATGGCGCGTTTCTACTAACGTCAGCGTTTCGTCGATATCAAACGGCTTGGGCAGATATTCAAACGCCCCTTTCTGATAGGCGTTGACCGCGGCGTCGAGATCGGAGTGCGCCGTCATGATGATCACAGGCAAGTCAGGGCACTTGCTGTGCACTTGTTGCAGCAATTCGATGCCATCAATGCCAGGCATGCGGATATCGGACACCAACACATCAGGGACTTCTCGCTCTAACGCCATCAACACGCTTTCACCATTGGCGTAGGTTTCGCACTTGATATTGGCGGAAGAGAGGGTTTTTTCCATCACCCAGCGGATGGAGCTATCGTCGTCGACAACCCAAACATATCCTTTACTCATGGTCTATTCCTTGCAGCATTAAATTGGCAGATAAATGGTGAAATTGGTGTGCCCAGGCCAGCTTTCGACATCGATTTTGCCGTTATGTTGATCTATCAGATTTTGCGAGATAGAAAGCCCAAGTCCGGTGCCTCCTTCTCGTCCGCTGACCATGGGGTAAAACAAGGTATCTTGCAGCTCAACCGGAATACCGGGGCCGTTATCGATGATTTCAATTCTCGCGGCCACTTTGCAGCGATGGCCGTGGATATTGGCTTGATGCACCGTTCTGGTGCGTATGGTGATCAGGCCGTCGTCTTGGTTGGCTAGAACTTGTGCTGCGTTGCTGACAATATTTAGCATCGCTTGTTCAATTTGGTCCGCAGCCATATAAATGTCTGGCAGGCTTGGGTCGTAATCGCGCTCAATCAGCAGTGTTTGCTGAGACTCCAGTTCGACCAATTGACGTACTTTTTCCAAAACCTGATGCAGATTGGCTTCTTGCTTTTTGCCCGGTTTTTGCGGGCCAAGTAGACGGTCGACCAGCGTGCGTAGTCGATCCGCTTGTTCAATGATGATCTGGGTATATTCGGTCAGGCTCGGATCGGGCAGCATCTTCTCCAGCAATTGCGCCGCGCCGCGCAACCCGCCTAAGGGATTTTTGATCTCGTGCGCTAGTCCTCTGACCAAGAGCTTGGCCGCTTGTTGCTGCGCGTGCTGATTCATCTCTTGAGTGATACGCCGCTGTTGGTCAACTTTGCGCATCTCCACCAGTAGCATTGGTTCACGCTCAATCGAGATAGGGCTGACTGTCACTTCCAGCAGCAGCGGCTTACCATCCACAACGAAAGTGACGTCGTTGTCCGTGATGCTTTGACCGCTTTGTAGTGGTTGTGAGAGCAAGGCTAAATCGAGGGAGGCGTGTTGGATCAATTGTGACAGCGGTTGGTGGATGATGCGTTTGGCGCTTTGCGCGAAGAGTTGCTCGGCCGCCGGATTGGCGTGTTTAACCTGCAACCCATCATCGAGGATCAGGGTTGCGGTCACCATATTGCTGAGAATTGTGTCTGAAAGCGCTGAATTCACAATCACATCCTTGTCGTTGTCATAGTTTGGTGCGATGCACTAAATTGGTGCATTGGCAGTCAGTATGGCGGATTAAGGGGAGAAGTGAAAGCGTCTTCTAAGGCGTTTCAGATGCTTATCTTGCGACTCAAGCCACTATTTAATACTGGTGCGATGCAAATGCACTGATATAGGGCTGGATGATGCAATTATCTTGCCGTTTCTGTAAGCCTGAACGGCCAGTGTGTGGGTTCCTCGGTCAATGTTTTTGAGCTGCCAAGTCAAGCCGGTTTGTGGTGCACCATAACGGTGTCCGTTGAGTATCAACTGCAGCTGTTCGCCAACCTCAAGCTTGCGATTGCTTTCCATGCGAATAAAGAGTAGGCCGCGATTGCTGCGGATGGTGGCGTCATTCGCCGGAGACGCCATACTCAGTTGTAACTCGGTCTGGGCTTCATCCGACAAGCTTGGCTGCGCGGGTTCAACCGCCGTTTCTTTTGCTGAAGAAGCCTGCGTAGTGCTGGGTTGCGCAGCGTCCATCTTTTGCGTGGATTCAACGTGTGGCGCAGGGGCACTGGCGTCCAAATCCGGTAACGTAATGCTTTTCGCACCACTGCCGGGGGTATCACTAAAATGCAGCACGCCATCGGCGTCGACCCAAGTGTACACTGTCTGTGCGTGCGCAAGAGAACTGAGCAATACACACAGCAGAGAAAGTCTTTTTATCATCTTTCACCTCCAAAGAGATGCGGTTTCATGTAATCACAACCGCGCCCGATGTGAGCGGATGCGCTTGGCTGTTGGCTAATTTTTTATGCAAACCGCATGTTATTACTCGATTTCTGGCGGGAGAATATGAAAAAGGCCCGCCTGCGAGGCGAGCCTGATAAAAAGTGCAATCCGAGTTACATTTGCACTGAGTGAATTACACTGAGTAGTACAGTTCAAATTCCAGTGGGTGAACAGCAGTATTAACGCGCTCAACGTCTTTGGTTTTCAGTTCGATGTAAGAATCGATGAAATCATCAGAGAATACGCCGCCCGCAGTTAGGAACTCACGGTCACTGTCTAGACACTCAAGAGCTTGCTTGAGTGATTCTGCAACCTTTGGAATCTCTGCGGCTTCTTCTGCAGGCAGATCGTAAAGGTCTTTGTCCATCGCTTCCCCTGGGTGGATCTTGTTCTTGATACCGTCAAGACCTGCCATCAGCATTGCGGCAAACGCTAGGTATGGGTTCGCTGCTGGATCTGGGAAGCGTACTTCGATACGACGCGCTTTCGGACTTGGTACCACAGGGATACGGATAGACGCAGAAACGGTTACGCGCAGAGTAAGCCAGCATAACAGGCGCTTCGTAGTGAGGAACCAGACGCTTGTACGAGTTAGTTGATGGGTTAGTCAGCGCGTTCAGTGCACGAGCGTGCTTGATGATACCACCGATGTAGTACAGAGCTGTTTCTGATAGGCCGCCGTACTTGTCACCCGCGAAGAGGTTAACGCCGTCTTTCGCCAGAGATTGGTGAACGTGCATGCCTGAGCCGTTGTCGCCAACCAGTGGTTTCGGCATAAAGGTCGCAGTTTTGCCGTAGGCGTGCGCTACGTTGTGAACCACGTACTTGTAGATTTGGATCTCGTCCGCTTTCGTGGTGAGCGTGTTGAAGCGAGTCGCGATCTCGTTTTGACCTGCTGTCGCCACTTCGTGGTGGTGCGCTTCAACTACTAGGCCCATCTCTTCCATTACTAGACACATTGCAGAACGCAGGTCTTGAGAAGAGTCCACTGGAGCCACTGGGAAGTAACCCCCTTTCACGCCAGGACGGTGACCTTTGTTACCATTTTCGTAATCTGAACCTGTGTTCCATGCCGCTTCTACGTCGTCAATCTTGAAGAAAGAGCCCGACATATCCGTAGAGAACTTCACGTCGTCAAACAGGAAGAACTCTGGCTCTGGACCAACAAGAACGGTGTCTGCGATGCCAGTAGAACGTAGGTAATCTTCCGCGCGTTTTGCGATAGAACGTGGGTCGCGGTCGTAGCCTTGCATGGTTGCAGGCTCAAGGATGTCACAACGGATGTTCAGAGTCGCTTCTTCAGTGAATGGGTCAAGTACCGCAGAAGATGCATCAGGCATCATCACCATGTCTGATTCGTTGATGCCTTTCCAGCCTGCGACAGAAGAGCCATCAAACATCTTACCGTCTTCGAAGAAGTCAGCATCGATTTGGTGTGCAGGAATAGAAATGTGCTGCTCTTTACCTTTCGTATCGGTAAAACGCAGGTCAACAAACTTAACTTCGTTTTCTTGGATAAGCGATAGAACGTTTTCTACTGACATCTTGGATAACCTCCAGTGTTATTAAAGCGGTATTGGCCAGATTCGGTGTTGAATCCAGCATTGATTAATTTCTTTACATTGGTATTAATCGATGCTGATTCTTACAAAGCTAAAACTGTGCCAATTTTTTAAGTCCTTATATTTCATGGTCTTAGTGTTTTATCTCGCCATTTTGGTGTGTGCAATGCACCAAAATGATCTCTTGATGCACCGTTTTGGTGCTAATGTGGCGAGTTTGCACCAGAATAAGCCAAAACCGTCTCTCATTCAGCCCGTCTTTGGGCATCTTGTCAATCGAGAAATGCGTTAATGTGCATACTCTTTTTATGGCAGAAAAATGGCCGAAATACGCCTTGGCGACTAGTCTTTACTTGGCGAAAAATAATCACGAGCTGATCACATATTTCTGGGTTTTTTGTCAAAATCTGGTACATTATGGCCGTTTTTTTAATCAAACAACCGCCGCTTAAAAAACAGCCATGTTTTTAGCGTCGTTTTTAAACAAGTGAATCAGAATCCATGACGACTCCACAGATTGATAATTTAAGAAATATCGCGATCATCGCGCACGTTGACCACGGTAAAACCACACTGGTTGACAAACTGCTGCAACAATCAGGCACTTTGCAATCTCGCGGTGACATTGAAGAGCGAGTCATGGACTCGAACGACATCGAGAAAGAGCGTGGCATTACCATCTTGGCGAAAAACACCGCCATCAACTGGAACGATTACCGCATCAACATCGTAGACACCCCGGGACACGCAGACTTCGGTGGTGAAGTTGAACGTATTATGTCGATGGTTGACTGCGTGCTGCTGATCGTTGACGCGGTGGATGGCCCAATGCCACAAACGCGCTTTGTTACACAAAAGGCATTTGCTCACGGCTTGAAGCCAATCGTGGTTATCAACAAAATTGACCGCCCTGGCGCACGTCCTGACTGGGTTATGGATCAAGTGTTTGATCTGTTCGACAACCTCGGTGCGACAGACGAACAACTGGACTTTAAAGTGGTTTACGCGTCAGCGCTGAATGGCTGGGCGACACTGGAAGAAGGCGAAACAGGCGAGAACATGGAACCGTTGTTCCAAACCATCGTCGATGTGGTTGCTGCGCCAGAAGTGGACCTTGATGGCCCGCTACAAATGCAAATTTCTCAGCTGGATTACAGCTCATACGTTGGCGTTATCGGCGTAGGTCGTATCAAACGCGGTAAAGTGAAAGCCAACCAACAAGTGAGCATTGTCGGTGCGGACGGTAAAGTGCGTAACGGTAAAGTGGGTACGGTACTCGGTTACCTTGGCCTTGAGCGCCATGAAGTGCCGCAAGCAACCGCAGGTGACATCATTGCGATTACGGGTCTTGGCGAGCTGAAAATCTCTGACACCATCTGTGATGCAAACAAAGTAGAAGCTCTGCCTGCGCTGTCGGTTGACGAGCCAACCGTAACCATGACGTTCCAAGTGAACACTTCGCCTTTTGCGGGTCTTGAAGGTAAATACGTGACGTCACGTAACATCCTTGAGCGTCTTGAGAAAGAATTGGTGCACAACGTGGCACTGCGCGTTGAACAAACGGAAGATCCAGACAAATTCCGTGTTTCTGGCCGTGGTGAACTGCATCTTTCGATTCTGATTGAAAACATGCGTCGTGAAGGCTTCGAGCTCGCGGTATCTCGTCCTGAAGTTATTCTTAAAGAAGAGAACGGCCAGTTGATGGAACCATTTGAAACCGTGACCATTGATGTTCAAGAAGAGCATCAGGGCGGTATCATGGAAAAAATTGGTATGCGTAAGGGTGAGCTGAAAGACATGGCACCAGATGGTAAAGGCCGTGTACGTCTTGACTTCATCATGCCTTCACGTGGCCTGATTGGTTTCCAAACCGAGTTCATGACACTGACTTCGGGTTCTGGCCTTCTGTACCATACTTTTGACCACTACGGTCCACACAAAGGCGGCAACATTGGCCAACGTGTTAATGGCGTATTGATCGCCAACGCTGCGGGTAAAGCACTGACTAACGCGCTGTTTAACCTGCAAGAGCGTGGTCGTCTATTTATCGGTCACGGCGTAGAAGTGTACGAAGGTATGGTGATCGGTATTCACAGCCGTGACAACGACCTGACCGTAAACGCCCTGAAAGGTAAGCAACTGACCAACGTACGTGCATCGGGCACCGATGACGCGCAGGTACTGACGCCACCAATCATCATGACTCTAGAGCAAGCGCTTGAGTTTATCGATGACGACGAACTGGTAGAAGTAACGCCGGAAAGCATCCGTATTCGTAAGAAATTCCTCACAGAAAGCGACCGTAAGCGCGCTTCACGTGAAGCGAAGTAATAGCGAATAACGTTATTAGTAATGAAAACCCCGGGCAGTTTCTCCCGGGGTTTTTTTATGATGCGTTTAAGCAGTTTATTGCTGGTTAAGTTTTTGCAAAAACGCGTCCGATTCGGCGATCGCCGCTTTCATCTGTTTGATTGCTTGTTCAATCTCGGTTTCTAGTGAAACCAACTCACCTTTGAGCGACCCCACCGCATTGGCGTTGAGGTTATGCTTCAAATAGAGAGTGTTGTCTCGCAAGGTGTTTAAGACGGGTGTCATTTTTTGCTCGGCGCGCTTCATCGCTTTCAGCATCTGTTGATAGGACGCTTTGGTTTCTTTGAGTTTTTGCTCACTTGAGCGACGTAATTTCGCACTGGTATAGAGGCTCAGTTTCTTGTTGCCACTCTTCAAATAAGGCACCCGCTACATCTTCAATCGCGGCGATGCGGTCGCGTACTTCTTGTGCTGCTTTTTCGCTCTCTTGGTACTGCTCGTTGATCTCTTTGTACACCTCTTCCAACTCACCGCCGTTAAACTGGGTTAGGTTGGATAAAGCTTGCAGTGCACTAGTAAACTCTTTTTGCGCCTCTTTTTGAGACGCTTTGGCATCCTCGACTCGGTCGACCATGATCTCACGTTTATGGTAACCGACCTTTTCCATTGCAGAGTAGTATGCTGACTGGCAGCCAGTCAGGGTAAAAATTGATAGTATAATCGCCACGAAATAAGGCATGCTTATTTTCCATCTGTTTTAATGAGCCGTATGGGTAGGACTATGAACCAGTTACCTGGGAGTGACAAGTTGAGATTGCAAACCTTCGCCGGAAATGGAATCGCGTTTGCGCGCTATTTAATTGCCCGAATGCAACACGATCGGGTGAATGTGAACGCCGGTTATTTGGCCTATATTACCTTGCTCTCGATTGTGCCACTGATGACAGTGCTTTTATCGATTTTGTCTAAATTCCCTGTGTTTGAAAATGTTGGCTCTGTTTTGCAAGGTTTTATCATTACCCATTTTGTCCCTGCAGCCGGGGATGTGGTACATGGCGCGCTACAGGATTTTGTTGCCAATACCGGGAAAATGACCGCCGTCGGCGCGGCCTTTCTTTTTGTTGCGGCTTTGATGCTTATCTCCAACATCGATAAAAATCTCAACTACATTTGGCGGGTGCGGAAAAAACGCCGTGCGGTGTTCTCGTTTTCTATGTATTGGATGGTTTTGACCTTAGGGCCGATTTTAGTCGGTGCCAGTATTGCCGCCACATCGTATGTGACTTCGCTGCGTCTTCTCGACAGCGAAGCAATTTCTGGCATGTACAATTTACTGCTGCGCTGGCTACCGTTTATTCTCTCGTTTTGTGCCTTTGTCGGTTTGTATCTGTTGGTGCCGAATAAAAAAGTCCATTTTTCTCATGCAGTGGTTGGGGCAATCATCGCCGCGATTTTGTTTGAGATGAGTAAGAAAGGCTTTGCCGCGTACATTACCCAGTTTCCTTCCTATCAAGTGATATATGGGGCGCTGGCGGCCATTCCTATTTTATTTGTT
Organism: Vibrio cidicii; assembly: GCF_009763805.1. Classification (NCBI taxonomy): domain Bacteria; kingdom Pseudomonadati; phylum Pseudomonadota; class Gammaproteobacteria; order Vibrionales; family Vibrionaceae; genus Vibrio; species Vibrio cidicii. The sequence goes on along the minus strand of NZ_CP046804.1, from coordinate 2,698,876 downwards.
TGGGTCTATTTGTGCTGGCTGATTGTGCTGATCGGTGCGGAAGTAACCGCGGCGTTGGGCGAGAAGGAACAGTGGAGACTGAGCGCGGAAATGATACACTCTGAGGCAGAAAAAATGTTGGCTGCAGAAGAGGATAGTTGTAGTGATAGCGCTGATTCAGAGAGTAAGTGAAGCCGCCGTTTCGCGTCGATGGTGAAGTGGTCGGGCAGATAGAAAAAGGATTGTTGGTCCTACTCGGTGTTGAAAAAGACGATGATGAAGCCAAAGCTCGCCGATTGGTGGAGCGGGTCACCACTTACCGTGTGTTCGAAGACGACGACGGCAAAATGAATCTCAATGTGCAGCAAGTCGAGGGCAAAGTGCTGGTGGTGTCGCAGTTTACCTTGCCTGCCGATACCAAAAAAGGCACGCGCGCGGGCTTTTCTCGCGGCGCTCACCCCGCAGAGGCCGAGCGTTTGTATGACTATTTTTCAGACCAGTGCCAACAGGTGTTGCCGACAGAGCGAGGTCGCTTTGCGGCCGATATGAAAGTATCTTTAGTGAATGATGGTCCGGTAACCTTCTGGTTACAGGTGTAAAGGCAGGAGCCTGTTTACTTGAAAAAGGATTTCTATGTTTAAGCTGATCACGCCGAAAACAGATAACCAACTCAACAAGTATTACCACTTTCGTTGGCAAATGCTGCGTGAGCCGTGGCGTATGCCGATCGGTTCCGAGCGCGATGAATACGACGGTATGAGCCATCATCGCATGATTGTTGATGGCCGGGGACGGCCAATTGCCATCGGTCGATTGTATATCTCTCCGGACAGTGAAGGCCAAATCCGCTATATGGCGGTGAAAGGTACGCGCCGTGGTAAGGGCATGGGATCGCTGGTGTTGGTGGCGTTGGAGTCGCTTGCTCTCCAAGAGGGGGCGAAACGTCTGGTGTGTAATGCTCGTGAGGATGCCATCGCGTTTTACGAGAGAAATGGTTTTGAACGTCGAGGTGAACTGACCGATGAGCGTGGCCCGGTGCGTCATCAGCAGATGGTAAAGCCCCTCGATCCGATGGCCAACGTATTGCGCAATCCCGAGTGGTGTACGGAACTGCAAGATCGCTGGGATAGACAAATACCGATCAGCGATAAGATGGGCATCAAAATCAACCAGTATACGGGGTATCAGTTTGAGTGTAGTGCGCAGCTCAACCCTAATTTAAACCCGCATAATACTCTATTCGCCGGGTCGGCATTCACGCTGGCGACGTTAACCGGTTGGGGCATGGCGTGGTTATTGCTAAAAGAGCGCGGTTTAACTGGCGACATTGTTTTGGCAGACAGTCGCATTCGCTACCGTCATCCGGTGGAGAAGAACCCGATTGCCAGCACGTCGCTGGATGGCATTAGTGGCGATTTGGACCGACTCGCCTCTGGACGCAAAGCGCGTATCGTGATCCATGTGACCATTTTTAGTGGTGAGATTGCGGCGGTGGAGTTCATGGGAACCTATATGCTGCTACCCGATTACAAAAAGCTATTGAGTCAGCGTGGCTAAAGTGGGTTGGTTTTCACTGCTTAATGCCGCGTTGCATTCGCTGTGGCGCTGGTGTTGATCCGAGAGAAGGTCACCACTCAACTGCTGACAGCCAATCATGAACTGATAGCTGATACCCTGTGACGCATCGGCGGCGAGGTCCGCTTGGCCGCTGATGTTGCCTGTGATCGACGGGCCGCTGACGTTGATCGGGCTGAGTGACAGCTTACCTCGCTGCATATTGAGTCTGAGTTCCGACAGCATTAATGGCGTGATGCTGTTGTCTTGGGCTTGGATATACGCTTCATGCAATTGCGCATACACCCCGCCCGATAACGTATGGGAGAATATCGCCCAATCGCCCGCCAACCCCTCGGCTTGTAAATCGATGCTGCTGATCGCGTTGATCTCCAACGGCAGCGGTAATTGCGACAATAGCAACCCTGCAGGGAAGCCATCGGCATTGAGGGTGAGTTGCCACGGTTTGCTGATTTGTGTCAGATCAAGCGAAGCCTGTCCTTCCACATAACCTTGTTGTAGCGGGGCAAACAAACGATCCATCTGCCACTTGCCTTGGTCGCTGTGCATTTCAATGATCGGGTGTGAGCTGAGTACACTCTGGTAGCTTGCATTGGCGGCGCTGGCGCTCAGTGTACCTTGCCAAAGACCAAGTTGCCCGTCTTGCTTAATCAGCAAGTTCTGTCCTTCGATATTGAGTCCAGTCAGTTGCCAGTACGGCTCGCGGATCAGTTGAATAAATTGGCTGCGCTCGATATTCAGCGCTTCAACGGAAATCTCTTTCGCCTGTTTAAGCAACTGTTTCAGCCACTCTCCTTCGCCGGGCTGCTCAGCGGCCCACTTCACGTTATTAACGTTTACGTGTTTCAGTGCCAGCGCGTGCGGAGTGATGCGGCCAGAAAAGCTCACGTTTCCCTTGTTGCCAGAGAAAAGCGGCTTCTTCGACATCAATTTGCGCAGGATTGAGACGCAGGCTGAGACGCGGTTCAATCCACACGTTGTGCCGGTCTTGCACGCTTTCCGCAGAGAGAGAAAAAAGGCCATCGTTTTGCTGCCACCAAGCAAACGGTAAGGTGAGATTTTCACAGGAGAGCTCAACATTGACCAGTTGATAGCCTTGGTAATCTATGCTGCTACGCATCACATCGAGGCTGTTGATATGACTAATTTTGCCCAGACTTGTCCAAGGTTTGGCCATAATCGACTGCACTTGCTGCTCTGAGAGTGTAAGGCCATCAATGGTGACATTGACCAGTGACCAGCCTTGCGCGTACTGCTCAGCCTGACCGGATATATGCCCACCACGCCAGAGGAAGGAGAGTCCAAACACCGTACTCTCTTGCGGGCGATAGTCCATATCAAGCAACGCTTTGTTGAACGCCTCGCCTTGCCAATAGATTTGATCGGCGGAAAGTTGAATTTCAGCATACGGCAGCCATTGTTCTTTCGTCTCCCAGTATGGCTGTTTGAGCTGAACTTTAAGACCGCGCGCGCTGAACTCTTTATCGGCGTAGTCAAAGTGAGACAAGGCGATTTGCTGGATATGAACCGTATCGCGCAGCCAAGTTTGCGGATTGCTGCTTAGTCCTTGTTGGAGACTGAGGCCGTCGATCAGCACACTGTCTAACTGCCACCGTCCATCACGGTAAAGCGACGGGTTGAACCAGAGATCGAGTTGCTCGACATAGCTCACGTCTGGGTGATCAAAGGTCAGATTCTTAAAAGAAAAATGATAGGGAAACTGGTAGCGAACTTCTGAAGCACTGACACCAGAGTGCAGCCATTGATTGAGTTGATTGAATACCGGGCTTGCGTAGCGAGTTTGCAGTGAACACAAAAGCGCGAGTGGAATAATCGCAACGACCAAAAGCAAGACAGTGATGGTTATAACTATTTTTTTCATCCGAATTGACCAAACTCTCGCTGCTTCCCTGCATGTGTTGCATAAGCTTGTCTTAAATTGAGGTGTGATTCAACTAAAAAGCCCCTCGAATGAGTAATGCCGATCGTTTTAAGTCATTGAGCGATCCTGAGCTGGCTTCATAATTGGACTCAACACTCTAGAGTCCGATTTTTTATGTCCGAATTCTCTAAAGAGTTATAAGTTACCGCTGAATGTTGCCAAATGGCTAATGCTACCTGAGAGAAGAAAAGGGAAACCCGTAAAAATCTTTCACGGCATAGAGATAAAAATGCCACGCGCCGTTAAGCGAGTGGCATTCTCCGAGTAGGTACTTTGGGTATTACACGGTTATTGATTGGTGAGCTGGAAGACGCTCTCTTCAATGGTCAATTTCACTTCCGGATAGAGCAGGGCATAGAGCAGTGAAGCGAACTGCTCTGTTTGGGTCTGCTCACAGTTGCCGTCGGCGTCAAGATAGTTCTGCTGTTTTAACGTGCTGAACAGAGAAGCAAACACCCCTTTATCGAAAAACTCGGGTGCGTTGATACCATGAAGGCGACCTAAACGCTGCGCGATATCTTGGCTCTTCTGCTCCAAGTCAGCTTTGCCCAATTCAGGATAAGCAACCAGCAAATTGAGGGCGATTGAGTAGCGTTGCAGCGTTTCCGTAATGGTTCGGCCAAGGAGCACTAAGGTTTGAGTATTGGCTTGATTCTTCGTAACCCGATCGCCAGTCAGCGTGATCATCTGCTGATTTGTCAGCTCATCGAGTATTTTGAGTACTAACTCATCGAGCTGCTGTTCATCGTGACTTAAGAACAGCTCCGCTTTTAAGAATGGATAGATCTGCGCGACTTGATGCTGGATCTGCGCCACGCTGAGCTGCTCTTGACGGATGATCATTTGCGCAATCAGCGAAGGCAAAGCCAGCAAGTGAATGATGTTGTTGCGATAGTAGGTCATCAAAATCGACTGATTGCGATCCAGTGAAATGATGTCGCCCATACTGTCCGTTTCAATCACAAACTTATCCAAGGTGAGGGCGTGTTCAACCAGCGCTTCCGCGCTATCACTCGGAATGGTGCAGTTGCTGGAATAGGGCACGTTTTTCAGCAGTCGCAGGTAGCTTTCAATTTGGTTGATAAGCGAATCTTTTGATAAAGCGCGCTGGCGAGACGCCAGCAGTGCCGTGGCGCACAAGGTCAACGCGTTTGCAGCGGCGGCATCGTTGATGTGGGTCATCATCTTATTAGCCAGCTTGTTTACCACCGGATTGATCCATTGCGGTTTGCTGCCGCCCATCGGGTCAATGTCTTTGGTCCACTCTGGCGCGTGCTCGTTGAGGTACTGGTTCAGTGGAATCGGCTCGCCGAAGTTGACGTAGCCTTGGCCGAAGTTGCGCAGCTTTCTGAGCGTGCGCAGCACCAAGCTGGCGTTTTCTTTCTCTTTTTGTTTACCGCGCAACTCCTTGGCATAGGTTGCCACTTCCATCACATGTTCATAGCCAATGTAAACGGGCACCAGAGTCACCGGACGGTTAAGGCCACGCAGCATGGCTTGAATGGTCATCGCCAGCATACCAGTCTTGGCTGGCAGCAGACGACCAGTGCGCGAGCGGCCTCCCTCAGAGAAGTACTCGACCGAGTAGCCCTTTGCAAAGAGCTCGGCCAAATATTCGCGGAAAATCGTCGAATAGAGCCTGTTGCCTTTAAAGCTGCGGCGAATAAAGAACGCGCCACCACGGCGAAACAGTGGGCCCGCCGGGAAAAAGTTGAGGTTGATGCCCGCGGCAATGTGTGGCGGCACCATGCCTTCGTGGTACAGCACGTAAGAGAGCAGCAGGTAATCCATGTGGCTGCGATGGCAAGGCACATAAACAATCTCATGACCATCTTGCGCGAGGCGGCGCACCGTGGCGGCGTTATTGATGTTCAACCCTTGGTAGAGTTTATTCCACAGCCAGCCAAGTAAGCGGTCGCCCTTTTTCACCAGTGAGTAGGAGAAATCGGCGGCAATCTCATCCATGATGTCTTGTGCTTCTTTGCGTGCTTTTTCAATCGAGATATTTTTGCTCTTCGCCTCATCTTCGATCACTTGCTTGATGGCCGGTGATTTCATCAAACGGGCAAACAGTACCTGACGTTGCGGAAGATCTGGGCCAGAAGCGGCGAGCTTTTGGCGAGAGAAGTGGATGCGTGCCACGCGCGCCAGCTTGTGGGCGATCGCGTTATCGGTGCCGTGTGATTGCGCCATATAACGCAGAGAAACTACGGGGCTAAAACGCACCAAGCAATCGCGCCCTGCGCTTGCAACGGCAATGGCTTTTTGCGGTCCATTCATCGCTTGCAAGTAGGGTTTGCTCGTGCCTTCTTTACCCGGTTTGCGCCCCCACAACACTGTGGTTGGGATCACTTGCACGTCCAGTTCGTCGTCGTCACTGTGCAGCGACAGCAAGTCGGAAAAGAGCTGGATAGAATCGCTCGGCACTTGGTTATCATCGCCCATCAGCGTGGGACGAGAAGAGATAAATACATAGCGCTGAAACGACTTGCCGTGAATCTCCAATGGCGTGAGCGGATCGGGCAAACCGAGCTCCAAGGCGTGTTTTTGTAACGTGAGCAGATCAACGCTGGAGCGAAAAGGCAGGGCGTAAACAATCGGCTTGTTGATATCAATCTGATGATCTTCGATTGGGTTGGACGGAATCGCCGTCCCTTTAACCAGTACCGATAACGGCAACTTTAGTAACGAATGTGAAAATGATTGCCCAGAAGACATATAGGTTCACAGCCTCAATAGATTTCAAACGTACCCAAACGTATTTCTATTACCTAATGGGTCTGGTAGGAGAAATAAGCCTGAGCGATAATTTTAAGCGCAGCAAGAATACCAGAAACTGGTCAAACCTTTTAACTTAATTGACCGCCTAATTGCGAAAGCGCAATGAATACTGTCGCTGCACTATTCACCAGCCATTTCGTTTAAGCCGTCTTGGCCCTAACGCTTTTGTCTGTGAGCTCGGCTTGCCATTAAATTAAAAAACAACCAATTGGGTTTTATTTTGCCGCGTTACTGGATATACTCACAGTGAACTGTATAAAAAGACAGGTGACCTATGAAGCCGTTGACGCCACGCCAACAACAAGTGTTCGACTTGATTAAGAGTAAAATTGATGACACCGGAATGCCACCCACTCGTGCTGAAATTGCCCGAGAGCTGGGCTTTCGCTCTGCGAATGCGGCAGAGGAGCATCTTAAAGCGCTTGCGCGTAAGCAAGTGATAGAAATTGTCCCGGGCGCCTCCCGAGGCATTCGTATTTTGCTCGAAGAGCAGGCGGCGAATGAAGATCAAGGCTTGCCATTGATTGGTCGAGTGGCGGCGGGTGAGCCGATTTTAGCGCAGGAGCATGTTGAAGCGCATTATCAGGTTGATCCGGCGATGTTTAAACCCCAGGCCGATTTTCTGCTACGGGTGCACGGTGAAAGTATGAAAGACATCGGCATTATGGATGGCGATCTACTGGCGGTGCATAAAACTCAGGACGTGCGTAACGGACAAGTGGTGGTGGCGCGAGTCGACGATGACGTAACGGTGAAACGCTTGGAACGCAAAGGTGCGACGGTGCTGCTGCATGCGGAAAATGAGTCGTTTTCCCCGATTGAAGTCGATTTGAGTTGTCAGCAATTGACCATCGAAGGGATTGCCGTCGGCATTATTCGTAACACCGATTGGATGTAGTTCCAGACGGTATTGACGCAAAAGCCCGGCACGCGCCGGGCTTTTGCGTTTTTATGATTTGTGGCAAACAGAAACGAATCAAACAGAAACGCATAGCGTCAGATTAGATGAGATTTATTCTCATTACTTGAAAGGGATATTGAGATTGATTATCATCAACGCGAATGTGCATCGAATAGAAGGTTTCTGGCATGTCTTCCCCTCAAGTACCCGTAGAAAAAGGATATCAGGTACCAGCAAGATTGCTGCAACCCCTGTGGTTGCGCAGCCGGGAAAGCCTGATTGACAATGGCCTTGTTTACGACCCGATTGCGGCCAAAGCCTGTTTAAGTTGTAAGCTGGCTCCAGAATGCCTTTCAGGCGATGTGGCACAAAAGCAGTTACTGCACGTCACCTTAACGCAATTGTGTGATCAACAAGTCGCCCAGTTTCTTCAGCAGCATCCTGATGGTTGGGTGATCAATGTTGGGGCGGGGCTCGATACCCGTTTCTACCGTTTGGATAACGGTCGCTGTCACTGGGTTGAACTGGATATTACCGAGCATTTGCTTTGGCGTCAGAGGCTGTTCCATAAGAATGAACGCTACCAGCAGCAGTGCGGTAGCATCGACGATCTCTCCTGTCTGGATGGGTTGCCTATCTCGGACAAAACCCCGGTGCTGGTGGTGTGTGAAATGGCGTTGTTGGAAGCGTCATTGACGCAAGTGGCGACTTTTATCCAAGCGCTCGGACGCCATTTTGTTTCGGCGCAGGCGTGTGTCGTGTTGGCTGGAGATTTGAGCGAGAGTCGTCTAGGGCAAATGTTGGGCGCTGAGCGCTACGCGCATGGCTTGGCGGCTCCTGCAGAGCAAGTTTTACACTGGCTTCCTTGGGCGCAATGGGTCCGAGTCTTCTCTCCGTTTGATCGTTTTTGCTCGCGCTGGAAAATGTGGCAGCGTTGGCTGAGTAAGATTCCGCAGCTCAAACATCGTTTGACGCCCGTGTTAGTGCACTTGCAGTGGTAGAGCGCGCAACATGTGCCTCCAATAAAAAAACAGCAGGATGTTCCTGCTGTTTTTATAAAAATTTAATTTAAAACAATCGGTTGAGGCCATTTAATGCCGCCACCCGGTAGGCTTCCGCCATGGTGGGGTAGTTAAAAGTGGTGTTGACGAAATATTCGATCGTGTTCGCGGCACCTTTCTGCTCCATGATTGCTTGGCCGATGTGGATAATTTCCGCCGCGCGCTCGCCAAAACAGTGAATGCCGAGAATTTCTTTGGTCTCGCGGTGGAAAAGAATCTTCAAACTGCCGATATCTTTGCCCGCAATTTGCGCGCGCGCCAGATGTTTAAACGAAGAGCGCCCGACTTCATAGGGCACTTTCGCTGCCGTCAGCTCTTGTTCGGTGCGTCCGACGGAGCTGATTTCCGGGATGGTGTAAATACCGGTCGGAATATCTTCAATCAAAATGCTGTCGGCTTTGCCTTTGGTAATTGCTTGAGCCACAAAGCGCCCTTGATCGTAAGCGGCGCTGGCGAGGCTTGGGTAACCAATCACATCGCCGACGGCATAAACATGCGCTACTTCCGTTTGATAGTTGCTATCCACTTTGAGCTGGCCGCGTGAGTCACCTTGCAGCCCAACCGCATTGAGGTTGAGTTTGTCGGTGTTACCGGTACGTCCATTGGCGTACAACAGGCAATCGGCTTTCATCTTCTTGCCCGATTGCAGATGAACGATCACGCCATCTTCGGTGCCTTCAATGCGCTCGTAGGTTTCATCATTGCGAATCACCACGCCACTGTTCCAAAAGTGGTAAGAGAGCGCGTCGGATACTTCATTGTCCAAGAAAGCCAGTAAGCGATCGCGAGTATTGATGAGGTCGGTTTTCACCCCAAGCCCACGGAAGATAGACGCGTATTCGCAGCCAATCACCCCAGCGCCATAAATGATGATGTGGCGTGGGTCATGTTTTAAGCTCAGGATCGAGTCGCTGTCATAAATACGTTCGTGATTGAAATCGACATCTGCCGGTTGATAAGGGCGCGAACCGGTGGCGATAACAAATTTGTCGGCGCTGTAAATCTCTTGGGTGCCATCGGATTGGGTCACCGTAATCGAGTGGCTGTCGGTAAACGCCGCGCTGCCGAAGATCAATTGGCACTGGTTGCGGTCATAAAAGCCCTGGCGCAGGCGCGTTTGCTTATCAATCACCGATTTGGCATGACCAAGAATGGTCGAGAAGGTCGCGTGTAAGCTGGTGTTGTTATGACAAAACAGCGGGTTGCTGTTGAACTCAATGATCCGGCTTACCGCATGGCGCAGCGCTTTCGAAGGAATGGTGCCCCAGTGAGTGCAGCCGCCACCGACGCTGCTCTCTTTTTCTACCACCGCGACATTCAGCCCTGCTTTGGTGAGTCCCATAGCCGCCCCTTCGCCTCCCGGGCCGCTGCCGATAACTATCACATCAAAGTGATTCGCGTGCGCCATGATCTGTTCCTTGTTATATTTACGTAACATTGCTTTAGCGAGATTTTAACTGATTATACCAGCAGGTAAACAGCGCGCTCGGTAGAGAGTGGAAGTGATCACGCACATTATGGCAAAAGGGGCGAATGCCATGTCGTAGGTCTCCAAAATGAAGACAAGGGATTGCATAACCCGCACAGCCAGTAGTAACGTGCATGCCGTGCCGAGTCTATGACTTATCGGCACGCGCGATTCGCGTTATATTAGCGGCCAGAGACCAACACAGAACAAGAGCAAACGTCATCATGAAGTCAATGGGTATCCGCGCGCAGCAAAAAGAGAAAACTCGTCGCTCCCTTATCGACGCTGCCTTCAGCCAACTGAGCGCTGATCGCAGTTTCTCCAACCTCAGCTTGCGTGAAGTGGCCAGAGAGGCGGGCATCGCCCCCACCTCGTTTTACCGCCACTTTAAAGACATGGACGAACTTGGCCTGACCATGGTGGATGAAGGCGGATTGCTATTGCGTCAACTGATGCGCCAAGCACGCCAGCGAATCGCCAAAGAGGGCAGTGTGATCAGAACGTCGGTCGAGACGTTTATGGAATTTATTGAGAGCAGCCCGAACGTGTTTCGCTTGTTACTGCGAGAGCGATCAGGCACTTCCGCGGAGTTTCGCGCTGCGGTTGCTCGCGAAATACAACATTTTGCCGCTGAGTTGACCGAATACCTCACTAGCACTGGGATGAGCCGCGATGAAGCGCTTGCTCAGGCAGAAGCGTCGGTCATCTTAGTGTTTAGCTCAGGGGCAGAAGCTTTGGATTTAGATCGACGTGAACGCGACGAACTCGCCGAGCGTCTGATCATGCAACTGCGAATGGTCGCCAAAGGGGCGTACTGGTATCGCAAAGAACGTGAACGTAACCGATTAAAAGGTGAAATAGAATAATGTCGAATGAAAACAAAGCGCTTTCGCGCAGCTCTGAAAAGAAAACCCTCGTATTGGCACTCATTACCGGAATGTGTGGCAACGCCATTCTTTCTTGGTTGACCATGAGTGAAGTCACTTTCTCGATTTTTCCGCTGATCGCCTTGGTGCTGGCCGTTCAGGCGCTTTACCAAGAGTATCTCAACCATCCAGTATCGGAAGACATTCCGCTGGTGGGCCTAGCGTGCTTCTTTGTCGGTGCCTTCGGTCACTCGGCGTTTGTTAAAGCGCAATATCCAGAGGCGGGCTCAAACTTCTTTGCCATCATGGTAGCGCTAGTGCTGCTGGCTTGGATTGGCAAAAAGCTCGGCTACCTGCGCCGCGCCGCGTAAGATTAAGCTGAAAGCAGCCAATAAAAAACGAGCCAAGTGGCTCGTTTTTTATTGTTCCGAAAGACTAGGATTTACGCTCTAGCATCACGCCAGCTTCCATATGGTGGGTGTAAGGGAACTGGTCAAACAGAGCGAAGCGAGTAATGGTGTGGGTTTCGCTCAGGATTTCGAGGTTCTCGAGCAGGGTCTCTGGGTTGCACGAAATGTACAAAATGCGTTCATAGCCTTGCACCATTTTACAGGTGTCGATGTCCATACCTGCGCGCGGTGGATCGACAAAAATCGTATTGCAGTTGTAGCTCTTCAAATCTACGCCCGCATCTTTAAGGCGGCGAAACTCGCGTTTGCCTTCCATCGCTTCGGTAAACTCTTCCGCTGACATACGGATGATCTGCACGTTCTCAATTTTGTTGGCGGCAATGTTGTATTGCGCCGATTCCACCGATGGTTTTGCCAGCTCTGTGGCCAGTACGCGTTCAAAGTTTTGCGCCAGCGCTAGCGAGAAATTGCCGTTGCCGCAGTAGAGTTCCAGTAAATCGCCTTGGCTCTCTTGAGTGCAGTCGACCGCCCATGCCAGCATTTTTTCCGCGACTTTGCCGTTTGGCTGCGTGAAACTGTTTTCCACTTGTTGGTAGATATAAGGCTTGCCGTTTACATCCAGCTTCTCGATCACGTAGTCGCGGTCGAGGACAATTTTCATTTTACGCGCACGGCCAATCAGATTGAGGTTAAACCCTTCGTCGTTTAGGCGTTGTTTCAGCGTTTTGGCGTTTTCGATCCAAGCGTCGTCCAATTGGCGATGGTAAAGCAGCGAAACGAGAATCTCGCCGCTCAATGTGGAGAGGAAGTCGACTTGGAACAGTTTGCGGCGTAGCGATTCATTGCCTTGCATGGCTTCGATAAGCAGTGGCATTAAATCGTTGATCAGGCGACTGGCGGCGGGGAAACTGGTCCACACGGTATTTTTCGCGTGTCTCTTGATTGAACATGATGTAATACATCTCGTCCCCTTCGTGCCACACACGAAACTCTGCGCGCATGCGATAATGCTGCTCAGGGGACTCAAACACTTCCAGCTCTGGAGCTTGGTAAGGTGCGAACATATCGGTTAAACGTTGCACTTTTTCTGCCAACTGAGCTTGGTAGCGCTGTGGGTTTACATCAAGAGTCGCCATGAATAGTTACCTTTTGGGTGCGTAAAAATAAAGAGCGCAGATTTTATTCAATCCCTCGTCATTGTCCAGCCTCAAGAAAAAATTGATTGAGGCTGCTGTGTAAAAATATCACTTAATCCAATTGTCGCTGGACAAATAATCAATCACTTAATAGTATGCGCTTCAAGCTGGTGCTATCTGGAAGTATAGATGGCTGAAAAGGGAATCCGGTGTGAATCCGGAACTGACGCGCAGCGGTAATAGAGAACGAAAGCTTAATAAGACACTGCACTAGGAATCGTGTGGGAAGTCGAGTGAGTAGGTTAACAGCTCTTGAGTCCGAATACCTGCCAGCAGCTAGGCCTTGTATGTAGAGGCTTGGTGGGATTTACGCGATTTAGGATTACAACATGAAAAAGTCTCTTCTGGCGATCTCAGTAGCATCGCTGCTTACCCCTATCTCTTATTTACAAGCCAAAGAAGTTCAAGCGAATGATACCGTTGTCGTGACGGCGAATCGCTTTGAGCAGGATCAGGCCTCAGTTCTATCTGCAACGACGGTTATTGCGCGCGAGGAGATTGCAGAGTATCAAGCCAACTCTTTGGTCGAAGTATTGCGTCGTGTTCCCGGAGTGGAAATCGGCCAAAATGGTGGTCGAGGCCATAAAGCTTCTGTCTTTATGCGTGGTACCAACAGTGGTCACGTTCTGATTTTGGTGGATGGCGTGCGGGTGAACTCTGCCGCGGGTGGTGTGGAGATCAATCATTTTCCACTTGGCTTGGTTGAACGCTTGGAAGTGATTCGTGGCCCTGGTGCCGCTGTGTATGGCTCCGATGCCGTCGGTGGCGTGATCAACATTATTACTCGTTCTCATCGTGGAAATAGTCTCAAGCAAGTAACCGTTGGGGTTGGCAGTAACCAATCTCGTAAAGGAGAGGTCGTCGCAAAGGCGGATGTTAACGAGCAGGGGCATCTACAACTGGCGGCTGGTTTTGAGAAAACCGATGGTTACGATATAAAAAGCATCCAGACAGGCGTGGACTATGGTTACGAAAACCAGAATCTGATGGGCGGCTATGAACATCGCTTCAATGACAACTGGTTGGGGTATCTATCAGCTAGTTGGTTTGCCAGCGATGTGGAATACAACTCTTTCGGTACGCTTAACCACGGTTTCTCCGACAATCAGAGTTTTACTGGCCAGTTGAACTATGAAGGCAGCAAGCTTAGGAGTTTGCTTTCTCTTAATTATCAACAAACCGATACGCGCGATTACAGCCAAAGTGAAGGTAAGGACAACGCCAGTACTCGTGCCAATATCGATCTGACCCAGATTCAATGGGCCAATATCTATCAATTGAATGAGCATGTTGAGTTAGGCAGTGGGGTTGATGGGCGCCGCGAATCTCTAGATGATGATGCACTGAGCTACGGTTCTGCTCATAAATTAGCGGGAGAGAGCCGTGATACCAAAGGAGCGTTTGCTTCGGGCCGATTCACGGTGAACAACTGGATTGTTGAAGCCAATGTGCGTTACGACAAGCATGATAAGTATGACGACTACACAACGTGGTCGCTCGCAACGGGGTATCAAATCAACTCGAACTACCGAGTGAGAGCGAGCTACGGAACGGCGTTCAAGGCACCGACATACACCCAATTATCAACGTCGCCAGATCTTCAGCCGGAAAAGTCGAAAAATGCCGAAGTCGGGTTTGATGCAACATATTCTCTGGCTCGAGTGAGTTTGTCGGCGTACGACAACAAAGTTGATAATCTGATCATTTGGTATTCCGATCCAAACGGCGCTATTTGTGATGTGGTGAGTTTTGGTGGTTGTTCATTGAATACAGACGCGCGTATCAAAGGTGTGGAATTGGATGTTAACTTTGATACAGGTCCAGTTAACCATACGTTAGTGGCCGAATTTAAAGATCATGAAGATGATAACGGTGTTCAGTTGGCTCGCCGTGCGAAACAGAACTACAAGTGGATCACCTCGGCGCAATTCGGTGACTTTGACTTGAGCACGACCTATACCTTTACAGGTAAACGTCTGGATTTGCCAAAAGCAGAGGCAACTGCCGATGATTACCTTTCATCGACGAATTTGTGGGATGTCTCAGTGGGGTACTGGGTAAGTGACACGTTTATTGTTCGCACTCGTGTTGAAAACCTATTTAACGAACAGTACGAAACGGCAGGCGGTTATCGTTCTCCAGAAAGAGCGTATTACTTGAATGCGAGTTACCAGTTTTAACCTTAAGCCGCCTTCGGGCGGTTTTGTTTTTAGGTCATCAGATGCAAAAAAAGAACGTTGTGATTAGCTGGTCTTCCGGTAAGGATTCGACCTTAACCTTATTAAGGCTGCTTGATGACCCTGCTTATCAAGTGGTCGCACTTTATACGACGTACGTTGGCAGCGAAGTTCCTTTTCAGGCAACGCCGCTAGCGGTAGTTGAAAAGCAAGCGGAGTTGATGGGGCTTTCTTTGATCAAAATCGCCCTGCCCGACGTGTTTCCTCCCAATCCAATCTATCAAAGCACTATCGTCTCTGGGCTTAAAGCATCGGGGATGGTAATCGATGCGGTGGCGTTTGGTGACATGTTTTGCAACGGTATCGCTGAGTATCGGCGCAGCTACATTGAGCCTGCTGGCTGGCAATGTCTTTTTCCTTTGATGGGAGAATCGAGCCGAATGCTGGCTAACGAAATTCTCAACAGGGGCATTAAAACTATCCTTGTCACGACGGATGGAGAATCCCTTTCATCACAGTGGTGTGGGCGCTTGTATAGCCAGTCACTACTGACAGAGCTTCCTGCACACATCGATCCGTGCGGCGAGAATGGTGAGTTTCATACCTTAGTGGTCAATGCGCCTTGCTTTCGAGAAGAAATCTTACTCACTCTGCTGGATAAAGAGAGCGATGGCCGCTTCACCTATCAAAGATATCGGATGCGCTAATTGCCAAATCATGACGAGAGAGTATGATCTGAGCGTTTTTCATCAGCGGAATAGTCGAGTGAAGCGTTTTAGTCAGCCCAATGTACTCATCTTTGACTCGGGAGTCGGAGGTCTATCGGTATTTCAGGAAATCAAAAACCTGTTACCGATGCTGAACTACTATTACGTTTTCGACAACGAAGCTTATCCCTATGGTGAGCTGTCGCAAGAGACGCTGATTGCTAGGGTCAATGCGCTTGTGATCAAAATGACGCAGCAGTTTGCAATTGATCTCGTGGTCATTGCTTGTAATACCGCGAGTACCATCGTTCTGCCAAGTCTAAGATCCGTGCTAGCTGTACCTGTGGTTGGCGTTGTGCCTGCCATTAAGCCTGCGTCGTTGCTAGCAAGCCGTGCGGTCGGACTTATCGCAACGCCCGCGACAGTGACTCGGCAATACACTCATGATTTGATCCGTGATTTTGTCAAAGAAAAAGAGGTGGAACTGCTTGGGTCGACGCGGTTGGTTGATATCGCCGAAGAGAAACTGCGAGGTCGAACGATTGATTTGCAAGAACTGTCCGACATCTTGCAACCAATGCGCAATAAAGTCGACGTCGCCGTCTTAGGCTGTACACATTTCCCACTGATAAAAGAAGAGATCCAGCAGGTGCTCGGAGAAGAAATCGCGCTGGTGGATTCAGGTCAGGCGATTGCAAGAAGAGTACAAGTTTTGCTACCCGCTCTGGAAGCATGGCAAAACAACCAAACGTGGCGCATTTTCAGTACAGCGCAGCCCTGGGAAGAGCAAGCGCTGAACCGTTTCGGTAATGGATATGGGATTTAATCCGATAGAGGTGTATCCGCTTCCTGAGGTTTCGGATCGTTAGCGATACGCACTTTCAGAGTTCTTTGGATGTATTCCTTCTCATTTAAAGCATCTACAGCTTGTTGTGCGTCGGTGCTTGCCATAACAACGAAACCAAATCCTCGTCGTTTACCCGTCCGTTTATCTTTCATCAGACGCACAGCATACACTTCACCGTGCTGAGCGAAGAGTTGACGAATATCGGTTTCGTTCGACTTATAAGGTAGATTTCCTACATAAAGGGTTTTGGTCGCAATTGCGGGATCATCATTACTTGGTGTTGGTGTGTCGTTAAGAAAAGTGAAAATAAAAAACGTGCAGACGACACCAAGAACAAAACTAATCGCAGGAGAAACGTCGACCTGCGTAAGAATGAGCCCACCCACTATGGCTAAAACTGCGCTCAGAATGGCTTTTTTATACGTCATATCTATTTACTACATAATGGAGAGAGAAAAGAGTTGTGACTATTAACAAAATAGACACAGGGATCTTACGTTTATGCTTGGCGTTTTTCCAACCAATTGCTGTGATGGGTTTCAAATGTGCTGAAAAAAACGACAAAAAACACCATTTTGCTGAATGTTTGAGCGTTCAAATCGAAAAATAGAAAAAAGTATTGCGCCCGAGAAACTTCTCCCTATAATGCCGCTTCACCGACACGGAGTGCGACGCAAGTCACAGCCGAGTTGGTGAAGAGAGAAAAAAGAAAGAAAAAACTTCTTGACTCTCAAATGTTACGGTGTAAGATATGCACCCCTGACGATGAAGCGGACTGTTTCGGAAGTCGTTGGAAAAGCTCTTTAACAATATAAACCTATCAATCTGTGTGGGCACTCGTTGATGATAATCGCAAAAGATTTATCAATGAACTGAGTGACCAAATCAAGTTGGTAACAGCCTTGAGCTGTTTTGTTTCACTTTTTTAAAAGTGAAAACCAATAAGAGCACAGTCAATTTATTCAGTATTCATTGAGCCGAAGCGCAAGCTTCAAAAAAACTTTTAATTGAAGAGTTTGATCATGGCTCAGATTGAACGCTGGCGGCAGGCCTAACACATGCAAGTCGAGCGGCAGCACAGAGAAACTTGTTTCTCGGGTGGCGAGCGGCGGACGGGTGAGTAATGCCTGGGAAATTGCCCTGATGTGGGGGATAACCATTGGAAACGATGGCTAATACCGCATGATGCCTACGGGCCAAAGAGGGGGACCTCCGGGCCTCTCGCGTCAGGATATGCCCAGGTGGGATTAGCTAGTTGGTGAGGTAAGGGCTCACCAAGGCGACGATCCCTAGCTGGTCTGAGAGGATGATCAGCCACACTGGAACTGAGACACGGTCCAGACTCCTACGGGAGGCAGCAGTGGGGAATATTGCACAATGGGCGCAAGCCTGATGCAGCCATGCCGCGTGTGTGAAGAAGGCCTTCGGGTTGTAAAGCACTTTCAGTAGGGAGGAAGGTGGTAGTGTTAATAGCGCTATCATTTGACGTTACCTACAGAAGAAGCACCGGCTAACTCCGTGCCAGCAGCCGCGGTAATACGGAGGGTGCGAGCGTTAATCGGAATTACTGGGCGTAAAGCGCATGCAGGTGGTTTGTTAAGTCAGATGTGAAAGCCCCGGGCTCAACCTGGGAATTGCATTTGAAACTGGCAAACTAGAGTACTGTAGAGGGGGGTAGAATTTCAGGTGTAGCGGTGAAATGCGTAGAGATCTGAAGGAATACCGGTGGCGAAGGCGGCCCCCTGGACAGATACTGACACTCAGATGCGAAAGCGTGGGGAGCAAACAGGATTAGATACCCTGGTAGTCCACGCCGTAAACGATGTCTACTTGGAGGTTGTGGCCTTGAGCCGTGGCTTTCGGAGCTAACGCGTTAAGTAGACCGCCTGGGGAGTACGGTCGCAAGATTAAAACTCAAATGAATTGACGGGGGCCCGCACAAGCGGTGGAGCATGTGGTTTAATTCGATGCAACGCGAAGAACCTTACCTACTCTTGACATCCAGAGAATCTGGCGGAGACGCTGGAGTGCCTTCGGGAGCTCTGAGACAGGTGCTGCATGGCTGTCGTCAGCTCGTGTTGTGAAATGTTGGGTTAAGTCCCGCAACGAGCGCAACCCTTATCCTTGTTTGCCAGCGAGTAATGTCGGGAACTCCAGGGAGACTGCCGGTGATAAACCGGAGGAAGGTGGGGACGACGTCAAGTCATCATGGCCCTTACGAGTAGGGCTACACACGTGCTACAATGGCGCATACAGAGGGCGGCCAACTTGCGAAAGTGAGCGAATCCCAAAAAGTGCGTCGTAGTCCGGATTGGAGTCTGCAACTCGACTCCATGAAGTCGGAATCGCTAGTAATCGTGGATCAGAATGCCACGGTGAATACGTTCCCGGGCCTTGTACACACCGCCCGTCACACCATGGGAGTGGGCTGCAAAAGAAGTGGGTAGTTTAACCTTCGGGAGGACGCTCACCACTTTGTGGTTCATGACTGGGGTGAAGTCGTAACAAGGTAGCGCTAGGGGAACCTGGCGCTGGATCACCTCCTTATACGATGATTATTGCGATGAGTGTTCACACAGATTGATACGGTTTAGAAAGTTTAGAGTATCTTAGTGTCCCGTTCGTCTAGAGGCCTAGGACACCGCCCTTTCACGGCGGTAACAGGGGTTCGACTCCCCTACGGGATACCACGGGTCGTTAGCTCAGTCGGTAGAGCAGTTGACTTTTAATCAATTGGTCGCAGGTTCGAATCCTGCACGACCCACCATTACTTCAAGATTTGGGGTTATAGCTCAGCTGGGAGAGCGCCTGCCTTGCACGCAGGAGGTCTGCGGTTCGATCCCGCATAGCTCCACCATTCTTGAATGCAATGGGCGATTAGCTCAGTTGGGAGAGCACCTGCCTTACAAGCAGGGGGTCACTGGTTCGAACCCGGTATCGCCCACCACTCTTTAAATATTTTTGTGTTGCTTAATCAAGCCTCCTCTTGATGTGGATGGTTCCTTTAACGACGCTGAAAATCTTTAAAAAGTGGTTTCTCATCGAGAAACGACATTGCTCTTTAACAATTTGGAAAGCTGACAAAACAACAATTTATTGTTGTTTGTAAAGTTCTCAATGTTTGTCTTTAAGACAAACACCAACAAAACACATTCAAGTGTTCTTGGGAATGTCACTTTTAAGTGACGATTCAAAATTGAGTCCGGCAAATCAAAGCTATCTCGCTCATTCAAATAATGAGATAGCAACCTTGGTTGTTTAACGTAAAGACCCTTTCGGGTTGTATGGTTAAGTGACTAAGCGTACACGGTGGATGCCTTGGCAGTCAGAGGCGATGAAGGACGTACTAACTTGCGATAAGCGGTGATGAGGCAGTAAGAGCCACTTGAGTCACCGATTTCCGAATGGGGAAACCCACTGGCATAAGCCAGTATCGCTGCATGAATACATAGTGCAGCGAAGCGAACCGGGAGAACTGAAACATCTAAGTACCCCGAGGAAAAGAAATCAACCGAGATTCCGAAAGTAGCGGCGAGCGAAATTGGATTAGCCCTTAAGCTTTACATGCGCTAGACGAATGGTCTGGAAAGGCCAACGATACCGGGTGATAGTCCCGTAGTCATAGGCGCATGTTCAGTGAAATCGAGTAGGGCGGGACACGTGTTATCCTGTCTGAATATGGGGGGACCATCCTCCAAGGCTAAATACTCCTGACTGACCGATAGTGAACCAGTACCGTGAGGGAAAGGCGAAAAGAACCCCTGTGAGGGGAGTGAAATAGAACCTGAAACCGTGTACGTACAAGCAGTAGGAGCACCTTCGTGGTGTGACTGCGTACCTTTTGTATAATGGGTCAGCGACTTAATGTTAGTAGCAAGGTTAACCATCTAGGGGAGCCGTAGGGAAACCGAGTCTTAACTGGGCGTATAGTTGCTAGCATTAGACCCGAAACCGAGTGATCTAGCCATGGGCAGGTTGAAGGTTGAGTAACATCAACTGGAGGACCGAACCGACTAATGTTGAAAAATTAGCGGATGACTTGTGGCTAGGGGTGAAAGGCCAATCAAACTCGGAGATAGCTGGTTCTCCCCGAAAGCTATTTAGGTAGCGCCTCGGACGAATACTACTGGGGGTAGAGCACTGTTAAGGCTAGGGGGTCATCCCGACTTACCAACCCTTTGCAAACTCCGAATACCAGTAAGTACTATCCGGGAGACACACGGCGGGTGCTAACGTCCGTCGTGGAGAGGGAAACAACCCAGACCGCCAGCTAAGGTCCCAAATTACAGCTAAGTGGGAAACGATGTGGGAAGGCTTAGACAGCTAGGATGTTGGCTTAGAAGCAGCCATCATTTAAAGAAAGCGTAATAGCTCACTAGTCGAGTCGGCCTGCGCGGAAGATGTAACGGGGCTAAGTTGTAAACCGAAGCTGCGGCAATGTTCTTTGAACATTGGGTAGGGGAGCGTTCTGTAAGCCGTTGAAGGTGTGTTGTAAAGCATGCTGGAGGTATCAGAAGTGCGAATGCTGACATGAGTAACGA
This sequence comes from Vibrio cidicii, assembly GCF_009763805.1. Lineage (NCBI taxonomy): Bacteria > Pseudomonadati > Pseudomonadota > Gammaproteobacteria > Vibrionales > Vibrionaceae > Vibrio > Vibrio cidicii. Next base: position 2,678,425 of record NZ_CP046804.1, on the reverse strand, counting down.
CAAGGGGGGTGAAAAACCCCCCCGCCGGAAGACCAAGGGTTCCTGTCCAACGTTAATCGGGGCAGGGTGAGTCGACCCCTAAGGCGAGGCCGAAAGGCGTAGTCGATGGGAAACGGGTTAATATTCCCGTACTCGATCAAATTGCGATGGGGGGACGGAGAAGGCTAGGTGGGCCTGGCGACGGTTGTCCAGGTTCAAGTGCGTAGGCTGAGTGTTTAGGTAAATCCGGACACTCGATAGGCTGAGACACGACGTCGAGCTACTACGGTAGTGAAGTCATTGATGCCATGCTTCCAGGAAAAGCCTCTAAGCTTCAGATTTGATGGAATCGTACCCCAAACCGACACAGGTGGTCGGGTAGAGAATACCAAGGCGCTTGAGAGAACTCGGGTGAAGGAACTAGGCAAAATGGTACCGTAACTTCGGGAGAAGGTACGCTCTTGATGGTGAAGTCCCTCGCGGATGGAGCTGACGAGAGTCGCAGATACCAGGTGGCTGCAACTGTTTATTAAAAACACAGCACTGTGCAAAATCGCAAGATGACGTATACGGTGTGACGCCTGCCCGGTGCCGGAAGGTTAATTGATGGGGTTAGCGTAAGCGAAGCTCTTGATCGAAGCCCCGGTAAACGGCGGCCGTAACTATAACGGTCCTAAGGTAGCGAAATTCCTTGTCGGGTAAGTTCCGACCTGCACGAATGGCGTAATGATGGCCACGCTGTCTCCACCCGAGACTCAGTGAAATTGAAATCGCTGTGAAGATGCAGTGTACCCGCGGCTAGACGGAAAGACCCCGTGAACCTTTACTACAGCTTGGCACTGAACATTGAACCTACATGTGTAGGATAGGTGGGAGGCTTTGAAGACGTGACGCCAGTTGCGTTGGAGCCGTCCTTGAAATACCACCCTTGTATGTTTGATGTTCTAACGTTGGCCCCTCATCGGGGTCGCGGACAGTGCCTGGTGGGTAGTTTGACTGGGGCGGTCTCCTCCCAAAGAGTAACGGAGGAGCACGAAGGTGGGCTAATCACGGTTGGACATCGTGAGGTTAGTGCAATGGCATAAGCCCGCTTAACTGCGAGAATGACGGTTCGAGCAGGTGCGAAAGCAGGTCATAGTGATCCGGTGGTTCTGAATGGAAGGGCCATCGCTCAACGGATAAAAGGTACTCCGGGGATAACAGGCTGATACCGCCCAAGAGTTCATATCGACGGCGGTGTTTGGCACCTCGATGTCGGCTCATCACATCCTGGGGCTGAAGTCGGTCCCAAGGGTATGGCTGTTCGCCATTTAAAGTGGTACGCGAGCTGGGTTTAGAACGTCGTGAGACAGTTCGGTCCCTATCTGCCGTGGGCGTTGGAAGATTGAAGGGGGCTGCTCCTAGTACGAGAGGACCGGAGTGGACGAACCTCTGGTGTTCGGGTTGTGTCGCCAGACGCATTGCCCGGTAGCTAAGTTCGGAATCGATAACCGCTGAAAGCATCTAAGCGGGAAGCGAGCCCTGAGATGAGTCTTCCCTGACAGTTTAACTGTCCTAAAGGGTTGTTCGAGACTAGAACGTTGATAGGCAGGGTGTGTAAGCGCTGTGAGGCGTTGAGCTAACCTGTACTAATTGCCCGTGAGGCTTAACCATACAACACCCAAAGGGTTTTGGTGGACTCGATACAAGAACGAATTGAATGTGTAGAGAACTTAAACAGCTTTCCAGATTATTCTCTAGAAATAGAGAGAAAGAATTTGCTTGGCGACCATAGCGTTTTGGACCCACCTGACTCCATCCCGAACTCAGAAGTGAAACGAAACAGCGTCGATGGTAGTGTGGGGCTTCCCCATGTGAGAGTAGAACATCGCCAGGCTTTAATTTGCACTTGCTTAACTTTTAAGCAAGTCACCATAGGGCTCTAAAAAACTTAGAGTTTTATGTTGACTTTCACGGTGTGAAGCGTAATATACGCGTCCTGCCTACGTGCTAACGCACTGAAAGCAAAGCTCTTTAACAATATAAACCTATCAATCTGTGTGGGCACTCGTTGATGATAATCGCAAAAGATTTATCAATGAACTGAGTGACCAAATCAAGTTGGTAACAGCCTTGAGCTGTTTTGTTTCACTTTTTTAAAAGTGAAAACCAATAAGAGCACAGTCAATTTATTCAGTATTCATTGAGCCGAAGCGCAAGCTTCAAAAAACTTTTAATTGAAGAGTTTGATCATGGCTCAGATTGAACGCTGGCGGCAGGCCTAACACATGCAAGTCGAGCGGCAGCACAGAGAAACTTGTTTCTCGGGTGGCGAGCGGCGGACGGGTGAGTAATGCCTGGGAAATTGCCCTGATGTGGGGGATAACCATTGGAAACGATGGCTAATACCGCATGATGCCTACGGGCCAAAGAGGGGGACCTTCGGGCCTCTCGCGTCAGGATATGCCCAGGTGGGATTAGCTAGTTGGTGAGGTAAGGGCTCACCAAGGCGACGATCCCTAGCTGGTCTGAGAGGATGATCAGCCACACTGGAACTGAGACACGGTCCAGACTCCTACGGGAGGCAGCAGTGGGGAATATTGCACAATGGGCGCAAGCCTGATGCAGCCATGCCGCGTGTGTGAAGAAGGCCTTCGGGTTGTAAAGCACTTTCAGTAGGGAGGAAGGTGGTAGTGTTAATAGCGCTATCATTTGACGTTACCTACAGAAGAAGCACCGGCTAACTCCGTGCCAGCAGCCGCGGTAATACGGAGGGTGCGAGCGTTAATCGGAATTACTGGGCGTAAAGCGCATGCAGGTGGTTTGTTAAGTCAGATGTGAAAGCCCCGGGCTCAACCTGGGAATTGCATTTGAAACTGGCAAACTAGAGTACTGTAGAGGGGGGTAGAATTTCAGGTGTAGCGGTGAAATGCGTAGAGATCTGAAGGAATACCGGTGGCGAAGGCGGCCCCCTGGACAGATACTGACACTCAGATGCGAAAGCGTGGGGAGCAAACAGGATTAGATACCCTGGTAGTCCACGCCGTAAACGATGTCTACTTGGAGGTTGTGGCCTTGAGCCGTGGCTTTCGGAGCTAACGCGTTAAGTAGACCGCCTGGGGAGTACGGTCGCAAGATTAAAACTCAAATGAATTGACGGGGGCCCGCACAAGCGGTGGAGCATGTGGTTTAATTCGATGCAACGCGAAGAACCTTACCTACTCTTGACATCCAGAGAATCTGGCGGAGACGCTGGAGTGCCTTCGGGAGCTCTGAGACAGGTGCTGCATGGCTGTCGTCAGCTCGTGTTGTGAAATGTTGGGTTAAGTCCCGCAACGAGCGCAACCCTTATCCTTGTTTGCCAGCACGTAATGGTGGGAACTCCAGGGAGACTGCCGGTGATAAACCGGAGGAAGGTGGGGACGACGTCAAGTCATCATGGCCCTTACGAGTAGGGCTACACACGTGCTACAATGGCGCATACAGAGGGCGGCCAACTTGCGAAAGTGAGCGAATCCCAAAAAGTGCGTCGTAGTCCGGATTGGAGTCTGCAACTCGACTCCATGAAGTCGGAATCGCTAGTAATCGTGGATCAGAATGCCACGGTGAATACGTTCCCGGGCCTTGTACACACCGCCCGTCACACCATGGGAGTGGGCTGCAAAAGAAGTGGGTAGTTTAACCTTTCGGGGAGGACGCTCACCACTTTGTGGTTCATGACTGGGGTGAAGTCGTAACAAGGTAGCGCTAGGGGAACCTGGCGCTGGATCACCTCCTTATACGATGATTATTGCGATGAGTGTTCACACAGATTGATACGGTTTAGATTAGAGCATCTAGTGGGTCTGTAGCTCAGGTGGTTAGAGCGTACGCCTGATAAGCGTAAGGTCGGTGGTTCGAGTCCACTCAGACCCACCACTATTGATGGGGCTATAGCTCAGCTGGGAGAGCGCCTGCCTTGCACGCAGGAGGTCTGCGGTTCGATCCCGCATAGCTCCACCATCTTTAAGCGCATTCAATGAGTGCTTTTAAACATGGTTTCTTTCAATAGAAAGTTAAATCTTGCTCTTTAACAATTTGGAAAGCTGACAAAGTAATTTATCTTTATGGATAGATTGCTTGTAAAGTTCTCAATGTTTGTCTTTATGACAAACACCAACAAAACACATTCAAGTGTTCTTGGGAATGTCACTTACAGTGACGATTCAAAATTGAGTCCGGCAAATCAAAGCTATCTCGCTCATTCAAATAATGAGATAGCAACCTTGGTTGTTTAACGTAAAGACCCTTTCGGGTTGTATGGTTAAGTGACTAAGCGTACACGGTGGATGCCTTGGCAGTCAGAGGCGATGAAGGACGTACTAACTTGCGATAAGCGGTGATGAGGCAGTAAGAGCCACTTGAGTCACCGATTTCCGAATGGGGAAACCCACTGGCATAAGCCAGTATCGCTGCATGAATACATAGTGCAGCGAAGCGAACCGGGAGAACTGAAACATCTAAGTACCCCGAGGAAAAGAAATCAACCGAGATTCCGAAAGTAGCGGCGAGCGAAATTGGATTAGCCCTTAAGCTTTACATGCGTTAGACGAATGGTCTGGAAAGGCCAACGATACCGGGTGATAGTCCCGTAGTTATAGGCGCATGTTCAGTGAAATCGAGTAGGGCGGGACACGTGTTATCCTGTCTGAATATGGGGGGACCATCCTCCAAGGCTAAATACTCCTGACTGACCGATAGTGAACCAGTACCGTGAGGGAAAGGCGAAAAGAACCCCTGTGAGGGGAGTGAAATAGAACCTGAAACCGTGTACGTACAAGCAGTAGGAGCACCTTCGTGGTGTGACTGCGTACCTTTTGTATAATGGGTCAGCGACTTAATGTTAGTAGCAAGGTTAACCATCTAGGGGAGCCGTAGGGAAACCGAGTCTTAACTGGGCGTATAGTTGCTAGCATTAGACCCGAAACCGAGTGATCTAGCCATGGGCAGGTTGAAGGTTGAGTAACATCAACTGGAGGACCGAACCGACTAATGTTGAAAAATTAGCGGATGACTTGTGGCTAGGGGTGAAAGGCCAATCAAACTCGGAGATAGCTGGTTCTCCCCGAAAGCTATTTAGGTAGCGCCTCGGACGAATACTACTGGGGGTAGAGCACTGTTAAGGCTAGGGGGTCATCCCGACTTACCAACCCTTTGCAAACTCCGAATACCAGTAAGTACTATCCGGGAGACACACGGCGGGTGCTAACGTCCGTCGTGGAGAGGGAAACAACCCAGACCGCCAGCTAAGGTCCCAAATTACAGCTAAGTGGGAAACGATGTGGGAAGGCTTAGACAGCTAGGATGTTGGCTTAGAAGCAGCCATCATTTAAAGAAAGCGTAATAGCTCACTAGTCGAGTCGGCCTGCGCGGAAGATGTAACGGGGCTAAGTTGTAAACCGAAGCTGCGGCAATGTTCTATGAACATTGGGTAGGGGAGCGTTCTGTAAGCTGTTGAAGGTGTGTTGTAAAGCATGCTGGAGGTATCAGAAGTGCGAATGCTGACATGAGTAACGACAAGGGGGGTGAAAAACCTCCCCGCCGGAAGACCAAGGGTTCCTGTCCAACGTTAATCGGGGCAGGGTGAGTCGACCCCTAAGGCGAGGCCGAAAGGCGTAGTCGATGGGAAACGGGTTAATATTCCCGTACTCGATCAAATTGCGATGGGGGGACGGAGAAGGCTAGGTGGGCCTGGCGACGGTTGTCCAGGTTCAAGTGCGTAGGCTGAGTGTTTAGGTAAATCCGGACACTCGATAGGCTGAGACACGACGTCGAGCTACTACGGTAGTGAAGTCATTGATGCCATGCTTCCAGGAAAAGCCTCTAAGCTTCAGATTTGATGGAATCGTACCCCAAACCGACACAGGTGGTCGGGTAGAGAATACCAAGGCGCTTGAGAGAACTCGGGTGAAGGAACTAGGCAAAATGGTACCGTAACTTCGGGAGAAGGTACGCTCTTGATGGTGAAGTCCCTCGCGGATGGAGCTGACGAGAGTCGCAGATACCAGGTGGCTGCAACTGTTTATTAAAAACACAGCACTGTGCAAAATCGTAAGATGACGTATACGGTGTGACGCCTGCCCGGTGCCGGAAGGTTAATTGATGGGGTTAGCGTAAGCGAAGCTCTTGATCGAAGCCCCGGTAAACGGCGGCCGTAACTATAACGGTCCTAAGGTAGCGAAATTCCTTGTCGGGTAAGTTCCGACCTGCACGAATGGCGTAATGATGGCCACGCTGTCTCCACCCGAGACTCAGTGAAATTGAAATCGCTGTGAAGATGCAGTGTACCCGCGGCTAGACGGAAAGACCCCGTGAACCTTTACTACAGCTTGGCACTGAACATTGAACCTACATGTGTAGGATAGGTGGGAGGCTTTGAAGACGTGACGCCAGTTGCGTTGGAGCCGTCCTTGAAATACCACCCTTGTATGTTTGATGTTCTAACGTTGGCCCCTTATCGGGGTCGCGGACAGTGCCTGGTGGGTAGTTTGACTGGGGCGGTCTCCTCCCAAAGAGTAACGGAGGAGCACGAAGGTGGGCTAATCACGGTTGGACATCGTGAGGTTAGTGCAATGGCATAAGCCCGCTTAACTGCGAGAATGACGGTTCGAGCAGGTGCGAAAGCAGGTCATAGTGATCCGGTGGTTCTGAATGGAAGGGCCATCGCTCAACGGATAAAAGGTACTCCGGGGATAACAGGCTGATACCGCCCAAGAGTTCATATCGACGGCGGTGTTTGGCACCTCGATGTCGGCTCATCACATCCTGGGGCTGAAGTCGGTCCCAAGGGTATGGCTGTTCGCCATTTAAAGTGGTACGCGAGCTGGGTTTAGAACGTCGTGAGACAGTTCGGTCCCTATCTGCCGTGGGCGTTGGAAGATTGAAGGGGGCTGCTCCTAGTACGAGAGGACCGGAGTGGACGAACCTCTGGTGTTCGGGTTGTGTCGCCAGACGCATTGCCCGGTAGCTAAGTTCGGAATCGATAACCGCTGAAAGCATCTAAGCGGGAAGCGAGCCCTGAGATGAGTCTTCCCTGACAGTTTAACTGTCCTAAAGGGTTGTTCGAGACTAGAACGTTGATAGGCAGGGTGTGTAAGCGCTGTGAGGCGTTGAGCTAACCTGTACTAATTGCCCGTGAGGCTTAACCATACAACACCCAAAGGGTTTTGGTGGACTCAAAGCAAGAACAAATTGAATGTGTAAAAGAGAACAGCGGTTGCTAGGACCTAGGTACTAGGAAGAGCAACAGCATCAGCTTTCCGAATTATTCTCTAGAAATAGAGAGAAAGAATTTGCTTGGCGACCATAGCGTTTTGGACCCACCTGATTCCATCCCGAACTCAGAAGTGAAACGAAACAGCGTCGATGGTAGTGTGGGGTTTCCCCATGTGAGAGTAGAACATCGCCAGGCTTTGAATTCGACTGGTCTAGCAATAGACGAGTCACCATAAAGTTCTAAAAAATTAGAGTTTTATGTTGACTTACAAAGTCAATCGCGTATTATACGCGTCCTGCTTAAGTGCTAAGGCGCTGAAAGCAAAGCTCTTTAACAATATAAACCTATCAATCTGTGTGGGCACTCGTTGATGATAATCGAAAAAGATTTATCAATGAACTGAGTGACCAATTTGATACTTCGGTATCGAGCACAGTCAATTTATTCAGTATTCATTGAGCCGAAGCGAAAGCTTCAAAAAAACTTTTAATTGAAGAGTTTGATCATGGCTCAGATTGAACGCTGGCGGCAGGCCTAACACATGCAAGTCGAGCGGCAGCACAGAGAAACTTGTTTCTCGGGTGGCGAGCGGCGGACGGGTGAGTAATGCCTGGGAAATTGCCCTGATGTGGGGGATAACCATTGGAAACGATGGCTAATACCGCATGATGCCTACGGGCCAAAGAGGGGGACCTTCGGGCCTCTCGCGTCAGGATATGCCCAGGTGGGATTAGCTAGTTGGTGAGGTAAGGGCTCACCAAGGCGACGATCCCTAGCTGGTCTGAGAGGATGATCAGCCACACTGGAACTGAGACACGGTCCAGACTCCTACGGGAGGCAGCAGTGGGGAATATTGCACAATGGGCGCAAGCCTGATGCAGCCATGCCGCGTGTGTGAAGAAGGCCTTCGGGTTGTAAAGCACTTTCAGTAGGGAGGAAGGTGGTAGTGTTAATAGCGCTATCATTTGACGTTACCTACAGAAGAAGCACCGGCTAACTCCGTGCCAGCAGCCGCGGTAATACGGAGGGTGCGAGCGTTAATCGGAATTACTGGGCGTAAAGCGCATGCAGGTGGTTTGTTAAGTCAGATGTGAAAGCCCCGGGCTCAACCTGGGAATTGCATTTGAAACTGGCAAACTAGAGTACTGTAGAGGGGGGTAGAATTTCAGGTGTAGCGGTGAAATGCGTAGAGATCTGAAGGAATACCGGTGGCGAAGGCGGCCCCCTGGACAGATACTGACACTCAGATGCGAAAGCGTGGGGAGCAAACAGGATTAGATACCCTGGTAGTCCACGCCGTAAACGATGTCTACTTGGAGGTTGTGGCCTTGAGCCGTGGCTTTCGGAGCTAACGCGTTAAGTAGACCGCCTGGGGAGTACGGTCGCAAGATTAAAACTCAAATGAATTGACGGGGGCCCGCACAAGCGGTGGAGCATGTGGTTTAATTCGATGCAACGCGAAGAACCTTACCTACTCTTGACATCCAGAGAATCTGGCGGAGACGCTGGAGTGCCTTCGGGAGCTCTGAGACAGGTGCTGCATGGCTGTCGTCAGCTCGTGTTGTGAAATGTTGGGTTAAGTCCCGCAACGAGCGCAACCCTTATCCTTGTTTGCCAGCACGTAATGGTGGGAACTCCAGGGAGACTGCCGGTGATAAACCGGAGGAAGGTGGGGACGACGTCAAGTCATCATGGCCCTTACGAGTAGGGCTACACACGTGCTACAATGGCGCATACAGAGGGCGGCCAACTTGCGAAAGTGAGCGAATCCCAAAAAGTGCGTCGTAGTCCGGATTGGAGTCTGCAACTCGACTCCATGAAGTCGGAATCGCTAGTAATCGTGGATCAGAATGCCACGGTGAATACGTTCCCGGGCCTTGTACACACCGCCCGTCACACCATGGGAGTGGGCTGCAAAAGAAGTGGGTAGTTTAACCTTTCGGGGAGGACGCTCACCACTTTGTGGTTCATGACTGGGGTGAAGTCGTAACAAGGTAGCGCTAGGGGAACCTGGCGCTGGATCACCTCCTTATACGATGATTATTGCGATGAGTGTTCACACAGATTGATGGTTTTGAAGCAAATGCTTCGAGCTATTATTGCTCTTTAACAATTTGGAAAGCTGACAAAGTAATTTATCTTCATTGATAGATTGCTTGTAAAGTTCTCAATGTTTGTCTTTAAGACAAACACCAACAAACACATTCAAGTGTTCTTGGGAATGTCACTTACAGTGACGATTCAAAATTGAGTCCGGCAAATCAAAGCTATCTCGCTCATTCAAATAATGAGATAGCAACCTTGGTTGTTTAACGTAAAGACCCTTTCGGGTTGTATGGTTAAGTGACTAAGCGTACACGGTGGATGCCTTGGCAGTCAGAGGCGATGAAGGACGTACTAACTTGCGATAAGCGGTGATGAGGCAGTAAGAGCCACTTGAGTCACCGATTTCCGAATGGGGAAACCCACTGGCATAAGCCAGTATCGCTGCATAAATACATAGTGCAGCGAAGCGAACCGGGAGAAACTGAAACATCTAAGTACCCCGAGGAAAAGAAATCAACCGAGATTCCGAAAGTAGCGGCGAGCGAAATTGGATTAGCCCTTAAGCTTTACATGCGTTAGACGAATGGTCTGGAAAGGCCAACGATACCGGGTGATAGTCCCGTAGTTATAGGCGCATGTTCAGTGAAATCGAGTAGGGCGGGACACGTGTTATCCTGTCTGAATATGGGGGGACCATCCTCCAAGGCTAAATACTCCTGACTGACCGATAGTGAACCAGTACCGTGAGGGAAAGGCGAAAAGAACCCCTGTGAGGGGAGTGAAATAGAACCTGAAACCGTGTACGTACAAGCAGTAGGAGCACCTTCGTGGTGTGACTGCGTACCTTTTGTATAATGGGTCAGCGACTTAATGTTAGTAGCAAGGTTAACCATCTAGGGGAGCCGTAGGGAAACCGAGTCTTAACTGGGCGTATAGTTGCTAGCATTAGACCCGAAACCGAGTGATCTAGCCATGGGCAGGTTGAAGGTTGAGTAACATCAACTGGAGGACCGAACCGACTAATGTTGAAAAATTAGCGGATGACTTGTGGCTAGGGGTGAAAGGCCAATCAAACTCGGAGATAGCTGGTTCTCCCCGAAAGCTATTTAGGTAGCGCCTCGGACGAATACTACTGGGGGTAGAGCACTGTTAAGGCTAGGGGGTCATCCCGACTTACCAACCCTTTGCAAACTCCGAATACCAGTAAGTACTATCCGGGAGACACACGGCGGGTGCTAACGTCCGTCGTGGAGAGGGAAACAACCCAGACCGCCAGCTAAGGTCCCAAATTACAGCTAAGTGGGAAACGATGTGGGAAGGCTTAGACAGCTAGGATGTTGGCTTAGAAGCAGCCATCATTTAAAGAAAGCGTAATAGCTCACTAGTCGAGTCGGCCTGCGCGGAAGATGTAACGGGGCTAAGTTGTAAACCGAAGCTGCGGCAATGTTCTATGAACATTGGGTAGGGGAGCGTTCTGTAAGCTGTTGAAGGTGTGTTGTAAAGCATGCTGGAGGTATCAGAAGTGCGAATGCTGACATGAGTAACGACAAGGGGGGTGAAAAACCTCCCCGCCGGAAGACCAAGGGTTCCTGTCCAACGTTAATCGGGGCAGGGTGAGTCGACCCCTAAGGCGAGGCCGAAAGGCGTAGTCGATGGGAAACGGGTTAATATTCCCGTACTCGATCAAATTGCGATGGGGGGACGGAGAAGGCTAGGTGGGCCTGGCGACGGTTGTCCAGGTTCAAGTGCGTAGGCTGAGTGTTTAGGTAAATCCGGACACTCGATAGGCTGAGACACGACGTCGAGCTACTACGGTAGTGAAGTCATTGATGCCATGCTTCCAGGAAAAGCCTCTAAGCTTCAGATTTGATGGAATCGTACCCCAAACCGACACAGGTGGTCGGGTAGAGAATACCAAGGCGCTTGAGAGAACTCGGGTGAAGGAACTAGGCAAAATGGTACCGTAACTTCGGGAGAAGGTACGCTCTTGATGGTGAAGTCCCTCGCGGATGGAGCTGACGAGAGTCGCAGATACCAGGTGGCTGCAACTGTTTATTAAAAACACAGCACTGTGCAAAATCGTAAGATGACGTATACGGTGTGACGCCTGCCCGGTGCCGGAAGGTTAATTGATGGGGTTAGCGTAAGCGAAGCTCTTGATCGAAGCCCCGGTAAACGGCGGCCGTAACTATAACGGTCCTAAGGTAGCGAAATTCCTTGTCGGGTAAGTTCCGACCTGCACGAATGGCGTAATGATGGCCACGCTGTCTCCACCCGAGACTCAGTGAAATTGAAATCGCTGTGAAGATGCAGTGTACCCGCGGCTAGACGGAAAGACCCCGTGAACCTTTACTACAGCTTGGCACTGAACATTGAACCTACATGTGTAGGATAGGTGGGAGGCTTTGAAGACGTGACGCCAGTTGCGTTGGAGCCGTCCTTGAAATACCACCCTTGTATGTTTGATGTTCTAACGTTGGCCCCTTATCGGGGTCGCGGACAGTGCCTGGTGGGTAGTTTGACTGGGGCGGTCTCCTCCCAAAGAGTAACGGAGGAGCACGAAGGTGGGCTAATCACGGTTGGACATCGTGAGGTTAGTGCAATGGCATAAGCCCGCTTAACTGCGAGAATGACGGTTCGAGCAGGTGCGAAAGCAGGTCATAGTGATCCGGTGGTTCTGAATGGAAGGGCCATCGCTCAACGGATAAAAGGTACTCCGGGGATAACAGGCTGATACCGCCCAAGAGTTCATATCGACGGCGGTGTTTGGCACCTCGATGTCGGCTCATCACATCCTGGGGCTGAAGTCGGTCCCAAGGGTATGGCTGTTCGCCATTTAAAGTGGTACGCGAGCTGGGTTTAGAACGTCGTGAGACAGTTCGGTCCCTATCTGCCGTGGGCGTTGGAAGATTGAAGGGGGCTGCTCCTAGTACGAGAGGACCGGAGTGGACGAACCTCTGGTGTTCGGGTTGTGTCGCCAGACGCATTGCCCGGTAGCTAAGTTCGGAATCGATAACCGCTGAAAGCATCTAAGCGGGAAGCGAGCCCTGAGATGAGTCTTCCCTGATACTTTAAGTATCCTAAAGGGTTGTTCGAGACTAGAACGTTGATAGGCAGGGTGTGTAAGCGCTGTGAGGCGTTGAGCTAACCTGTACTAATTGCCCGTGAGGCTTAACCATACAACACCCAAAGGGTTTTGGTGGACTCGATACAAGAACGATTTGAATGTGTAGAGAACAGAAAACAGCTTTCCAGATTATTCTCTAGAAATAGAGAGAAAGAATTTGCTTGGCGACCATAGCGTTTTGGACCCACCTGACTCCATCCCGAACTCAGAAGTGAAACGAAACAGCGTCGATGGTAGTGTGGGGCTTCCCCATGTGAGAGTAGAACATCGCCAGGCTTTGAACATCCGTTTATTTGAAGCGCTGACAAGGTAAGACTTAAAATAGACACCGTGTGGAGCGGTAGTTCAGTTGGTTAGAATACCGGCCTGTCACGCCGGGGGTCGCGGGTTCGAGTCCCGTCCGCTCCGCCACTTATTAAGAGACCTTGCTAGTGTGCAAGGTTTTGTCAAATCTGCAGGGGTGTAGCTCCAATTGGCAGAGCAGCGGATTCCAAATCCGCGTGTTGGGAGTTCGAATCTCTCCACCCCTGCCATATTTCCCTTACGGGATATGAAAAGCCTCAACTTCGGTTGAGGCTTTTTGCTATCTAGCGTTATGAAAAATAGATACTTTCTGATCTCTACCCCATTTCCACCCGAAAATCCGCATCAGAATCGCTCCATACAGCTTTCCAAGTTTCCTTCCGGTTCATATCCTGTCTTTTCAGCTTCAACTTCGTGGTGAGCTATACGCCAAATTCGAGAGATGAGCAAAGAGCCACAGGACGTCGATCTATCTCTTCCTAAAACATGGATGTGTAGTGGTCAACTAAAATTGGCCACAGTTTTAGAGTTTTCCCAATACAAGCGTTTCCGATTCATTGGGCGTTAACCCACCGTTATACTGATGTGGCCTAAGTTGGCTGTAATATCCAATAATGTATCGAATGATCTCTTGTTGAGCCTCTGCAAAACTACGATAACCCGCTTTGGGAACCCATTCGCTTTTCAGGCTTCTAAAGAAGCGCTCCATCGGCGCATTATCCCAACAATTGCCTCGTCTTGATAAGCTTTGTGTAATCTGACAACGCCATAGTAACTGACGATAATAGCGACTCGTATAATGGCTACCCTGATCACTGTGGAACATGACCCCTTTGGGCCTGCCCCTAGATTCAAAGGCCATCATCAATGCTTTTCCAGTGAGCTTGCTGTCTGGTGATAGTGACATTGCCCAACCAATAGGTTTTCGTGCAAACAGATCCATGACAACAGCCAAATACATCCAACGATGACCAACCCATACATAGGTGACATCACCAACCCAAACCTGATTCGGTTGAGTCACAGCAAATTGCCGCCCTAAAAGATTGGGGATCTCAAGATGCTCTTGTTCGGCCTTTCTGTATTTATGTTTAGGTGACTGGCAGCTTACTAAGCCTAGTAATTTCATTAGCTTACTTGCTCGATAACGGCTAAGCGGTATGCCCTCAATATTGGTTACCATATCAGCAATCGTACGTGCACCTGCTGAGCCGTGGCTAGCTTCATGCATGTCACTCACAATAGAGTGCAATTTCACCTGCTCTGGCGAGAGTTGTTTGCCTCTGTTACGCCAATACTTGTAGCTACTACGATGAACACTGAACACATGGCATAAGGTTTTTACACTAAAGCTCTTCCTGAGTTTCTCGATCATCGAGAATTGTTCAGTGAGTCCGACATCAAGAGAGCAGTAGCCTTTTTTAAAATTTCATTGTGCTCCTCAAGGTTAGCGATTCTCTTCTTGAGTTCACGAATTTCTATTTGTTCTGGCGTAAGCGGAGAGGCTTTCGGCGATATACCTCGTTGCTCTTGCTTAAGCTGTCGTACCCAGCGATCCATTGCTGATTTACTGACATTCATTGTTTTAGCGGCTTCGATAACCGAATAGCCATGCTCTGTTACTAATTGTGCTGCTTCAAGTTTGAACTCTGCACTAAAAGTTCGTCTTGTGCGATTTGTCATAAAGTCACCTATTTGTCTCTGAGATGTATTTTAACATCTCTATTTAGGTGGCCAAATTTACTGTACCACTACAATAATCGGAATCAAGAGCTCTGATTTTGAGTTCTTGTAGCCATTCCACAGCTTGGCGAGGAAGTGGGATAGTTAATGGTATGCCATTTTTGGTTCTCTCTTTGGGGAGCTCCCAGATCCCATTATCTAAATCAAATTCATCCCAAGGCGCTTGGCAGAGTTCGCTATTTCTGACGCCTAGCACTAGATACATATAAGCAGCAAGCTAGATAGTTTTCTCGTGTAAAGCTTACATTGTTTTCTCTGAACACTCGAAACACAGTTGCTATCTCGTCTTCGGTCAAAACACGCTCTCGACTTTTTTCAACACCTCCTGCGTCGTTGACACGAAAAGCTGCTGCCGGGTTGAACTGTGTGAGGTCGAGTTTGTTTGCATGTCGAAAAAGCTGTTTCATGTACATCAAGGTGTCATTTGCGATGCTTTTGCGGCCACTATCTACGACGCGCTTGATTACTTCTCTTACATCAAGAGCAGTGACTTGATCGATTCTTATTTTGCCCATCACTGGGTGGATTTCTTTGGTGTAGATACGCTTGGGGATGTTGGCGTGTTGCAGTCTTACTTGAAGATCGTTTTTATACCAATCATCGAACAGTTGCTCGACGGTTTCTATACCTGACCATTGACGGCGTTGACGTTCGGCCAGTGGATTTACGCCTTGTTTAATGAGCTTTCGCTGCTGGAAGGCGGCATCGCGTGCGTCAGCAAGGGATAGTTCTGGGTAGGACCCAAGTGTCATTTCTGGACGACTGCCGTTGATTGAAAATCGTAAGATCCAAAACGGTTCTCCAGATGCGGGTACAACGAAGTAGAGGCCATTACCATCTGCGGTTTTGCGTGGTTCATCTTTGGCCAAAGCGGCGACTTTGCGTGCATTGAGCTTGCCCATAGTGTTCTCTTTAGGTATGGAAAGTTACTCACCATTTAAGGGCATACTAGATCAATCCTACTCACCACTAAACTCACCAGTTGGTTGAGAAACAGCGGAAAGGTTTTGAAATCCACTGAAAATAAAAAGCCCCTATTTACAGGGGCTTGGTAAGATTAAGTAAGCTCAAAGAGACTCAAAAACCCTTATTCGATGTTTTGGATCTGCTCGCGCATTTGCTCGATCAGTACCTTGAGCTCGACACCTGAGGCGGTGATGTCGGTGGCGATCGATTTTGATGCCAGCGTGTTCGATTCGCGATTAAACTCTTGCATCATGAAATCGAGTTTTCGGCCGCACGCTCCACCTTTTTTCAGCACATTGCGTGCTTCTTTGACGTGGGAATCGAGGCGATCCAGCTCTTCCGCCACATCCGATTTCTGTGCGAGGAGGATCAGTTCTTGCTCGACACGGGTCGCGTCCAGCTCGATCTTCGCTTCTTCAAATTTGCCCAGCAGGCGCTCGCGTTGCCATTGCAAAATCTCTGGCATGCGCGCACGTACCTTAACCACTTCTGCACTGATCGCTTCCAAACGTTGCTCAATCAGCGCTTTCATGTTGTCGCCTTCACGTCCGCGAGACTCAATAAACTCCGCCAGCGCCTCATCAAAGGCCGCGAGTAACGCTTTGTTGATGGTGTCCATATCTTGCTCTGGGGTCTCCATCACGCCGGGCCATTGCATCACTTGGAAAGGGTTGATGCGGCTTAATTCACCGGTCATGTGCATCACTTGTTCAGCGGCTTTGATCACTTGCTTGGCCAGCGCTTCATTGATCTTGAGCTCGCTTTTGGCCGCGGGATTGGCCTCAAAGCGCAAATTACATTCTACTTTTCCGCGCGCTAAGCGCTGACGGAAGCGATCGCGCAGCAGCGGTTCTAAACCACGAAATTGCTCCGGGAGGCGGAAATAGGTTTCCAGATAGCGTTGGTTGACGCTACGGATTTCCCACACGGCAGTGCCCCAGTCGCTTTTGACCTCTTTGCGGGCATAGCCTGTCATACTGTAAATCATCGAATTTTCCTGTTCTTTATCTGTGAAAATAACGCTCTGCAATAGTAACACACAATCGCCTGGCTCGGGGCTTACGATAGCGAGTGGCGAGCGAGAACTCGGCGTTCTCGCTAGGATCTTGGCTGGCTTTCCGCTATAATCTTGCCCCAATCTTACTCATCCCCCAGAAAAGGATCCATCCATGCGTCCAAATGATCGCACGGCAGACCAGGTGCGCCCAATTAAAATCACTCGTCAATACACCGCCTATGCAGAAGGTTCTGTGTTGGTTGAGTTTGGTAATACCAAGGTGCTGTGTAATGCGACCGTGGAAGAATCGGTGCCTCGTTGGCTAAAGGGCCAAGGTAAAGGTTGGGTGACCGCGGAATATGGCATGTTGCCACGTGCGACCCATTCACGTACTCGCCGTGAAGCGACTAACGGCAAGCAAGGCGGCCGGACCATGGAAATTCAGCGTTTGATCGCTCGCAGCTTACGTGCGGTGGTGGATCTGGAAGCGATGGGTGAGTTTATGATCACGGTTGACTGTGATGTGATTCAGGCCGATGGCGGCACGCGCACGGCGTCGATTTCTGGCGCGAGCGTGGCACTGGCTGATGCGTTCCAACATCTGCTGGACAGCGGCAAGCTGAAAAAGAACCCGATGAAAGGCCATGTAGCGGCAGTTTCGGTCGGTATTCTCGGTGACGACGTGCTTTGCGATCTGGAGTATGTCGAAGACTCAGCCGCCGACACGGACATGAATGTGGTGATGACCGAAGAAGGTAAGATGATCGAAATCCAAGGTACAGCAGAAGGCGAACCGTTTAGCCATGAGCAGTTGCTAGCGCTACTGGAGTCGGCCAAAAAAGGCATCAGCGAGATCGTCGCCGCGCAGAAAGCCGCATTAGCGGAATGATTTAGTTAGTAGCTCCCATTAAGGGGGCTATTTTTTTATCTGGGAAGAGCAGAGGTTAGGAAGAGCAGGGACTAGGAAGAGCGGGTCCTAGGCCCTAGGAAAAGCAAGAGCAAGAACCTAGTAACCTAGTAACCTAGAACCTAGTAACCTAGTAACCTAGAACCTAGTAACCTAGAACCTAGAACCTATTAACCTCCCTATTAAACATTGAGAGAGTATTCATGAAAGCATACCAGCGTGAGTTTATTGAATTTGCCTTAGAGAAACAGGTCCTGAAATTTGGTGAGTTTACCTTAAAATCAGGTCGTAAAAGTCCTTACTTTTTTAACGCTGGTCTTTTCAATACTGGCCGTGATTTGGCGCGACTAGGCCGTTTTTATGCCGCTGCACTGGCAGATTCAGGTATTGAGTTTGATGTGCTGTTTGGCCCTGCTTACAAAGGCATTCCTATCGCTACTACGACCGCAGTGGCCTTGGCGGATCACCACGATATCGACACGCCTTACTGCTTTAACCGCAAAGAAGCCAAAGATCACGGCGAAGGCGGTAACTTAGTCGGCTCGGCGCTAGAAGGGCGCATTATGTTGGTGGACGACGTGATCACCGCGGGTACAGCGATTCGCGAATCGATGGAAATCATCCAAGCCAACGGCGCCGATCTGGCTGGCGTATTGGTGGCGATTGACCGTCAGGAAAAGGGCAAAGGTGAGCTGTCTGCGATTCAAGAAGTCGAACGTGATTTCGGCTGCGCGGTGATCTCGATCGTCAGTCTGTCGGATTTGATCACTTACCTAGAAGAGAAAGGTGATGCGACTGAGCACCTCGCCGCGGTTAAAGCGTACCGTGAGCAGTTTGGTGTTTAAGAGAGAGGAAGAGCAGGAGCTAGGTACGAGGAAGGGCAGGTTCTAGGGAAGAGCAGGGACTAGGTGCTAGGAAGGGCAGGTTCTAGGAAAAGCAAAGCCTAGAAACCCAGAGCCTAGCCCCCTAGAACCTAGAACCTAGAACCTAGAACCTAGAACCTAGAACCCAGAACCTCGCAACCTAGAGCCTAGTAACCTAGAACCTAACCCCTAACTATCTATTTATAACGAATGCCGCGTGGCTGGCTTGGGTCAGCCATGCTTTTATAGCGTTTGTGTAGCCACATCCATTGATCTAATCCACGTAAGATCACTTTTTCAATCGCCTGATTCATAACGGTCGCGGCGCCAACGGCGTCTTTGCGCGGGAACTGGGCACTGATGTCCTCATCTACTTCCAACGTGTAGGTTTCCCCTTGGCGAAAACTGGAAGCGGTGATCACGGCGCATTTACTTGCATCCACCAACACACCAGTTTCCGGCTGTGGTGCAGGCGTCTGGCACGGCGAAAAAGGGCACAAACACCGCATTGTTGTTGCCATAATCGTGATCGGGCAAATACCACAAGCGGCCACCAGCACGCAGAATTTTCAGCATCCCCTTCACGTCTTTTCTGTCGACCATCTGGTTGCCAAAACGTGTGCGTCCCCAAGTCTGTATAAAGTCATAGGCGGGGTTGTCATGAGGACGATAAACACCATAGCCCGGCGCGAACAAAGCAAAGGCACGTGCGGTGATCTCAAGGTTGAGCGCGTGCGTGCAGACCAGCAGCACGCCTTTTTTTTGCTCCTCGAGTGCGAGTAATTGCTCAATGTTGCGAAAGGCAATGTGACGTTTGATACGCCAATTGGGCCAAAACCAAGCGATGCCGGTTTCAAACAACGCCAAACCTGAGTTCTTAAAGTTCTCAACCACGATCTGCTCTCTTTGCTGAGCGTCCATCTGCGGGAAGGCCAATTCGAGATTGCGCTTGGCCACATGCACGCGGCTTTTGGCAAAGCGCATGGCAAAGCGCCCGAGCGCTCGCCCTAAGCGCAGTTGCACTTTGTAAGGAAGAAGGGTTACGACGAGCGCCAGCACAGCGCAGCCAAACCACACCGGCCAATATTTGGGGTGCAGCAGTGAAAGCGAGAAGGTTGGAGGGGTTTGTAGTGCCATAACTTATTGTATTTGTGCACTGAGCAGTGCCCAGTATTCTTCAAAATTTTCAGTGGGTTGATAGCGAAAGTCCGAGCGAACAAAGCGGTTCAAACTGCCTTCCACCTGGCCCAGTAATTGCGCCGCCAAGATTTTTTCTTCAACCGGGAAGGATTTGCCTTCGCGCAATTTACGTTCACGTAGAATCTGACGCAGTTGGGTTTCGATACGTTCAAACAGTTGGTTGATGCGATCGCGTAAGCGCTCGTTTTCAAACATCAGTGCATGGCCGGAGAGAATGCGAGTCAATCCTGGATTACGCTCAGAAAAAGCCAAGATGAGATGAATCACCAAGCGAATGCGCTCCAGCGTGTCTTTTTCCTCATCCAAAATTCGGTTGATGCGTGACATCAGCGCCTCTTCAATGAACTCGATCAAACCTTCGAACATGCGGGCTTTACTTGGGAAATGGCGATAAAGCGCGGCTTCCGACACACCCACCTGTTGAGCCAGTTTCGCTGTGGTAATGCGTGAAGCGCCCTCCGTGGACTCCAGCATCTGAGCCAGCGCCTGGAGGATCTCTTCGCGGCGGTTTGATTTTTTACTGCCAGCCATTGATTAACTTCCTTTTGAATAGACTTTTTCGTCAGCGAGTATATCAGCATGCCAAGTACAAGACAGTAGTTATTGAGCAGGTTTTGTGAGGCCAAAAAGCAAAAAGCTGTACACGCGCGCCTGCTCAACCACTGTGATAGGCTATTTATCCATCAGTCGACGGATTTGATCGAGGATCTCGACGCTCAGCGACGCTTTACTGCTCAGTGGCAAGGCTTTCTCGCCCTCAGGCCAGTAGAGTGTGATGGCGTTGTTGCTGCTGTTGAAACCTTGACCTTCAACCGAAACGTCATTGGCGCACAACATATCGAGCTTTTTCTTTTCCAGCTTACGTCGCGCATAGGTCTCCACATCGTGAGTCTCTGCCGCAAAGCCCACGGTGAAGGGGCGGTTTTCCACCATCGCCGAGACGGAGGCAACGATGTCGGGGTTTTTCACCATGGTAATGGTCATTTCGTCGCTGTCGTCGGTTTTTTTCAGCTTCTGCTCAGCCACGCTGGCTGGGCGATAGTCGGCCACCGCCGCGCAGCTAATAAAAATGTCATGGCTGGCCGCTTGAGCCATGACCACGTCATACATCTCTTGCGCGCTGTCGACATTGATACGGTTGACGTTGACTGGCGTGGAGAGCGAAACCGGCCCGCTGACGAGGGTCACGTTTCGCCCCTAGTTGCATTGCTGCTTGCGCCAAAGCAAAGCCCATTTTTCCCGAGCTGTGGTTGGTGATATAGCGCACCGGGTCAATCGCTTCGCGAGTTGGGCCAGCGGTGATCAAAATCGATTTGTCTTGCAAAGGTTTAGGCTGGAAAAACTGCTCGCAAAGCTCCACCAGTTGCAGCGGCTCTAGCATACGGCCAGGACCTACATCGCCACAGGCTTGTTCGCCTGCCGCCGGGCCCCAAATGTGCATGCCACGGCGCAGCAGCGTTGCGATGTTCTCTTGGGTGGCGACGTTACGATACATCTGCTGGTTCATTGCGGGAGAAACCGCCACCGGTGCGTCGGTGGCTAGCACCAGCGTGGTGAGTAGGTCGTTACCCATGCCAGCGGCTATGCGGGCGATCAAATCGGCGGTGGCGGGCGCAAGCAGCACCAGATCGGCCCATTTTGCCAGTTCGATATGGCCCATGGATGCTTCTGCCGCCGGGTCGAGTAAGCTGTCAGAGACCGGGCGACCAGAGACGGCTTGCATGGTGAGCGGCGTGATAAACTCTTTGGCCGCTTTGGTCATCACCACCTGTACTTCAGCGCCGCGCTCTTTGAGGCGACGTGTTAAATCCGCGCATTTATAGGCGGCAATTCCACCACTGATGCCCAGTAGTATTTTTTTTCCTGCCAATGTTTGCATCTTGTTGTTCTCCAAAAATTCTGCCGCCGATAGTAACACAACTTGCCGCGGCTCGTTACTGGATGAGCGGAGTTTGCGCCGAGGGTGCGCGTGGGCAATCACAGAAGTGAAGCTACATCAAAAGGTCCATCAATAATGAGGATGGATTATGCAAATTCATGCGCAGCTCACAGACAAGGCATTTTTTCTCTGCAAGATATGGCGAAAATAAAAACCATAACAATCATTGGGATACTTATGTCGCTAGCTATGAAAAGCCGCAATAAACTGCTATTGCTTACCTTAATACCTTTGGTACTCATCTCGGCCATGATCACTGCCGTCTTTTATATCAACAGCCAACAGAGCCTCGAACTTGAGCTGAAAAACTACCGAAACGAGCTGATTGAGACGCGAAAAAGCGAGTTAAAAGCCTATTTGATGATGGGGGTGACGGCCATCAAGCCGCTGTATGACAGTGATGTGGATGGTAACCATCAACAGCAGGCAAAACAGATCCTTAAAGCGATGCGCTTTGACAGCGATGGCTACTTCTTTGCTTACGACTCCAAAGGGGTGAATACCTTACATGCGATCAAACCGGATCTGGAGGGGAAAAATCTCTACGGCATGAAAGATCAAAATGGCGTGGCGGTGATTGCTGGCCTGATTGACGCTGCAAAAAAAGGCGATGGTTTTCTCTATTTCTCTTGGCACAAACCGACCATTAACGCCCAGGCGCCCAAACTCGGTTATGCGGAGTATCTGCCGAAATGGGATTGGGTGTTGGGCACCGGGATCTATATCGATGATATTGACCGCCAAGTGAATCAATACCGCGAGCAGAGCATTGCCAAGCTCAAGGCGCATACGCTGTCGGCGGTCGGTTTCTCTCTGATTGGCTTATTGCTCGCCTGTGTGGCAATCAGCGTGTTGGTGACACGTGGCATTCAACCTTTGCTGCACATTAGCCAATCCTTAAAAGCGGTAGCCGCAGGTGGCGGCGATCTCACCGCGCGTTTGCAAGTTGAGAGTCAAGATGAAGTGGGCGAAGTGGCGCACGCGTTTAATCAGTTTATGGACAAGCTGCATCCGATGATGGTCGAGATCCGTGCCAGCGCTCAAGTGGTGCAGGAAGCCGCCAGTGGTTTGGATGAACACACGGCAACGGCGAGTTCACAGATGCAAAGTCACTGCAGCGAAACCGACAAGGTGGTGACTGCGGTGACTGAAATGAGCGCCACCGCCAAAGAAGTGGCGAGCAACACGCATGCGACGGCGCAGGCGATTGATTCAGCCAACGTGCAAATATCTGAGGCGCAGTTGGAAGTTAGCCAAGCCATTGAGGGGATTGGCAAACTGGTGGATGAGGTGAACACCACCTCGGAGGCCATTTCTCAATTGAGCCAACAGACCGAGCAGATCACCAAAGTGCTGCAAGTGATTGGCGAGATTGCCGAGCAGACCAACCTGCTGGCGCTGAACGCGGCGATTGAAGCGGCGCGCGCTGGAGAGCAAGGGCGTGGCTTTGCTGTGGTGGCGGATGAGGTTCGCTCGCTGGCCAGTCGCACGCAAAACAGCACGCTGGAAATTGGCGACATGCTGAAACAGCTGCAAAGTGGCGTGGCCCGTGCGGTAAGCACCATGTCGGTCAGCCAAGAACGAGGTGAGCAGACGGCGCTTGAATCGGTGCAAATCAAAAATTCGCTGGCGGGCATCCAAACTGCGGTGGGGACGATCCGCGATATGGGTATCCAAACCGCCTCAGCGGCCGAGCAGCAAAGCGCGGTTGCAGAAGAGATCAATCAAAATCTGGTGGCGATTGCGCAAATCGTCAACGATCTCAATCGCAACTTGCAAGAGTCGGAGACGATCAGTACCCAGCTCAGTAACTCCGGGCGCGAGATGCATGCTCTGGTCGGGCACTTTAAGCTCTGATAAACCGCTCAGTTACATAAAGTTCTTGAGCGGATAGAAAAGCGCTATCAAGCATCTAGACAGACGTCTCGCTCTCAGGTCAATTGGCTTATCTTTCGCAAACGAGCGTCTTGATGAGCCTGAAAAACCTACCGAGTGAATCCATGCCACGGGAGAAATTGCTCTCCCGTGGCCCGCAATCCCTGTCTGATGCCGAGCTGTTGGCGATCTTCCTGCGTACCGGCACGCAAGGGATGAACGTGATTGAACTGGCCGATGTTCTGCTGCGTGATTTTGGGTCGCTGCGCAAGCTCTTTTCAGCGAACCAGCAAGAGTTTTGTCGCCACAAAGGGCTGGGGGAAGCCAAGTATGTGCAGCTACAGGCGGTGATTGAGATGACTCAGCGCTACTTAGGCGAAACCTTGCAACGCGGCGACGCGCTGACCAGCCCACATCACACCAAACTCTATCTTTCCTCGATATTGCGTGACCGACAGCGCGAAGCTTTTTACTTGCTGTTTCTCGATAACCAACACCGGGTGATTAAAGACGAGGTGATGTTTGAAGGCACCATTGATTCGGCGTCTGTCTATCCGCGAGAAGTGGTCAAACGGGCCCTCTACCACAATGCGGCGGCGGTGATTTTGGCGCACAATCACCCATCCGGTGTGGCCGAGCCGAGCCAAGCGGACAGGCGGATAACCCAGCGCCTCAGTGATGCCTTGGCGCTAGTTGATATTCGTGTGTTGGATCACTTTGTGGTGGGGGATGGCGAGGTGGTTTCATTTGCCGAACGAGGGTGGCTATCCGTGTGAATTCTATTCCGTATTGACAGGCAAACTTTTTTGTTGTTCATAAGTGAGTTTCTGCTACAATCCCCGCCACTCAAAAATTTTAACTTACATTCAGCTTGGACTACTTGAAAACGTGCTGTCTAAAAAAAGATCACGAAAACCTGTAAAAAGGATCTGTTCGGGTCTTGAGCAATGCATGGCAAGTTAGTATAATGCGCGACCTTTGATAGCCTTGTATGGATATGCCATAACGGTTTTTAACCTCTAATTGATGAGGTTCGGCCACCAAGGTTGATATCGAGCTGAAACGATTTGGAGAAGACATTCATGTCCCGAGTATGCCAAGTAACTGGTAAGCGTCCTGCAGTTGGTAACAACCGCTCACACGCACGAAATGCTACTAAGCGTCGTTTTCTGCCGAACCTACAAACTCATCGTTTCTGGGTAGAGAGCGAAAAACGTTTTGTTAAACTACGCCTGACTGCTAAAGGCATGCGCATCATCGACAAAAAAGGTATCGATGTTGTTCTAGCTGATATGCGTGCACGTGGCGAGAACGTTTAAGAGGAAATAGACAATGGCTAAGAAAGGCATTCGTGAGAAAATTCGTCTAGTATCAACTGCTGATACTGGTCACTTCTACACAACTGACAAAAACAAGCGCAACATGCCAGGCAAATTCGAGATCAAAAAATTTGATCCAGTAGTTCGCAAGCACGTTGTATACAAAGAAGCGAAAATCAAGTAATTGGTTTTATCTCTTTGAAGATTGTAGAAAACCCAGCTTTTTAGCTGGGTTTTTTATTGGTATTTTTTAGAACCCAGAACCTATAGTCTAGTATCCTAGCACCTAGCGCCTAGCACCCTCAAAATCAGTACCTCGCTTTTCCCTTGGTTGGTATACTTTGCTCAGTTATCACTCAGGACTCAAATCATGCGCGTATCCCCTTCACGCCGTCGCCGCTGGAATAATATCCTCATCGCAGGGATCACCTTTTTCATTGTGATCATTAATGCGCCCACGTTGATCAAAACCTATCTGCTGGATGATCCTGTGGCCCAGAGTCAATACCCGAGCTTGCTCAATCCAAATGAAACCTTGGTCGCCTTCTATCTCTCTGATTGGGCTTTAGAGCGACAAGGGGACGATTGGCAGTCGAATCAAACTTTAACCGTCGACCCCGCAACACTGGTCAATCGCTGGCGCGATTTAAAAGGCACACGTCTTGATGACGCGACGGTAGATAAACTTTCTGCCCAGCTACGCAGCCCTGAAACCATCGAAGTATGGTACCAAGACCAAGAAGAGCCGCAGCGCATCACCTTCTACCGTTTAAGCGATTTCTGGCTATTTAAAAACTGGCAGGATCAATGGATTGCCATCTCTGTCTCTCCTGAGTATCTGTTACCTTAGATAACATTGGGTTGAAGAGCCAGCGCCAAGCTGGCTCGTTCTTTAGGTTTATTTCTTTAGCTAGTAACCCCGTGCCTCGTTTTTGCCTTTACCTTCTCTCCGCTTTTCCTTTAACCTAGCACCTAGCACCTAGCACCTAGCACCTAGCACCTAGCACCTAGCACCTAGCATCTAGCAACCGCCCTTATCTTGGAGCCATCATGCCTGAACTACCGGAAGTTGAAGTCAGCAGAATGGGGATTACCCCGCATTTAAATCAGCAAACCATTCGCCGTTTCACTTTTCGTACCGCCAAATTGCGTTGGGACATTCCACTAGAATTAAAGCGGCTGGAAGGACAAGTGATTGACGCCATAAAGCGCCGTGCCAAATACCTGCTGATTGAAACCGCAGCAGGCAGCGCGATTGTCCACTTGGGCATGTCGGGTTCACTGCGTGTTTTGGACGCCGAACTTCCCGCGGGCAAGCACGATCACGTCGATCTGCTACTAACAAATGGCAAAGTGCTGCGCTACAACGATCCGCGGCGCTTCGGCGCTTGGCTGTATGTCGAGCCGGGTCAGTCGCATGAGGTTTTAGACAAGTTGGGGCCAGAACCGCTCACCAATGATTTTCACGCCGAGTATATGCAGCAAAAGGCGCTAGGTAAGCGTGTGGCGGTGAAGCCGTTTATTATGGACAATAAAATCGTGGTGGGCGTGGGGAACATCTACGCCAGTGAATCACTGTTTCATTCACGGATCTTGCCAACGCGGGCGGCGATGTCGCTCTCCGCTACTGAGTGGCAAAGCTTGGTCGCTCATATTAAGCAGACCTTAACCACTGCGATTGGCCAAGGTGGCACAACACTGAAAGATTTTGCCCAAGCCGATGGTAAACCGGGTTACTTCGCCCAAGAGTTGCAAGTGTATGGCAAAGCGGGGGAAGCATGTCCAGTGTGCGGGGAAGCGATTCAAGAACAGAAAATCGGCCAGCGCAATACTTTCTTCTGCAATCAGTGTCAACAATAGCCTGCGATGGCCGTTGCTGCTCGATAGGGGGATAAGGATTTTTTCGATCGGAGTTTAGCGCATCGTGCTATCATTCCGCGCAGTTTTTATCATCAGCGGATCTCTTGGAATATGGGCTTTCAACAGCAGTTTCGACAGCTACTGCGAATTTTACTGATTGTGTTTTTGGCCGCGTTAATGCTGATGAGCATTTCGCGTGGCTGGTTTTTCTTGCTCGCGGCAGACTTCACCCGAGTCGCCGATCTCAGCCAAGATGTGTGGCGTGCTTTTTATGTCGGCTTGCGTTTTGATGCCAAGGTGGTTGCTTTAGCGTTCGCTCCACTGCTTTTGTCTGGGCTCGTAATGGCGGCATCATCTCGCCTCTTCTGCTGGTGGCGTAAGCTTTTGCCAAGTTATGTTGGGCTCATTTTCTTCCTCCTCACTGCTTTTTCGATTGGTAACTATTACTACTACGTCACTTACGGCAACTACATTGATGTGTTTGCCTTTGGCTTGTTTGATGATGACACTCACGCCGTATTGGCGAATGCTTGGCAAGACTATCCGATTTTACGCTCTTTCTTTATCTCAGTTGCGCTGGCATGGTTGGCCTATCAGGGCGCAGCTTGGTTGGCGGCACGCGCCAAACAGTGGTGTGGCCCAGCTCGGCATTGGAGCCTGACGACTTTTTCCGTTGTGGCGACCATTGTGGTGTACGTGATTGTGGCGCGTGGCTCCGTCGGTACACTGCCGCTAAAGCGCTATCACGCCAATGTGTCGGAATACAAGGTGCTCAATATCATCACGCCGAACGCTTTTATGGCACTCGATTGGGCCAAAAGCGATTATAAAAAACAGTCGAAATTCGAGCCGATTTCAGCCGACGAAGTGCAAGCGCAAATGTTAAAAGTGCTCGGTCAACCGACCCCAGAGTACACCACTCCAGAGAACCGTTATTTAGCAGAAAATCCGCCGCATGTGGTGATGGCTTTGATGGAAGGCATGGGCAACAACGTGCTGATTGAAGATGATGCGCAAAACAACGATTTGCTTGGCGCGTTGCGTGAAGGTTTTGAGCAGGATTTTGTCTTCAAGCGTTTTATGGCGGGTACATCGGCGACCATTGACAGCATAGTGATGATGTTGCTGCACAGCGATGTGCCAACCATCAGCCACTCCAGCGCGCAAAAAGTGGCTTTGCCCTCTTCGGCGGTGCTGCCTTACAAACGTGCAGGTTATCGTGTGGTGTTTATCTATGGCGGCAACAGCATGTGGCGCAACTTATCTAATTACTTGCCAGTGCAAGGGTTTGATCAAGTTTACGATGAGAACAGCATCAAAAACGTCTTTCCAGAGGCAGGCCAATACGCCGATACGTGGGGCGTGTCGGACGAATTCACCTTTAAGTTCGCCCGTAAGCTCTTAGATGAAGCGACGCAGCCGACGCTGATCTACATCATGACGGTAACCAACCACTCGCCATTTCGTGCGCCTGGCTATTATCAGCCTAAACCAGTTCACGTTAGTGAACGGTTAGCTGCGCTGCTTGGCCCAATGGCGGATCAAGGTGAAAAGCTGCTACAGGCATACCAATATGCCAATGATTCATTAGGGCAGTTTGTCCAAGGGATCAAAGCCTCTTCCCTTGCTGATAAGACCATCATCGCCGCGTCGGGTGATCATCGAGTGCGCTATTTGTCGATAGAGCGTGAAGATGAGTTTGGCTTAACCTTTGGCGTGCCGTTTTATCTCTATGCTCCGCAATCGATCTTAACTCAGGTTGATTTCCACTACGATCCGAGTCGAATTGGTTCACACCGTGATATTTTCCCAACGCTTTATAGCTTAAGCCTTTCTGGGCAGAGCTATATTTCTTTGGGAGGAGAGAATCTGCTCTCCAGTCAGGAGGTGAGTAACATTGGCTTTAACGCATCGCGAGTGATCACTTCGCAAGGTACGTACAGCACTGGTCAGCCAGATGTGTTGTATCCGTGGGCGGATGGTTTGCTGTCGCAGACAGAAACCCGGGTTAACCCAGACCCAGAATGGGCCCAAGAGTATCGCAAGTTGATGAATGCGTATTTACGCTATCAGGTGACGCAAAAGTAGTGGCATGCCTAACGGCACATTGGCCCATCACTATCGGTGATGGGCCAATGTTTGGGGCGGGTTGTGCCGGAGTTGTTCAGACTTTCTTTTTCTGATGCAGTGCTTTTGCAACAATCTCAGGCACGAACTGAGTCACATCGCCGCCATGGATCGCCACTTCACGCACGATAGTCGAGGAGATAAAGGCGTGTTCTTCCGAAGGGGTGAGAAATACGCTTTCTAGGCCGGGTAACAGACGACGGTACATATTGGTCAGGCCAAATTCATACTCGAAATCAACCGTAGTGCGCAAACCGCGGATGAGCACGTTGGCGTCGACGTCACGAGCAAAGTCGACCATGAGACCAGTAAATCCCTGTGCGGTGACATTGTCGAGATGGCTTGTGACCTGACGGGCAAAGTCCACTCGCTCGTCTAAGGTAAACATGGTGTTTTTGCTTGGGCTAGCGGCCACCGCGATGATCACTTCGTCAAACATTTTTGCCGCTCGTTCCACCAGATCCAAATGGCCATTGGTGATAGGGTCGAAGGTCCCAGGGTAAACCACTCTTGAAATTACTTTTTTTGACACGTTGAAATACTCTTCAGCTCAAAATGTCTACATGCTATCAATATGCATGTATCATGACGACAGAAAAAATCGAATGCGAACAGATAAATGAAAAAATTACTGGTGATCCGAAACGATAAAATTGGCGATTTTATGTTGGCTTGGCCAAGCTTTGCGATGCTCAAGCAATCGATGCCCGAATCCCACATTACAGCGTTGGTGCCTCGTTATACACAAGAGTTGGCTCGACTCTGTCCGTGGATTGATGAGGTGATGATCGATCCCACAGAAAAGGGTAGCAAAGCGGCGCAGAAACAGTTGGTTGCAGAGATCAAAGCGCGTCAGTTTGACGCTTCGATCAACCTCTTTTCAACCACATACAATGCCCTATTGGTGTGGAAAGCGGGCATTCGCTATCGTCTAGCACCAGCAACTAAAATCGCGCAAATTTTTTACAATCGCCGTATCAAACAAAAACGTTCGCGCTCGGCCAAGCCTGAGTATCAGTACAATCTCGATCTGATCCGTGCTTTTTTAGCAGAACAAGGCATTACTCCGGTCGAGCCGCAGGCGCCGTTCTTGCAGTTTGATGACAGCGAACTGGCGATACAAAAGATCAAATTAGCGGAGCAACTGGGCATTGAAGCGCATAAACCGTGGGTGATGGTGCACGCTGGCACAGGGGGCTCGGCCAACAATCTCACCCTGACACAATACGCGCAGTTGTTGAAAGGCATTGATGCTGACTTTCAGTTGATTGTGACGGCAGGGCCTGGAGAAGAGCAAAAAGCACGGGATTTGCTCGAAGAGTATAGCGCGCTCGGTGGACATGGCGTGGTGTATGATGAGAATGAAGGGCTGGTGGACTTTACCCGTTCCATCGCTTGCGCTGATTTGTTTATCGCGGGGTCAACCGGGCCGTTGCATATAGCGGCAACCTTAGATGTGCCGACCATCGGTTTCTTCCCGAGTAAACGTTCGTCGACCCCTTTACGTTGGCAGCCGCTCAATTCTTCAGGGCGTCACTTGGCGTTTTCTCCGCCAAAAGGAGGCGGTGAGGCTGCGGAGGCCGATATGAGCCGCGTCGATATCAACGCGGCACTACAATCCCTTAATCCTTGGGTTGCTCAGTACTTGTCCTAATCCATAAATCAGCGTACTTCACCAAGGTGGAGTGCGCTGAGAGTAGCGACAGTAAAAATCCTTGTTTGCCATCTAAAAAACCCGCTTTGACAATGTACATTTTGACAAAGCAAGCGATGGCATGCACCACGCCTTCACTAATGCTGCTTTTCTTGCCACGTTTTTCTCGCTGCTCGGCCCATGCTTTTGCGTATCCAGCAGATTTAACCAAATAGTGGTGCAAATCGTTGTACGTGTAGTGAATCGCGTCGCCTTGTAGCTCTTTTACCTGCATAGAGCCGGATATCTCAACCTTCTCGTGCACCAGCGCGTCGTCGTATTGAGTCAACTTCGTGGGGTAAAGACGAACCACACGATCCGGATACCAGCCGCAGTGACGAATATAGCGCCCAAACACCCAACTCAATCGACACATGCTATAGAGTGTATTGGATTCATTGCGCTGTACCGCTTGCAAAATGCTGTCTTTGAGTTCAGGTGTGACGCGCTCATCGGCATCCAGCCACAAGAGATAATCGGATTCGATATGTTGCTGCGCTAAGCGACGTTGTGGACCAAAACCTGGCCACGCTGTGTTGATGAAGAATTTATCGGTGTACTTTCTGGCAATCGCTTCGGTTTCGTCGCTGCTGCCTGAATCGAGGATGACAATTTCATCCACCCAGCCTTCGACGGTTTTTAAGCAGGCATCCAGATTAGACGCTTCGTTTTTGACGATCAGCGCAACGGCCAACGTCGGTTTGCTTGTGGCCTTGGCCGGAAAATCAGACATCTTGCCTACCTTTGGGATTGTTATCTTGAATGAGCCTATCGAATGCGGTTTTCACGGCATCTAAGGTGATTTCTTGCATTATGTGCTTACCTTTCACGCGCGTACTCCACGCCAGTTGCGCCGCAGGTTTGCCGTATTGTTGCTCGGCGAAAGATTCATACACGCTGACCACCTGCGCTAAATTGTTGTAAGGGCCAGTGCGCTTTGGGTTACTGTGACCATAAAGGCCAATCACTGGCGTGCCTTGAGTGGTGGCGATATGCGCTGGCCCGGAATCGGGGGCCACCACCAAGCTTGCTTTGGCTAACAGCGCGGTGAGCTGTTTTAAGTTGGTTTGACCAACCAAATTGAGTGCAGGGTGCGACATTTGACGAATAATCTCATCTGCGAGGCGTTTTTCACGTTCTGCTGGAGAGCCACAAATCGCCACTTGATAACCGCGCGTATAGGCGTAGTCGGCGAGAGCGGCGTATCGTTCACTCAACCAGTTGCGCTCATCTTTACTCGCGGCTGGCGAGATAACCAAGGTCGGTTTATCGCCCAGCGCGTCGCTGGCAAACTGACGATCCGCGGCGCTAATCGGCAGATCCCACTGAGGAAACTGAGCGCGGAACGCCCAAATACTCAATAAACGAGTAGAAGCTGTCCAACACGTGGGCGGAATCGGTATCGGCAATCTTACGATTCGTAAACAGCCACTGGCCCTCTTTAGCTCGTTTCAAATGAAATCCGACTTTATAACGCGCCTTAATGCCCAAGGTTAACAGGCTCGCGCGCAAGGCGAGCTGCATATGGACCAGCGCATCGAAACGGCGTCCTTGCAATTGCGCCCACACCGCCTGCATTCCTTTAAGACCTTGCTTTTTGTCAAACACAATCAGCTCAACGTCTTCAAGCCCTTGTAAAAGCTGCGCTTCGACTTTGCCGATAATCCAAGTCACTTTGGTTTCTGGCCAGTAACGCTGCAAGGCTTGTACGGCTGCCACCGCGTGACAAACATCGCCGATAGCGGATAAACGCAGAAAACAAACGGAGTGTGGGGCTTGGCTAAACAGCGGCATAATTAGAGCTCACAAAAAAATCTGGCTAAATTATGCAGATACCCGAGATAAATGTAAAATGAGCCTCTTTAAAAACCGCGCAGACATTACAAGGCAGTACCTTTTATGACTCAGGAAAATCTAGGCAAACCGGGGAATACCGGTGTCAAACGCATTATTAAAGCGACAGGCTATTCGATTCAAGGATTGAAAGCCGCGTTTAAACACGAAGCGGCGGTACGTCAAGAATCGGCCTTGCTACTGGCGGCAATTGTGTTGGTTTGCTGGCTGGATGTGACCGTGCTTGAGCGCATTACTATGCTGGCAGTGGTGGTCCTTGTACTGATAGTCGAGCTGCTGAATTCCGCTGTTGAAGCTGTCGTTGACCGCATAGGTGTGGAACATCATGAACTCAGTGGCCGGGCGAAAGATATCGGCTCGGCGGCCGTTTTAGTTGCATTGACATTTGCCGGATTCACTTGGTTGTACATCATCGGTAGTTACCACTGGTGGTGAACATGATACAACGCAAGCAAATTGGTGATACCTATCTCTGCTATGACGCAGAGATCGTCGCCGCCCCGACCTTAGCGCTATTCGATGCCGACTATTGGCAGCAACACAACCTTGTTCTGGGGAGTGCTCTTGGTCGCGGCACCACGTGGTTTGTGCAGCTAGATGATAGACAGGCCGCGCTGCGCCATTACCGCCGTGGTGGCCTATTTGGTAAGTTGGTTAAAGATCGCTATTGGTTCACTGGCTGGGATAAGACTCGCAGTGTGGCCGAGTTTGAGCTTCTGAGCCAACTGCGCACGGCGGGCGTTAATGTTCCTAGGCCGATTGCCGCCCGAGCGGTGAAAAAAGGGCCGTTTTATCAAGCGGATTTGCTTAGTGAACGGATTGCCAACGCGCAAGACTTAGTCGCTCTTTTACAAGCGTCTCACTTGAGTGCGGAGCTTTATCATAAAATTGGGGTCGAAATTGCCAAGATGCACCAAGTGGGCGTCAATCATACCGATCTGAACATCCATAATATTCTGTTGGATGAGCAGCAAAAGGTATGGATTATCGATTTTGATAAGTGCTTTACACAGTCAGGAGATGCGTGGAAACAAGCGAACTTAGCGCGCTTACTACGCTCATTTAACAAAGAGTTAGTGAAACGAAACATTCACTGGCACAGTAATGACTTTCAAGCCTTGCTACAAGGCTATCAAAGCATCCAATAACTTATTATTACGTTTCAGGAAATAGTCAATGTCCTTCAAACAAAAGCTGCATGCTCACGGCTGGTTTATTCTGATTAACGCCCTAGTGCTCATGCTCATCGCCAGCCGTTTTTTCGCGTTTTTACCTGAGTTTCCGAGCGATCCGTTAGGCATCGCTTTTATTCTCGCGGGCACTTGGGGGCAAATGACCTTGCTCGCTGCGCTGATTGGTCTGCTTGCCATTCCAGCGCTGCTGCTACCTCAATCGTTGCGTAACGGTACACAAGCTTTGATAGCCTCACTCGGCGTCGCGACGCTGTTTATTGATACCATCGTCTTTGCGCAATATCGATTCCATATCAATGCCGTGGTGCTTGAACTGGTGATGTCGGGGCAGATTGTCAGTTTTCCATTGAGCACTTGGCTGATGGTGATTGGTGGTGTCGCAATTCTGCTAGCAGCGCAGTGGGGGTTAATTCGCTGGCTAGAAGCTGGCGCGCCAGTGCGCAAGCTGAAGTTAGGGCGTAAGTTCGCTCTTTTGACCTTCATGGCATTACTGGCGACCAACGCCATCCATATTTGGGCGGCTGCGCATGCCTATCAGCCTGTGACGACCGTCAAACGCTACTTGCCGTTGTTCTATCCTGCTACGGCGGATAAATTTATGCGTAAACGCGGTTGGGTGGATGAAGAAGCGTTGGAAAGACAGAAGGCATTGGCTTTTAAGCGTAAAAACGATCTCAATTATCCTTTAGCGCCGCTGCAAACACAACCTGTAGAGAAACCGCTCAATATTATGTTACTGGTGGTGGATTCTTGGCGCGCCGATACCTTCAACGCAGATAATACGCCGAACATGTGGAAATACGCGCAGTCGGGTGTGGTTTTCAATAACCATATCGCGACAGGCAACGCGACCCGTACAGGTATCTTTGGTCTTTTCTACGGCATTCCGGGCACCTACTGGCATGGCTTCTTAGCAAACCAACAAAGCCCAGTACTGATCGATCGCTTACAGGCTCTGGATTACCAATTAGGTATCTTTACTGCCGCTCAGTTGCGTACACCAGAGTTCAATCAAACGGTTTTTACCAAAGTGGAAAGCCTGCGTATTGGCTCGAAAGGCAACCGTCCATCCGAGTTAGATGCCGACTTAACCCAAGATTGGTTAGCTTGGTACGATCAACGTGATAAATCTAAGCCAACGTTCTCTTTCTTGTTTTACGATGCGCCACATGGCTATGATTTCCCGCCCAATTTCGAACCAAAATATGAGCCGATGCTTAAAGAGGTAAACTATCTCAAGCTAAATAACGACACGGATCCAACGCCATTTTTCAATCGCTACAAAACCAGCGTGCGTTATGTCGACTCAATGGCAACAAAAGTGCTCGATAAACTCAAAGAGAGTGGCGATCTGGAGAACACCTTGGTGATCATGACCGGTGATCACGGGCAAGAGATGAACGACAACAAACTGAACTTCTGGGGCCACAACAGCAACTTTACCGATGCGCAGGTCAACGTGCCGTTTGCCATCTTTGGCCCCGGAGTTGATGCTGAAAACATGCAGTGGAGCACCGAAGCGCTCACTAGCCACCAAGATGTTGTGCCGACGTTGATGAAGCACTATCTCGGCGTGACCAACGACGTTAAAGATTACTCAGTTGGCGAAGATTTGCTGGGCAAAGCGGTAAAACGTGATTGGATCATTTCCTCTAACTACAGTGGCTATGCCATCATTACCAATGACAACATTCTCGAAGTGGGTGGCGGTGGTCAGTACCAGTTTATGGACAAAACCAATCGCCAATTGAAAGATCAACAACCTAACTTTACTTATCTGCAGCAAGCGCTAGAGCAGATTAGTCGGTTTAGTAAGTAATTATAATTATGAAAATATTAGTCACAGGTGGCGCAGGTTTTATCGGCTCTGCAGTCGTTAGGCATATTATTAATCACACGCAAGATAGTGTGATTAACTTAGATAAACTGACTTATGCGGGCAATCTTGAATCGCTCGCCGACGTAGTTGACAATCCACGTTATATCTTTGAAAAGGTCGATATTTGCGACCGTGCAGAACTGGATCGCGTCTTCGCTCATCACGCGCCTGGTGCCGTGATGCATCTGGCGGCGGAATCGCACGTTGACCGCTCAATTGATGGCCCCGCAGCGTTTATCCAAACCAATGTTGTGGGGACCTACAATCTTTTGGAAGCAGCACGTGCGTATTGGCTGAGTTTAGAAGAAAGCGCTAAAGCGCGCTTTCGCTTCCACCATATCTCAACCGATGAAGTGTACGGCGATCTGCAAGGCAGTGATGATCTGTTCACTGAAACCACCGCTTACGCGCCGAGTAGCCCCTACTCTGCGTCGAAAGCGTCTAGCGATCACTTAGTAAGAGCTTGGCAACGCACCTATGGTTTACCCACGGTAGTGACCAACTGCTCCAACAACTATGGCCCGTATCACTTCCCAGAGAAACTCATCCCGCTAATGATTTTGAATGCGCTCGATGGCAAACTATTACCTGTTTACGGCGATGGTATGCAAATTCGCGACTGGCTGTTTGTCGAGGATCATGCGCGAGCGCTTTACAAAGTGGTGACTGAAGGTGCTGTGGGTGAGACGTACAATATCGGCGGTCACAACGAAAAAGCAAATATCGAGGTGGTGAAAACCATTTGCGCCTTACTTGAAGAATACCGCCCCGAGAAACCAGCTGGCGTTACGTCTTACGACTCTCTCATCACTTACGTTAAAGATCGCCCAGGTCATGATGTGCGCTACGCGATTGACGCAAGCAAAATTGAACGTGAACTTGGCTGGAAACCAACAGAGACCTTTGAATCCGGTATTCGTAAAACCGTTGAATGGTACCTAAACAACCAAGCATGGTGGTCTCGAGTATTAGACAGTTCCTATTCTCGTGAACGTCTTGGCACAAACTAACTTGCATATTTAATTTGCTGGTTCTATGCCCTTGCTCTTGTCTAGGGCCTAGGACCTAGAAATCTAGGACCTATTTTCAATGAAAGGTATTATTCTTGCTGGTGGCTCTGGTACTCGTTTGTACCCGATTACGCGCGGCGTCTCTAAGCAGTTGTTACCCGTTTACGATAAACCAATGATTTACTACCCGTTGTCGGTGCTGATGTTAGCGGGTATTCGCGAGATCCTTGTTATCACCACCCCCGAAGATCAAGCGAGTTTTCAGCGCCTGCTTGGCGATGGCTCTGATTTTGGCATCACACTGCACTATGCAGTACAACCTTCTCCCGATGGTTTAGCGCAAGCCTTTATCATTGGTGAAGAGTTTATCGGCTCAGATTCTGTGTGTTTAGTGCTAGGAGACAATATTTTCTACGGCCAAGGTTTTACGCCTAAACTCAAGCATGCGGTAGAAAGAGCGGAAAATGGCCAAGGTTCGACGGTGTTTGGTTATCAGGTTAAAGATCCAGAGCGTTTCGGTGTGGTGGCGTTTGATGCTAATATGCAGGCGATTTCAATAGAAGAGAAGCCCAAAGAGCCCAAATCAAACTATGCAGTGACTGGACTCTATTTCTATGACAACCAAGTGATTGAAATGGCAAAGCAGGTGAAACCCTCTGCGCGTGGAGAACTAGAAATCACGACCTTGAACCAAATGTATCTTGAGCAAGGAAACTTAAATGTCGAGCTACTTGGGCGCGGTTTCGCTTGGCTTGATACAGGCACGCATGCCAGCTTGCACGAAGCTTCTTCTTTTGTTGAGACGATTGAAAACGTTCAGGGTCTGAAGGTGGCTTGTTTGGAAGAGATTGCGTTTAGTAATAAGTGGATTAGCCGAGAGCAACTATTAAGCTTGGTTCAAGTCTTACCGAAAAATAGCTACGGACTTTATCTTTCGAGTTTACTTAAGAATAACTATGACAATTAAACTTAACCAACCACTCACTCCCAACTTAGATAAAGTTGCCGATTATATTTCGCAGATACACAATTGTGGCTGGTATACAAATTTTGGCCCTTTGCATCAGCTTCTTACACAAAAACTGGAAGCGTATCTAGGTGTAGAAAACCTGCTACTTGTGTCAAATGGTACGGTAGCTTTGCAAGTGGCCTGCAAGGTACTAGGTATTGAAAGAGCTATTTCAACACCTTTTTCCTTTGCTGCTACTTCATCAGCTCTACTTTGGCAAGGGGTAGATTTGTCTTACTGTGATATTGAAGCTGATAGTTACAATATTTCACTGAACGCACTTGAGACGGCCTTAACCTCCTCGGCATGCTCCGCGCAATCTATTCAAGGGGTTGTCGCGACTCATGTGTATGGCAATCCTTGTAATGTTGAAGCGATAGAGAGTCTCGCGCAGCAGCATCAAATCAAGGTGATCTATGACGCCGCTCATGCATTCGGGGTCAAAGTAGATGGGAAATCAGTGTTGAATTTTGGTGATGCGAGTACTTTGAGTTTTCATGCTACGAAAGTTTTTCACACCGTAGAAGGCGGCGCGATCATTTTTAAGTGCAGAAGCGATTTTGAAAAAGCCAAGGAACTAATCAACTTCGGAATAGATGCGAAGGGTAGACTTGGCCCGTGGGGTATCAATGGTAAACTGAATGAGTACCAGTGTGCGGTTGGTTTAGCACTGCTTGACGATATTGATACCGTTTTAACACATCGCGTCAAATTGTTTGAGCGTTATAGAAGAGGGTTGCAAGGAATAGTTGAGATGCCAGAATGGTATTTTAATGCATCTTATAATGGCGCTTATATGCCTATCTTTGTTGACGAAATTGATCAGGTTCATTTCCAAAAAACACTGGAAAGTCAGAATATTCAGTTCCGCCGCTACTTTACGCCATCCTTGGACTTGGCCTATCCGGAGCAGAAAAGTTTTGGCTGCTCAGTGAGTCATGACAAAGCAAAGGGGGCTTACTGTTTACCGTTACATGCTTATATGACAGAAAATGAAGTAGATAGGGTAGTCTTAGCTATAAGGTCTGCTATTACCACTTAAGGTGCGTATTGAGCCGCTTAAAAGTAGATGATTTAAAATGTATCTGCAGAAAATATCATGGGATTAGAAATAGATAATGAAAGAACAAGCTTGTAGTAATGCTAGTTTAACATCCACAATGAATTTGCTAACGCCAAAGCAGATACGTGAAAAGTGTCTTAAAAGTAGTGCCTTAGTACAGCAGACCATTGGAAGAAATCGCTCTGCAATAAAACAGATTGTTTCGGGCAAGGATTCACGTCTTTTAGTTGTTGTTGGTCCGTGCTCGATTCATGACGTGCAGCAGGCCGAAGAATACGGATTAAAACTGGCTCAAGCACGGCAGCAGTTCTCGTCACAACTAGAAATAGTCATGAGAGTTTATTTTGAAAAGCCAAGAACAACGGTTGGCTGGAAAGGTCTGATTAACGATCCATATCTCGATGGTAGTTTTTCCATTAATGATGGTTTGGAAATTTCGCGTAACCTTTTGGTCAAACTCACTGAATTAGGTATTCCAGTTGCTTGTGAATTTCTCGATATGATCACACCAGAATATTTATATGATTTGGTTTCATGGGGAGCTATTGGTGCGCGAACGACAGAATCGCAAATTCATAGAGAATTAGCCTCGGGTTTGCCTTTCCCAGTCGGTTTCAAAAATGCAACCAATGGCAGTATTGAAGTAGCTATCGATGGTGTCAAGGCAGCACAAGCTAGACACTTTAAACTGGCGATTGATCAAACAGGTCAAGCCTGTGTAACGCATACCCATGGTAATCCCTATGGCCATATCATATTACGTGGCGGTCTTGAGCCAAATTATCAAGAACAGCATGTGATGAAGGCGACAGAGCGGTTGGCTGCGAGCAGTTTAACACCCAAGTTGATGATAGATTGTAGCCATGGCAACAGCTCTAAACAGTATCAGCGACAAAAGCTCGTTGGCCGAGATGTTTGTGAACAAATGACGCAAGGTAATACCAGCATTATGGGTGTTATGATTGAGTCTAATTTAGTTGCTGGTCGTCAAGATATGGTTTCTGGCCAAGCACTAAATTATGGTCAGTCAATCACGGATGGCTGTATTAGCTGGGCGGATACACTAGAAATGCTTAAAGAGCTATCAATAGCAGTAGAGCAAAGACAAACACTAGGTTGAATAAGAGAGAAGGTAAGTTGGCTAAAGTGACTCTGAATGAGAACAAAGTGATAAAATTCTTAGTGATCGGACCAGGCTTGATTGGACGAAAACACATTCAATTGATTCATGAACATAACAATTGCAAAGTAGAAGCGATCGTTGCCTTGCATCCTAAAATGCATGAGCACTATATACAGGAAATCGGTGCAGGTGTTTATGGTTCTTTAGAGGAAGCATTTGAACATCATTATTTTGATGCGGTCATTATCAGCTCACCCAATGAATTTCATTACGATCACGCTATTAAGTGTATTGATCGTAACTTACCAATTCTTGTTGAAAAACCCCTAACGGATACATTGGAAAAAGCGAAGCTATTGGTGCAGCATGCAAAGCTTAAGCGAGTACCTGTGCTTGTTGGTCACCATCGCACTTATAGTTCGTTTATGCCTGTGGCGAAAGAAATCATCGATAGTGAACAGTTTGGTAAATTGGTTTCTGTCCAAGGAAGTGCCCAATTTTTTAAACCAGCACATTATTTTGTTGAAGGAGAGTGGCGGAAGAAAAAGGGAGGCGGTCCAATTTTAATCAATCTGATTCATGAAATTGGCATTATGCGCGAAACTGTGTGGAGAGATTGTTCGGGTATTCGCTTTCGCTTCAAGTGCCACTCGTCAATTTGAAGTAGAAGACACTGTTGCGATTAATCTAGAATTTGATAATGGCTGCATTGGGACATATATCCTTTCGGATTGTGCTGCGAGTACAAAAAGTTGGGAAATGACCAGCGGAGAAAATCCTGCTTATCCTTATTACCCACAAGAATCTTGTTATCATTTTACTGGTACAAATGGCTCTCTTGATTTTCCTAATATGCATTTTACTTATTACAAAGATAAAGAGAGTGCCTCTTGGTGGAAACCTTTTGAACATCAAACACTGGCAGTTCATGCGGAAGATCCACTGCTTCGTCAACTTGAGCATTTTATCGAGGTTATTTTGGGTAATGAATTACCACTAGTTAGTGGTGATAGTGGTTACAACAATATGAGAGTTCTTGACGCTATTCAGCAGTCCATATTATTGGATAAGCCCATTAAGATTGAGCCAAGAGGATAATATTGTGAGTAGAGTATTATTATTAGACACGGCTTTTTCATCGTTACCTATTTATCGTTTTCTTCTTGGTCGAGGACATGATGTCTTTGTTATGGGTAATCGTGCGAATGATGCGCTTGCTTTAAAAGCGGGTAGTAATTGGATAGATCAAGATTACAGTCAAGTCACTGAAGTACGTCAAATTATCAGTGATCTCAGTATCGATTTTGTCTTGCCAGGCTGTACGGATCTGTCGATCGAAGTATGTCAACAGGTTGCACCAAATCACCATTGTTTTGACCATCCGGAAAACTATCGATTCCTTGGTGAGAAACAAAAATTCAGAGAGATGTGTGCTCTCCTCCTTCTCAGCTCTCCTCAACGCCAACAAAAGGAAGACTTTCCGCTACATGGCCGATTTATTTGTAAGCCGGTTGATGCTTTTAGTGGGCGAGGTGTTTCTGTTGTTGAAGGGAATGATATTGATGCATTGACGATTGCCTATGAGCAAGCCAGTGCTGTAAGCCCGACAGGTAGAGCATTGATAGAAACATTTGTTGACGGCCAACTCTATAGTTATAGCGCTTTCATTGAACAGCAGAAAGTGATCGATAGTTTTGTCGTGTTGGAGGGCTCCTCGGCCAATCCCTATGCCGTAGATACCAGCTATGTTGATAGAGAATTTGATGAAGTCACACTTGCTATGCTTAAGGAAAGTGTTGAAACTATTGCTGCTCATTTAAAATTAGTCGATGGTTTGGTGCATCTGCAATTTATTCTACAAGATAAAACTCCTTATTTAATAGAAATCACTCGGCGTTGCCCTGGAGATCTATACTCGAAATTGATCGAATATAGTACAGGCTATGATTATGCTGGAAAATTTGCTTCTTACTTTCTTAAAGAACCATTTTCAACTCAGAGAAACCGAGAGTCAGCCGATAGTTCGTCACACAGTATCATCAATGGAACTGTGCCATTACGATGGATTAAATTTTATTGAACCAACTAAGATAAAAGCATTTTTCCCACTTTTATCTCTTGGCGAAGAGATTCAACCTAGGCAAGGTAACAGGGTGGGGATTTTATTTTGTCAAGATGAAAGCGTTGAGAGGTTATATAGAACATTCTTATATCGTGATGCTTACCTTTTATCTGATAGATAAAGGTTAAATAAAATCTAGAATTATTCCGAACATAACTGGAAATTTTGTTCGGAATAATGATTGGAATTATTTAAAGAACATGATTGTTTCTGACCATCCTTCAGTGTAATGTCTCAGATAAATATTGTAGTTTGGATTTAGTCTCATGATATATTTATAGATGTCAATATAGTCATAGGATGAATGGTATACCGCAATAGCCAGCTTAGGTTTTCCATGAGAAATAGTTTGAGTAGCACCTTTGAGTGCTTGCATTTCCCATCCTTCAAGATCCATTTTAATAGTACTAATCGATGTGGCTGTTTTGATTGTGTCTATCTTTATAGCATCTACCATAAACTCGCCTGCCTCTGTTATGGCAGAGGCTGAGCCAGCATCAGGAGTAAAGTTTAATTGCTTATTCTCATTTGATACAGCATTTTGCAAATAAGTAATTCTATCATAGGAGGACAAACGAACACGAGCCTTGCTTATGTTAGCTTCGGAAGGTTCAATGAGGATGATTTCTTTATAGTCTGGATATCTGTCCGCAAACTCTTGAGCCGTATCACCATCAAATCCACCTGCATCTAAGAAAACTTCATTGTTGTATTCCATAAAGTCTTCAAAATACTGATTTTGTATTTGGACAGTATAGTCAATCATAGAGCTAGGTTTAAGGTAAAGACGGTAAGTTATGGTGTCTAAAAATGTTTTTTTTGATTTTTCATCACTTAGTTTTTGGAAAATCTCATTGAGTGTAACGCTTTGATTTTCAACTACATCCCACATTTCA
The DNA here is from genome assembly GCF_009763805.1 of Vibrio cidicii. NCBI lineage: Bacteria > Pseudomonadati > Pseudomonadota > Gammaproteobacteria > Vibrionales > Vibrionaceae > Vibrio > Vibrio cidicii. Next base: position 2,636,098 of record NZ_CP046804.1, on the reverse strand, counting down.
GTACAAAACTTTGGTTTGGATAGTAAGCCAGAAGAGGCGGTTATCAAAGCATTAAGGCTGATCAGATGACCAGGTTTTTTTGAAAAAACTCGTTCTACACTTACAGGAGAAATAGAGGTTGAGCAGTTAACAACATAAGATTCATCGTCCAAGTGTGTACTTGTTACTATAGGAATACCATTCCAATCCACGATGTCACAAAAGTCATCAATAATACCGTCAAGCTGAACAATTCTTGCCACTTCAAGAGTTGATTCATTTCTACCAATGGCAAAGCGCTTTATTGATTTCTGGCTAAAGAGAAAGTCAACAGCTTCTGGAGATGATGACCATTCTCCAAGAGCTTTAAAATCTATAGGTTGATTCACTTTTTTATCTCCGAGAGTCTTTCTTTCCAAATAGTTTAAGCAAACAGTAGTTTTATCTAACTAGACGAAGCGATAGAATACTGCAGTGCTGAACATGGGGAAAGCTTAGTTTGGTTTTAAGTTACATTCTACGCCATTTTTTCATATGTCTTTGTTTAATGTGTTTCTAGGGACCAGTTAATGTTAAAGATCGAAAGAGAATCAGATTTTCAAGCCGACATCTCGATTGTCTGTATTACCTACAATCAAGCCCATTTAGTGGAGTCGGCGCTGAAGAGTTTTGTAGAGCAAAAAGTAAATTGTAACCTTGAGATAGTGATCCATGATGATGCATCGACAGATAATACTGCAGAAGTACTTAAAAACTTTCAGCGTATGCATTCAGATAAGGTCACCCTGTTGCTACAGAGCGAGAATCAATGCCAGGTTCCTGATGTAGAGGTGACTTGTTTTACAGCTTCTCATGCTACGGGCAAATACATTGCACTATGTGAAGGTGATGACTACTGGATAGATCCGTATAAATTGCAAAAGCAATACGATGCGTTAGAAGCAAACCCTGATTTATCGGCAAGCTTTCATAGCGCATATACTGAAACACCAAATGGTGAAAGGAATTTATTTGCTCACCATAGTGAAGATGAACGAAAATTTACGCCTCAAGAGGTGATTCTAGGCGACGGATCATTTATGCCAACTTCGGGATTATTCTGCCGTAAAGAGGCTTTTTCTCAAATAACAAAAGAGCTTATTATTACTATGCCTTGTGGTGACTATTTCTTTCAGATTATGGCATCAAAAGATGGTGGGGCTTATTATTTTCCTGAACCTATGTCAGTATATAGAATCCAACATTCAGGTTCATTTACTACCAATTTTGCTACTGTAAATTGGAAAAAGCGCACCGAGTTTTATCGCCGTATGATTATCGCTATGACACTAATTAATGAAATAACGTGTGGTAAATACACATCGGAAATTGATTTTATGAAGAAAAAATTCCAAAAAATTCGTAGAAAGTGTTGGCGTCGTGGTGTTAAAGCCTCCTTGAGGAAACTTTGGCAACAGTAATATCTATAGTTGTCTCTATGAAGCGCGACGGTTTTGCCATTGCTTGATCGTCGTCTCGCGTGAAAAACGCAAAAGCGCCTCTTGGTTTATCTTTTTATGTTGCAATGCTAGGCAAACTCTCTCGGCTAGACACTTATAAATCTGTGTTTCTGTTTGATCTAGCTCAACCAGATATTGTGCCTGAAAACCAACTAATATTTCACTTGGCCCCGTTTTACAGTTAGTGCTGACAACAGGTGTCCCACACACTAGTGATTCAATCAAAACGGTGGGTAGTCCTTCTGAATCAGAGGCTAACACTAGACACTCAGCATGCTTCATATAAGGCATAGGGTTTTCTACAAAGCCTTCAAACTTCACACGGGATTCAAGATCTAGATCAGTTACGAGCTGTTTAAGTTTCTTCTCTTCTTCACCGATACCAAGAATGACTAGATAAAGACTCTTATCTTCTAGTAATGAGAATGCGTTGATAACTCGCTCTACACGTTTTCCTGGCGCTAGAGAGGAGACAGAAAGAATATATTTGTTTTCCACAAAGAAAGAGGCAATGTGGGCCTCTGAACGATTACGGATCTCTTCAAAGTCGAAAGGATTATAAATAGTTTGTGACGAATCTGATATACATGGCATCAGCTCTTTCATTTCTTGTAAAACACCTTCAGATACAGAGATACAATTGCGGTTTCTGAAGTAGTATTTCAAAGGTAGTAAATGCTGAATGCCTCTATTTACGATCACTTCCTTAGGAGAATTATGTAACACGACGCTAAATTTATCCTTTGGATAGAAAAAATAGTGTTCTAAGAAATAGTACATATTATGACTGGCGATTTTATCTGGCTTAAACTCAGACATAAACTTTCTCATTACCAAGTACTTGCTAGGGAATGTGAATAACTTTAATAAGTACTTTTTCCAATCGTTTATTTTTTGGATGATAGGGTATTTGTCTCTTAACTTTAATTTATTCTTCGCTTTTTTTTCACTTTTTGTTTTTAAATGTTGTTGAAAGTGCTGGGTGTCACCTTGGTAAACTGGAGTTACATCTTTGAGTGAAAAACTCTTGAGATGGTAGACTTTAACATTTTCATGCAAAGGGAATGCAACACGATTTCTATCGATCACAATTGCGACTTTATGGCCTTCTTCGACCAAATAGTTACTCAAGTTGGTGATAACACGACTACCGCCGGAAGAAGTTAGAGAAAGTGTGTGAAAGAGGAAATTCATATCAAGAAACTTAGTTTACAAAGGTTAATGACTGTAGAACGCATTATGAATGTTTTGAGGTGATAAATACCAGTTTTCCAGCAGTTTTTTTTGCCTTTGCTTTCCCCTATCACTCCCTTGGTTTAAAATCCGAGCATTAGTCATAACTCGTAGTCATCTCTTATGAACCCAATTCTTCCTCTCATCGGTCGTACCGATGCGCTGTTTACCCAAGACATTGCCCAGCACGAAGCTGAGTTATCTCGTATCGTTTCACAGTCACGCTTTCTTGTTCTTGGCGGTGCGGGGTCGATTGGCCAAGCGGTCACTAAAGAAATCTTTAAGCGCCATCCTCAGAAGTTGCACGTTGTTGATATCAGTGAGAACAATATGGTGGAGTTGGTCCGCGATATTCGCAGTTCATTTGGCTACATTGACGGCGACTTCCAGACCTTCGCTCTGGATATCGGTTCGGTTGAGTATGATGCCTTTATCAAAGCCGATGGTCAGTATGATTATGTCTTAAACCTCTCTGCCCTCAAGCATGTGCGCAGTGAGAAAGACCCATTTACCTTGATGCGTATGATCGATGTCAACGTATTCAATACCGATAAAACCATTCAACAGTCGATTGATGCTGGTGTTAAAAAGTACTTCTGTGTTTCGACCGATAAAGCAGCCAACCCCGTCAATATGATGGGGGCGTCCAAACGCATTATGGAAATGTTCTTGATGCGTAAGAGTGAGCAAATTGCCATCTCAACTGCGCGTTTTGCTAACGTGGCCTTTTCTGATGGTTCTCTGTTGCATGGTTTTAACCAACGTATCCAAAAAAATCAGCCGATTGTCGCACCAAACGATATCAAACGTTATTTTGTCACTCCTCAAGAATCGGGTGAGCTGTGTTTGATGTCGTGTATTTTTGGTGAAAATCGCGATATTTTCTTCCCGAAACTCAGTGAAGCGCTGCATCTGATTACATTTGCAGACATTGCGGTGAAATACCTAAAGCAAAGAGGCTACGAGCCGCATTTATGCGCGGATGAAGATGAAGCTCGTGAACTGGCGAAAACGCTACCAGCACAAGGCAAATGGCCTTGTCTTTTTACCGAAAGTGACACCACAGGTGAGAAAGACTTTGAAGAGTTTTTTACTGACAAAGAAGTGCTCGATATGGCCCGCTTTGAAAACTTGGGCATCATCAAAAATGAACCTCTGTATCAACCGGAGCTGTTGAGTCTTTTTGAAGAACAAATTGCCCAAATGAAAGATCAACGAGCTTGGAGCAAAGAGCAGATTGTGGCGCTCTTCTTTACGATGATCCCTGACTTCGGTCATAAAGAAACGGGCAAATACCTCGATAGCAAGATGTAAGGGTGAAGAAGAATGAACGCACAGTTACTGGTTGAGTTTGTACGCGACCAATACCAAACCCAAGATTTTATTCCATTGCATGCCCCTACTTTTGCGGGCAATGAGAAAGCGTATGTAATGGAAACCATTGACAGCACCTTTGTATCGAGCGTCGGTAAGTTTGTCGATGAGTTTGAGCGCAAGATGGAAGCCTTTACTGGCAGCGCCCGCGCGGTTGCCACTGTTAATGGCACCGCAGCGCTGCACGCTGCGTTGTACATGGCGGGCGTTGAGCGGGGCGATTTGGTGATCACCCAAGCGCTGACGTTCGTTGCAACTTGCAATGCGCTTTATCATATGGGGGCCGAGCCGATTTTTGTTGACGTATCGCCTGTGAGTCTGGGCCTTTGTCCTAAAGCGGTGAATGCCTTCTTGGAAGAGTATGCAGAAGTCACTGAGGCAGGTTGCATCCATAAGCAAACGGGCAGAAGAATCAAAGCGGTGGTGCCGATGCACACCTTCGGTCATCCTGTCGAACTGGATGAACTGGTTGCCGTTTGTTCGAAATGGCACATCACGTTAGTCGAGGACGCAGCAGAAAGTCTAGGCTCGTTTTACAAGGGCAAACACACCGGAACGCTTGGTGAATTTGGTGCGGTGAGCTTCAACGGCAACAAAATCATTACCACGGGTGGCGGCGGTATGGTGCTGTGTGGCACGGAAGAAGCGGGCAGACGCACTAAGCATGTGACTACGACGGCGAAAGTGCCGCACCCGTATGAGTTCTTCCATGATGAGCCTGGGTTTAACTACCGCATGCCGAACTTAAATGCGGCGCTGGGCTGCGCGCAGATGGAAGTGCTGGAACGCTATCTGGCGCAAAAACGCCAATTGGCGCAGGAATACCAAGCGTTTTTTGCGGGCAGCGATGTCACGTTTGTGGTCGAGCCAGAATACGCGCAGTCGAACTACTGGCTCAATGCCATCATTTGCGCGGATGCACAGCAGCGCAATGAACTGCTAGAGCAAACTAATGCAGCTGGCGTAATGACTCGCCCAATTTGGCAGTTAATGCACCGTTTACCAATGTTCAAAAAAGCCCTGCGTGGGGATCTTACTCATTCGGAATTTATTGAGGCGCATTTGGTTAACCTTCCTAGCACCCCTCTAAAGGTTAAGTAATATGAGAAAAATAGCTGTATTTACAGGCACTCGAGCTGAATATGGACTCTTGTATTGGATTATTAAGGGGCTGCATGAGTCTTCTGAAGCGGAGCTTCAGTTGTTTGTAGGCGGAATGCACTTGTCTCCAGAATTTGGAAAAACGATAGCGCAAATCGAATCAGACCGCTTCCCCGTAACCGAGAAACTGGAGTTTCTTTTATCTTCGGATACACCTGTTGGTATTGCTAAATCTATGGGGCTGGCTCTTATCTGCGCTGCGGATGCGTTTGAAAGAGCAAAACCTGATCTATTAGTTATTTTGGGTGATAGATTTGAATCCATGGCTATTTGTCAGGCAGCGATGGTGGCACAAATACCGATTGCGCATATTCACGGAGGAGAAACGACGGAGGGGCTGATTGATGAAGCTGTGCGTCATTCGATAACGAAAATGTCTCATCTGCATTTTACGGCTACTGAAGAATATAGGCAGCGTGTAATTCAACTTGGTGAAAATCCCGCGCGCGTGTTGAACGTCGGCGCACCAGGAATTGATAGCATCAGGGCATTAGAGCTTTTATCGCGTGAAGCTTTATCGGAGTCTATTCAGTTTGACCTTACTGACGTGCCGTACATGGTTGTAACTTATCATCCAGTGACATTGAGCCGCGATGGTGCAGTAGAAGACCTTAAACAACTCTTGGCTGCATTGCGTGAGTATACGGAGCATAAGTTTCTGATAACTTACCCCAATGCAGATACTCACGGACGTGCATTGATTCCATTGTTGGACGATTTTTCTCGTGAATTTCCTGGAAGAGTATTATTGGTTCAGTCTCTCGGACAATTGAGGTATTTGAGTGCACTTAAGCATTGTGATTTGGTGATCGGAAACTCATCAAGTGGCCTTATTGAAGTTCCTACATTCAAAATTCCAACCATAAACATTGGGGATCGCCAAAAGGGTCGTATTGCTGGAAATACCGTGATCAGTTGCGACGGTAACAGAGCCTCAATACAGAGAGCAATCACTGAAGCGTTGAGTACTTCATTTAGAGAGAAGTGCCGCAATTCAGTAAATCCTTATGGTGAAGGCGGTAGCTCTAGCAAGATTTTAAATATCATTCTGAGTGAGAACTTGAATGAACTCGTGTTTAAATCGTTCTTTGACATTAAGTAGGGCATGATGAAAGTTGGCTTTATTGGGTGTGTCGATTCGAGTCGGGCTGCACTTGAAACGTTACTAGGTGTAGATGGTTTAACTGTTTCTGCTGTAGTGACTCGCGATAAATCGACGGTTAATGCAGATTTTTGTGATTTAACAGACCTTTGTTACATAAATGGAATTCCGATACATTTTGAGGATCCAAAAGCGCGCACTGAATCAGTTAAATTTTTAGAATCTTTTGATCTTGACGTCATATTTTGTATTGGGTGGAGCTATCTGCTTGATGAGAGCATTTTGACCCTGCCTCGTATAGGGGTTATTGGTTTTCATCCTGCGAGTTTACCCCTTAACCGTGGTCGGCATCCTATTATCTGGGCATTGGCATTAGGTTTGGAAGAAACGGCATCCACATTTTTTTTGATGGATACAGGTGCTGATTCTGGACCAATTGCCAATCAAGTCCACATATCAATCGAACCAGATGACAATGCAACAAGCTTATATGAGAAAATTTTGCGTGTATCTAAGATACAACTCGCAAAGCTTGGTGAAGATCTAGTCAATGGACTTTTAACCTTTGAAGAACAAGATCATAGTCAAGCAACATATTGGCGCAAGAGAAACCGGAAAGACGGTATGATTGATTTCCGAATGAGTGCTGAAACGATCCATAACCTAGTTCGAGCTTTGGCACCACCATATCCCGGAGCAGAGCTTGTATTTGGTCAAGGGTCCATCGTCGTTAAAAAAAGTATGATTGCTTCGGAAAGTTATCCTTTAAACATCGAACCAGGAAAAGTTCTTGATAGAACTTGCGATGCTCTATTAGTTAAAACAGCTGGCACTGAGGCGATTTGGTTGTTTGATATCGAATGTGGAGATATCGCAAAAGGGGATTATTTATGAAAACGGTTCTAGTTGTTGCTCCTCATGCAGATGATGAAACATTGGGTTGCGGTGGCACTATCTTAAAGCTCATCGAGCAAGGCTACCAAGTGCATTGGTTGCTCGTTACAGGGATGACGGAAGAGACTGGATACTCAGTTACTCAGATCGAATCGAGACGTGATGAGATTCTAAAGGTATCCAAACAGTATGGTTTTAGTGCGACTCATGAATTGAATTTACCTCCTGCTCGTTTAGAAACCTTAGCTAAGGCAGAGGTGATTGGTCCAATTTGTAATGTTATTAGCGATATCAAGCCAGAGATTGTGTTCTCTGTTTATCGAAATGATGCTCACAGCGACCATGAAATTGTGTTTGATGCTGTTATGTCCGCCACTAAGTCATTTAGATATCCGTTTGTTAAAAAAGTCATGGTTTATGAAACGATGTCTGAAACGGACTTCGGTATGAAACCAGAGGATGGTGGTTTTAGACCTAATGTTTTTATCGATATAGAGCCATATTTAGCTAAGAAGCTCGATATTCTTGAAATATTTGAATCTGAAGTCGGGGATTTTCCATTTCCTCGTTCAAGGAAAGCTTTGCAATCTTTAGCTTATGTTCGTGGTGCTCAATGCAATGCTAAAGCGGCTGAAGCATTTATGTTGATTAAGGAAATTTTATGACCATTATTATTGCAGAAGCGGGTGTAAACCATAATGGCGACGAAGCACTGGCGTTTAAACTCGTCGATGCTGCACATCAAGCTGGCGCCGATATTGTTAAGTTTCAAACCTTTAAAGCGAAGAACTTAGTCACTGAACAAGCCAAGCAAGCTGATTACCAAGTGGCCAATACACAAAAGCAAGAGTCGCAATTGGCCATGCTCAGCCGTCTTGAGCTGTCCTATGCTGCTCATCACCAGTTAGTCAAACATTGTGAGTCACTGGGTATTGAGTTCCTTTCGACCGCTTTTGATTCTGAAAGCTTAGATTTCCTCGTTAATGATCTTGGTTTAACGCGACTGAAATTGCCTTCTGGTGAGTTGACCAATGCGCCATTAGTCCTTGAGCATGCGCGCACCGGCTGTGATTTGATTGTCTCCACCGGGATGGCGACACTGGCCGAGATCGAAATGGCATTGGGCGTCATGGCTTTTGGCTATACTGCAGCGGATCACGTTGCACCGTCGGTAACTGGCGTTTCAGCAAGCTTACGCCTCTGAGGCGGGGCAAAAAGCCCTTAAAGAAAAAGTGACCATCCTGCACTGCACCACCGAATATCCCGCACCGATGGCAGAAATCAACCTTAGAGCAATGGATACGCTCGGCAGGGCGTTTGAATTGCCGGCGGGTTATTCTGATCACAGCGAAGGGATCACCATCCCGATTGCTGCGGTGGCGCGTGGCGCGGTGTTGATTGAAAAACACTTTACCCTTGATAAAAATATGGAAGGCCCCGATCACAAGGCTTCACTTGAACCCGATGAACTGACCGCGATGGTGAAAGCGATTCGCCAAGTGGAAGTGGCGCTGGGCACGGCGGTAAAATCGCCGACCGTTTCGGAAGTGAAAAACAAAGCGGTGGTACGTAAAAGCTTGGTGGCAAGTCAAGCGATTCAAGCAGGCGATGCCTTTTGTGCAGATAACGTGACGATTAAGCGCCCGGGTAACGGCATGTCACCTTATCAGTATTGGGAGATGCTCGAGCGCAAGGCAAGTCGAGATTACCAAGTCGGAGATTTGATCATTGAATAAATCATTACCGCTTGTTTTGATTGGAGGAGGCGGACACGCTAGTGTTTTGGCTGATATCTTACTTGACCAAGGACGAGAAATATTTGCCATCATTTGCCCTGATGACGTTTCATCACGGGCGGTATTGGCTGGCATTCCCCATCTTACCCAAGATGAGGATATTGCACGCTTCTCTCCAGATAGTGTGCGGCTGGTAAACGGAATTGGCATGATGCCTCGCTCCATGCTGCGTCAGCAAGTCAATCAGCAGTTTCTCGAACTCGGTTATCAGTTTGAAACGGTGATCGCCAGTGACGCGCATGTGTCACGGTTTGCGACCATCCACTCTGGCGCGCAGATTTTGTCAGGGGCTCGAGTGCAAACTGGCGCAGTTATTGGTGAACATACCATAGTGAACAGCGGCGCTTTGGTTGAGCACGATTGTCAAATCGGCGCTTATAACCATATTGCGCCACGTGCGACTCTGTGTGGTGCGGTATGCACGCGCGAAGCGGTTTACATCGGTGCGAATGCAACCGTGATTCAAGGTTTAGTTTTAGAATCTCAGAGCGTCGTTGGGGCTGGATCCATAGTGAATCGCTCGCTGATGAAGAATTATACCTGCTACCCTGCCCGTACCTATCTTAAAGAAAATAATTAGAATTCAAGGATATTTCATGAGCTACTGCTGGAACAATGTATTGATTAAACCAGACAACTCGATTCGTGATGCACTGGAGATTATCAACAATGAAGCCCTTAGAGTGGCGCTAGTCGTTGACAACAATCAACATTTGGTCGGCGTAGTGACCGATGGGGATATTCGTCGCGGTTTACTCAAAAATCTGACACTGGCAGATCCCGTTTCTTTGGTGATGAATTTATCTCCCACGACGGCTCAAGCCGGAAACCCGCAGAGATCTATTGATCGAGTTGATGGAGAAAAAGGGCATCCTCTCCATCCCGCTTCTGGATGAAGCAGGAAAAGTGGTGGGTCTTGAAACCTTACATGGTGCATTGCATCGCCCGAAATATCAAAATCCGGTATTTCTGATGGCGGGTGGATTTGGCACCCGTTTACGTCCTTTGACGGACAAGTGTCCCAAGCCAATGCTTAAAATCGGCAATAAGCCGATCCTTGAAACGGTGATCCGCAGTTTTATCAAAGCGGGCTTTGTCAATTTCTATATCTCGACTCACTATATGCCTGAGTTGATTCAAGCGCATTTTGGCGATGGTTCCGAGCTTGGGGTGAATATTACTTACGTGCATGAGCAGTCACCGCTGGGCACAGGTGGAGCACTTGGTCTATTGCCGAAAGATCTGCCCGAAGGCTTACCGCTGATCATGATGAATGGTGATGTACTGACCAAAGTGGATTTTCAGCGCTTGCTGGATTTTCACGTCAGTCATGACGCCGACGCAACCATGTGTGTTCGCGAATACGACTATCAAATTCCCTACGGTGTGATCAACGGCGAAGGCAATAAAATCACGAGTATGGTGGAAAAGCCCATTCAGCGCTTTTTTGTCAACGCGGGCATTTATGTGGTTTCGCCACGGGTGATTCAATCGGTACCAGAAAATTATCGCATTGATATGCCAACACTGCTTGAGCAGCATATGCAAGAGCGAGATAAGATTTTGATGTTCCCGATCCACGAATATTGGCTGGATATTGGTCGAATGGACGATTTCAACCGCGCTCAGGCCGACATTCATACCTTGGGGCTGGACTAATGGAACGCGTTGCCGTTATTGGACTAGGCAATATTGCCACTCGCCATCGTCGTAACCTTAAACAGCTTTTCCCTCATGCTCAGCTCTATGCCATGTCGGCCAGTGGGCGTGTTCCTCAAGCAGTGGTGAGTGATGCGGATCAACTCGTTAGTTCGGTTGAAGAAACTGGTAGATCAGCACGTGCAGTTGGTGATTGTTGCGTCTCCGGCTCCTTTTCACGCGGCGCATGCCATCCCCTTGATTGAAGCGGGTATTGCCGTTCTGATTGAGAAGCCAGTCACCGCTACGCTCGACGAATTAAAAGCGCTACAAGAGGCGGCCGCGCAATCCCAAACGCCTGTGGCTGTAGGATACTGCTTACGCTACTTGTCTTCTGCGATCGAGATGAAAAAATACCTTTCATCTACAATGTTGGGGAAGGTCTATCATGCTCATGTCGAGATTGGCCAGTATCTGCCTGATTGGCGTCCGAGCAAAGATTACCGTGAGAGTGTTTCAGCCAGAGCAGCGTTAGGCGGCGGCGCCCTTTTAGAGCTTAGTCATGAGTTTGATTACACCCAATGGTTATTGGGCGAGCTGACTTTGCAGCATGCTATTTTACGCCAAAGCGAAGAGCTTGGTCTGGAAGTTGAAGACAGTGCCGATATGCTGCTTAGTACTGAGCAAAACGCGGTTGTGCACCTGCATCTCGATTTTTTGCAGCGTAAAGCGTATCGCCAATGCCGCTTTGTCGGCAGCCAAGGGGCGCTGGAGTGGGACTTAATTGGCAATGAAATCCGATTTGTTACACCACAAGGCCCCCAGGTACTTTACAGTGAGCCTAAATGGGATAAAAACCAAATGTACACGGCGATGGTGCTGGATTTCGTTGCTCATATCCATCGCCAACCCAATCAGTGTGTGTCGCTTGATGAGGCGGCCAAAAGCCTTGAGCTGATTTCACAAATCAAAACGCGCTATCCCATCACAGCGAGCTAGATGGCGTAAAGGGTCCCTATCCAATGAAAAACTATGCATTTATTTTTGCTCGTGGCGGCTCAAAAGGGCTGCCAGGAAAAAACATTAAACCACTTGCTGGCAAACCCTTACTGCACTATTCGATTGACAGCGCGTTGGCCGCTCAGTCGATTGAGCAGGTATTTGTCTCCACCGATGATGCCGAAATTGCGCAAGTAGCGAGGAATGGCGGAGCGATCGTGATCGACCGTCCTGCTGAACTGGCGAGTGATACCAGTCCAGAGTGGCTTTCTTGGCGGCATGCAATTGAATGGGTACGTGCGAAACTATGGCGACTTTGACGGCTTTATTAGCTTGCCAGCAACAGCGCCTCTGCGGGCGGTCAGTGACATCGAAAATGCCATCCAGCAGCGAATGAGCGTGGGCGCAGATATCTGTATCTCGGTTACCCCAGCCAGTCGCAGCCCCTTTTTCAATATGGTCAAGCAGACCGACTCAGGCATGGTTGAGTTGGTCATTAAGCCGCAGGGAGAAGTGGCTCGTCGTCAAGATGCACCTGCTGTGTTTGATATCACCACCGTTGTTTATGCCACCACGCCCGAGTTTGTCTTGAACCATTACGGTCTTTTTTCTGGTAACGTCACCAGTATTGAAGTACCGAAAGAGCGCGCCGTGGATATTGATGATATTTACGATTTTATGTTGGCAGAAGCGATTGTTGGAGGTCGTCAATAATGGAAAAGCTCCTCGAAAATAAAACCATTGTAGTGGCGGGTGCAGGTGGCCTGCTTGGAACGCGTTTGGTGCCGGCTTTGCTAACGCAAGGCGCACACGTCATCGCCGCCGATATTCATGTGGAGGCGATGCGCGAACGGCTTGCTTCGCTCGGTGTTGACTTGCAAGATGAGAAGCTGCGCTGTTGCGAGTTGGATGTGACTAAAGAAGAGAGTGTCAAAGCGTTCTTCAATCAGCAGGCTCAACACGTCGATGGCGCGGTCAACGCAACCTACCCTCGTAATAAGACCTATGGTAAGCACTTTTTTGATGTCAGTTTAGAGAGCTTCAACGAGAATTTGTCATTACATCTTGGCAGTGCCTTTCTCTTTACGCAGCAGAGTGCCGCGTACTTTAAGCGTCAACAACAGCCTTTTTCGCTGGTGAATATATCTTCAATTTATGGGGTGGTTGCACCTAAGTTCGAGATATATAACAACACACCAATGACGATGCCAGTCGAATACGCGGCGATTAAATCTGCGATTCAACACCTCAACAAATACGTGGTCTCTTACGTCAATGACAGCCGTTTTCGTATCAACTGTGTTAGTCCTGGCGGTATTTTTGACCATCAACCCGACGCGTTTTTGCAAGCCTATAGAGATAAAACGCATGGCGCTGGCATGTTGGATGTGGAAGAGGTGGTTGGTTCGGTACTGTTTTTGCTTTCAGAGCAATCACGTTACGTTACTGGACAGAATATCGTCGTGGATGACGGTTTTTCCCTCTAGAATACTAAATCAGAGGAGGCGTTAAGCCTCTTCTGATTGAAGCGTTGCTAGGAATTCGGATGGTGACTCCATCAGAGGAATGAAACGCTTTATTTTATCGTCTTCCCACTCCCACCACTTTGATGCCAGTAAACCATCAATAACTTCAGGTTCAAATCGATATTTGATCAATTTCGCAGGAACGCCGCCAACAATTGCATACGGAGAGACATCTTTGCTGACCACAGCACCTGCTGCGATAACAGCACCATCACCAATGCTCACTCCAGGAAGCAAAATCACGTTAGCGCCTATCCATACATCATTTCCGATCTTAATTTTCTTCAAGTTTGTTAAATGTTCGATAGAGCGATTTTCAGCCACAAACCCCACTTTTTTCGAGTAGGTAAAGGTGTTCGTCGATACTGTTGTGATGGGGTGATTGCCTGCAATAGTGACATTGTCAGCTGAAATATTGCAAAAAGCGCCGATCGATTCTAGTAAGCGAGCTTGATGCCAGAACTGTTCGTAGCCCGTACTATATTTTCCAACAGTGAAACCAAAGTGCTTTTGAGAAATGTACCGATAGCCTTCTTTGAATTTGCCGTACTTGTCGCTGCACAGAGATTTACGCATAAAGCGTAGTAGCACAATATGCAAGGGATTAAAGCTTTTTTTGCCTATTTTGCGTTTAGCAAGCAAGTATCCATATTGGTCGAGAAACTCGCTGTTCAAACTTCGTGAGGTTATATTTCACAAGATTTCCCCTCTTAGGTGCGCTTGGTAAAATAGTTCTGAAGATAGTTATAAATTCGAAGATCTCTAGTCGCTGTGCTGGTGGGGGATTGCGAGATTAAACGAATAGTCGCATCAGGATAAATTTTAGATAGAGTGTACAACGCTGTAGAAGATAATCCTATAATACAACTTGGTTTTATACCTTGTTTGACTAGTTCTAATTCTATTGGAAATTGACTCTGGTGGTAGGTTAGGTTGGGTATCTTTTTTACGTGCTCACTAACATGTGAGGCTTCTGTGCGGTGTGGGATATAAATCAAAGGCATAGAGGCTTTCTGGCTAACTGAAGTGATAAGCTTTAGATACTCATGAAGGCTGATTCTGCCTTTCTCATCAATGCTGCCTTGTCCGATAAATATAAAGGATTCACTTTTTTGCTCAGCTTGCAGAGATACGTGACACTGCAAGGTAGTCAGTTTGTTTTCCCGATAACTTGTCACACAGTCTGGAAAGTCAAAGATTGAGAATATTTCTGTATTTTCAAAAAATCCCAAATGACCGATGGGTTTAATGCCTTGTAAACGTAATTGAATGTCTTGGATGAAACGAGGGCGATAGTAAACGCTCTTTGGTTCTATATGATCATAATAGTCAAAGAATGTCATAGTCCCATCATCGAAGAATACGTGCTTTTTAAATGAAAGATTGCGTATGATGAGTTTGTTGCGCCAAGCGTTATATTCACTGTAGAACAATGTCTCTAGCTGACCTTGGCTGAGTCTTTGGATCTCTTTAATTATCTTCGGCGTGACACTAGTACGTTTATTACGAGGGAAGCGTAAAACCGTTTGCCAATCATGCTCTTGAACCAAAGCTTTCATTTGGCGCTGACCTGTTGGATTATCTTGTTCTATAAGTATCAAAATATTATCTTGCGTCTGATAAGCAACACGAGCTTCATTCGCACAAATATACTGAAATGGAGAGGTCACCAAGAATACATTCATATAGTCTTATTCCATACAAACCGAGAGAGTCATAGCGAGAGCGCCTTGATTTTTTTGCACAACTTTTAAGGCTGTCTCTGCCATTAGATTTTGCTGTTCACGGTTGTTGAGTAGTTGTTGTGTTTTTAGGCCAAGTTGAGTGTTTTCTACAACGGCAATACCATTCTCTTTTTCTAATGCGATGGCGATTTCTTTAAAATTATAATAACTCGGCCCGTTAATGACGGGCACTCCCAACGCTGCTGGCTCTAACACATTATGTCCGCCTACTTTGTCTCCAAGTAAGCTTCCGCCCATAAAGCAGACATCTGCTGCACCGAGTAAGATCAGCATCTCTCCCATGGTGTCGCCCAGGTAAACTTGAGTCGAGTCGCTAACGTCTTGCTGTTGCGTGCGCCTTATCGTTTCAAACCCTTGTGCTTGGCACAGTTCGAACACCGAATCGAAACGCTCTGGGTGGCGGGGAACTAAAATCAACAGAGCGTTGGAGTGCGATTCGAGTACTTGTCGATGTGCGGCCAATACCTGTTCATCTTCACCTTTGTGGGTGCTCGCGGCTATCCAGATAGGTCTGTCTTGGCCAAGCTGAGCGCGCAATTCAGCGCCTTTGCGTTTGATCTCATCAGAGATATGGATATCGAATTTTATCGAACCCGTGACGCAGAGTTTCTCTGCCGCGACCCCAAGTTTGGCGAACCGATCCGCGTCTGCTTGGGATTGGCAAAGAACTTTACTCAAACAAGGGTGGATCAGGTTAAACAGCGGTTGCACTTTGGCATAGTTTTGCTGAGATTTTTCTGATAAACGAGCATTGACCACGATAATCGGAATACTGGCTTTGTGCACGGTGGCTAAGGTGTTGGGCCACAGCTCGGTTTCGATGATCAGCATCTTAGCGGGATTGACCGCTTTAAGAAAACTGCGAACGGCAAAGGCAAAGTCGATAGGCATGTAGCGATGTTCGACTAAATCACCCAGTTTTTCGATTTGTTCTGCGCCGGTACTCGTTGTGGTGGTCACGACAATCCGTTGCTCTGGGGTTTGCGCTTTGATGGCTTTGATGAGCGGAATCGCCGCGATGCTTTCACCGACAGAGACGGCATGGATCCACAGTGGTCTCGTCTGCCCATTAAGCTTTGGGGTTATACCGAAATGCTCTTTCCAGCGTGCCCCAAACTTTGGCTTATTCGCTTTGCTGCGATACAAGCCGAACAGTAGCAAAGGTGCGGCAAGGGCCAGAATCAGCGTATAGACCAGTCGCACTAACATGCGCTCACCGCAATGGCATCGAGTTTACGAATGCTGTCTAACACTTGCTTTGGCGTCAGTTTCCGACAAACATTTGAGATGCTGGTACTGGCACTCACGTTTAAAGCAGGGGCGACATTCAATGTCGGTATGCACTATCTCGACCTTTTCGGCCAGTGGTGGGGTGTATTTCGGCGAGGTCGAGCCATACACCGCCACTACATTACAGCCAACCGCTGCGGCGACGTGCATCAGGCCTGAATCGTTACTCACCACCGTGTGACAAGCTGCCAGCAGATCCACCGCTTCGATAAGGCTGGTTTGCCCTGCTAACACTTGGATTTGAGCGTGATACTCGCTCGGCACGCGCTGTTTAATGCCGTTACATGTGTCGAGATCTTTTTGCGAGCCAAACAGCCATACTTGATGGCCTTGCTGGCACATGGCATGGGCGACGTCGGCGTAATGGTTTTCTGGCCATTTTTTGGCTGGGCCAAATTCAGCGCCAGGGCAAAGGCCAATGGCTTTGCTTTGTGTAGAGAGAGTAAACTTCGCCAGCGTTTGTTGCTGCGCTTCGACATTGATGGACAGCTTAGGACGAGGCAGAGTTTCCAGGCCGCCGAGCGAGGCGGAATCGACCATTTTCGCTCGCGGATGAGCCAGCGCCACGTAGCGCTCGACCATATACTGGAAGGCTTTTTTATTAGGGCGTAAATCATTGAGCAGGCCATAACGCAGCTCACCGCGCCAGCCCGTGCGCAGAGGAATATTGGCAAACCAGGGAATGAGCGCCGATTTTGCCGAGTTAGGCAAAACGTAGGCGTGATCGTACTTAAACTCGCGCAGCGACTTACCGATTTCACGACGGCCCAGCAAGTTAAACTCCCCATGGCCAAGCGGCATTTCAATTGCTCGGTTCACTTCGGGCATACGTTCTAAGATGGGTTTACACCAGCCTGGCGCCATCACATCAATCAGCGCATCAGGGTGTTGCTGCTTAAGTGTGGTGTAAAGTGACTGGGACATCACCATATCGCCCACCCATGAAGGGCCAATAACTAAGATCTTCATGATTTTACCGCCGGTTTCTTTAAATCTTCATTGTAGTAAGGGCTTGGCTCGTTGGCATCGGGGCGCGTACGCAGAAGTTGGAAAGTCCACATGTACTGTTCTGGATAACGAGAGACTTGCTGTTCGATAAAGGCGTTCATGGCTCTGGCATCGGCGTGTTCATCGCCACTTGGGAAGTTCTCCCACACGGGAGAAATCGTGATCTCGTATTTGCCAGTTTCGGTATTGAGACGAGTAAAGGCCGCCAGTACCTTGGCTTTACTCACTTTAGCCAGTTTGCCTAAACCCGGTAAGGTGGCTTTTTGTGTGGCAAAAAAATCGACGAACAGACTTTGTTCACGGCCATGATCTTGGTCAGGAAGGTAATAGCCGATGTACCCCTCGCGCACCGATTTCATATAAGGTTTGATTCCGGCGCTGCGCTCGTAAATGCGTCCACCAAATTGCATCCGTTGCCGGTGCATCAGCCAATCACCAACCGGGTTTTTCTGCTCTTTGACCATCGCCACCACGGGGCTGCCTTTTGAGGCGAGCAGTACTGGCAAAACATCAATCGCCCAAGTATGTGGCGTGAGTAAAATAACGTTGTGGCCCTGTTCTCGAACCGTTTGTAAATGCTCTAGACCTTTTATTGAACAGCTCTTTTCTAAATAGCGTTTGCCAAAGAGGGTGATGAGCGGAAAGTTGAGTAGAAAGACCCCTGCTGTAGTTAGGCACTCCAACAAGATGGCTTCTTTCTCACTATCGCTTTTGTCCGGAAAACATAAGGT
This sequence comes from Vibrio cidicii, assembly GCF_009763805.1. Classification (NCBI taxonomy): domain Bacteria; kingdom Pseudomonadati; phylum Pseudomonadota; class Gammaproteobacteria; order Vibrionales; family Vibrionaceae; genus Vibrio; species Vibrio cidicii. The sequence goes on along the minus strand of NZ_CP046804.1, from coordinate 2,618,123 downwards.
TAAGTTGACCCAAATGTTGTTTACGGTTCTTGGTGCTTTACTGGCAAGCGTTTTAGCGATTTTACTGGCAATCCAATATTGCAAACGGATGGGCAGCAAAGCAATCGGCAAGCCTACAATCAGGCCAAGCCATATTCCCCAATATTTAGACGCAAGAAAACCCCACTGAAAGGTGGGGTTGTGCGCTTTAGGGTCAAAGTCGTTTCGTTCAGTTGTCATACTAATTTTTTTAAGAGCAGGTGCTAGGAAGAGCCGGTACTAGGAAAAGCAGGTCCTAGGCCCTAGGAAGAGCAAAACCTATCAACCTAGAAACTAGAGCCTAGAGCCTAGAGCCTAGAGCCTAGAGCCTAGAGCCTAGAACCTAGAACCTAGAACCTAGAACCTAGAGCCTAGAGCCTAGAGCCTAGAGCCTAGAGCCTAGAGCCTAGAGCCTAGAGCCTAGAGCCTAGAGCCTAGAGCCTAGAGCCTAGAGCCTAGAGCCTAGAGCCTAGAGCCTAGAGCCTAGAGCCTAGAGCCTAGAGCCTAGAGCCTAGAACCTAGAAACCTAGTCCCTCGCAACCTAGATCCTAACCATTCACAATCGCCATATACTCCGCGACCCCTTCGGCGACGGTCTTAAACTCGACATCACAGCCAGCAGCGCGCAATTTGGTGAGATCGGCCTGGGTAAATTCTTGGTAAGCGCCTTTTAGATGCTCAGGGAATGGGATGGTTTCGATTTCCCCTTTGCCATGATGTTTGATCACCGCCTTGGCCACTTCTTCGAATGACTCTGCATTGCCCGTGCCGCAGTTAAAAATGCCAGAGACACCGTTTTGCATAAACCACAAGTTGACTTTACACACATCACCAACGTAGATGAAATCGCGTTTGAACTGCTCACTTCCCGCAAATAGCTTGGGATTTTCACCGGCAAGAATTTGATTGTTCAGGTGGAAAGCCACCGAGGCCATGCTGCCTTTATGCTGTTCACGTGGGCCGTAGACATTGAAGTAACGGAAACCGGTAATTTGCGATAAGCTTTCACCGTGTTCTTCGGCATCTTTCCATAGGCGACGCACATAGTTATCAAACTGCTGTTTTGAGTAACCGTAGACATTCAGTGCGCCTTCGTACTCCTGCTCCTCTTTAAATACCGAGGTTTCGCCGTAGGTAGCCGCAGAAGAGGCGTATAGAAATGGGATCTCGCGATCCAAACAGTAGTGCAACAACTCTTTTGAATACTCGTAGTTGTTGAGCATCATGTACTTGCCGTCCCACTCGGTGGTTGCCGAACAAGCACCTTGGTGGAACACCGCTTCGATCGGGCCGAAATTGTCGCCCGCCATAATTTGGGTAAGAAAATCATCACGATCCATGTAATCGGTGATGTCGAGGTCAACCAGGTTTTTGAATTTTCTACCATTTTTCAGATTGTCTACCACCAAAATATCATTGATGCCAATCTCGTTGAGAGCCTTAACAATATTGCTGCCAATCATGCCAGCGCCACCAGTTACGATGATCATAAATCTTCCGCCATAGGTTTAAAAATGCGCTCCGAGTTTAGCAGAAAAAGCGCAGGCGAGGAAACAGGGCAAATCCACGATGAAACGGGTTTCTTACTCAGGTGAATTGAGACTTACTTTCAATAGCTGCAAGCAAAATTATCCCAATCTCACACTTTTTTACGAAATTCTCATGAAATAGTCTTTCTGTCTAATAATACATCCATATGGCAAATGTATCGTCTACATTCATTTTAGTTTTAGTTGCAAATTCATCAATACAGTCATTGGTAGGATTAATATGACAACCTTCAGTCGCACCGTAATAAGCACTCTTATCGCGGCGGCACTTTCAGCTTGTGGCGGCGGGGATGGCGGCGGCAGTAGCCCAGACCCAGTCGATCCAGTTGTACAAGTGCGTGCCATCAGTACTCAAATCGTTTCCGGTCAAGTGACATCAAGCAGCGGACAACCCGTCGCCAAATCGAGCGTTACGGTTCAGTTCCAAAGCAGTGATGGTCAGTCATTGGTGGAACTGAGTACCGAAAGTGATGACAGTGGTTTCTATTCTATCTCCGTTCCTGAAATCAAAGCGGACGCCCATAAAGCCAGTCGCTTAGTCGTCTCAGTGGCGAAATCAGGGTTTGTTGAAAACGAAAAAAGTATCGACGTTAACGATCAATCTAATCGAATCTCGGTCAATGTGCTCTTGGCTACCGCTCAGGTCAACACGGTCAAACGCTCTGATCTTAGTTTCTGTCGTGGTGTCGGCCAATGGCGTGCCGAGTTTGCGTTTTTCTCTGGTGAAAAATAGCCAAGGACAGCAGCGGGTCGTGGTCGGCGAGGTTTCTCCTGCCGCCGATGAAGATGTGCAGCTTGCGCTTAATCTTCCAGTGGCCAATATCGACCCGAATGTTGATGTCATTAACAGTGAAGTCGCTTACTTCGATTCGAGTAATGCTAATGATATCCAAAGCTTCCCAGGCGAGTTTGAAGGGCAAGGGACCACGGACAATCAAGGGCAAGGGGTCAATTTTGATAACCAAAACAGCGATGAAAGCTATCGATTGATCTCCAGCACCTTTAGCCAAATTCGCTTGACCGATGAAAATCAGCAGCCATTACCACTGACCAATGTTCAACCATCGGCAGGTGAAAGCCCATCAATAGTGATGATGGTGCCGAAAGGCTCTTATCCAACCATTCAGCGCGATTTTGATTTAACCACAGACGGTATTCAGATCCCGATTTACGTCTATCGCAGTGGGCAAGGTTGGCAATACGTCGGTAATGGGGTGTTGGTCAATGATGCGGCAGGCAATGTGGTGACCAGTAGCACGGACGTTCCGATTGACGATCAGGGCGTCATTAGCCTAACGGGCCAAGAAGCATTGCAACTGTACGTTAAGGTGGAGATCAGCCAAGCCAATCAGTGGATTCAGTGGATCAACTTGGACTGGCCGATCAAAACGGGCGTCAATACCAATATCTGTCTGCAAGGTAAAGTCAGTTACCAAAATGGTGAGAAGTTCTATGGCCAGATAAGCGTGCGCCTACCTGATGGAGGAACGGAATGGCACTATATCGAAGATGGCGCGTACCAATTTAACACTTTGGTATCAGGTACCTCTGCCGATCTGACCAATGGAGCCTTGTGGTCCCTGCCAGTCTACAACCAGAAAACTTGGCAGACAGAATATGTGCAGATGCCAGCCACTCTCACCGTCGGTGCGTGTAATGATTTGCCTGAACTGGTGTTAGTCAACCCGTATGCATGTACGTTAGAAGGGCGTACGCTTGAATCCAATGGCAGCACGCCAGTGGCCAATCAATACGTACGCATCAGCCACGCGCGTGGTCAGGACTATGCCTACACCGATGCCAACGGTGCTTACAGCCAAAGCGTATTGTGTGACAGTGAACTTGCGGTCAGCGCCCTTGGGCAGAACAAAACCGCGACGGTAACGAGCGCAGAAGAAAAAGCGACGTTGGATTTCACCAAAGCCAACCAGCCACCGCTACTTGGGGCGCTACTGCGCACGCCTTCGCAAATGAAAATCGATGAAAGCGCGGATCTACGTTGGTCGGTTTCCGATCCTGATGGTGATGCTGTGACGGTCAACATCAAGTGTGAAGGCGATGACAATTGCAACATTGAGCGCAGTGGTACGCGAGCGACCATTACCTTCAGTTCGATTGGTGAGAAAACGCTAGTGATTAGTGCGGATGATGGACAAACCCGTACTACTGGCAGCGTTAATCCAGAACGCCGCTTCCCCATTACCGTGCGTGATAGCGACAACATCGCGCCGCAAATCGTCGGTTTTGATTACGGCAATACCCGCTACTCTGCTGGAGAAACGATTAAAGTCCAGCAAGGTAATCAAGGCATTATCACCGCCATTGCGCGTGATGGTAACGGTGACACGCTCAGCTATCAATGGAGTGGTGAATGCAGTGGCACGACGACGCAGTGCGATCTCGCTGCGGTCGCAGTTGGCGAACATACCGCGACACTGACTGTCACTGACGATCACAACACGCCACTCTCGAGCTCGGCCAACATCAAGTTCAACGTGGTGGCGGATCAAGCGCCAGTGATTGAAGTACTCAGTGCTAACCCAAGCTCTGTTGGCAGTAACGGGCAGAACAACGTGGCACTGATTACGCTGGCAGCGTTAGTGAGTGATGACTTTACCGCGCGTGATCAACTGCAACTGAGCTGGCGCCTAGTCAACAGCGACGAGCAAGATGTCACCTCTCTACTGGGCGATGCGCCAGGGCAAACCATTCGTTTGGCGGCCGATACCATCCCCGTTGGCAGTTATCAGGCGACGTTAACCGTCACCGATACGGCATCTACGCCAAACGTGATCAGCAAATCGGTAGCATTTACTGTGCTGGCCAATCAGCCGCCGTCAGTTGCGCTCAGCAGTAGCGCCACCAAGATCACGGTTTTGCAAGGCCAGATGAACAGTGAGGCGGTGATTGTGACGGCGACCGTGTCGGATGACGATGGCGACTCAGGCCTAACGCTGGATTGGACTATGGAGAAAGACGCTCAAGATATGAGCGGCGCACTGGCGTTGTCCGCAGACAAGCGGCAAGCAACGATCGCGGCGAACAGCTTGAGTGCAGGCAACTATGTGATCACGCTAAAAGCGACCGATGCGGTTGGTTTGAGCAGCGAATCGCAGTTGGCCGTGAGTGTGGTTGAAGACAAAGCGCCGCAAATTCTTTCGTTGACAGCAACGCCAAGAATTCAGCAAGCGAATGAGTCGGGCAGCAACCCGGATGTGATTAACTTCAGTGTCAGCGTGAGTGACGATAACGACGACGATCCAACAGTCGTGTGGACGTTTAGCACGGGCGTATCGGCCACGGTCAATGGCAACACTGCCAGCATTGCAGCCGAAAGCTTAGCGGTTGGCGAATATCAAGCCAGCGTCACGGTCACGGATAACCAAGGTCAGGCGACAACGCAAAATCTCGCCTTCTCGGTACTCGAATTTTCAGGAAACATCGGAATTATTGTCGAATAATTGGCAGGGACAGAACTATGAAAACTCTATTCACACTTAAACCATTGGCAGTGGTTGTCGCTGCTGCAATCGGCTTGTCAGGCTGTAACGGCGAGAGCCAAGTAGCATCGTCCCCCGATGCGACGCAAGATCAGAAAACTGCTTCGGTAAAACTGGCGGCCAAGTTCCCCGCACCTGAAGCGGGTGCCTCTTGGATTGGTAGCGCGAGTGAAATCGAGGTCGATTTTTATCGCAACCAGTATGTGGGCAGCTTATCGGAAGCAGAAGATATGCTCGATGCCTACCGTTTTTGCCAAGAGGAAAACTATAAATCGGAAAACCAAAACCAAACGGTGATGGTCGGCGACGAAGAGCTGGAATGTTATGAGCTGCCAAACAACGGCATGAAAGAGCGTTTTGCAGTGGCCGCTTCGCTCAGTGCCAGCTCGCCAACGGCATCGGTGAATCTCATGCCCGGTAAATACCGAGTTGAAGCGCAGTTTTATGATGCGCAAGGTGGTTTGCGTGAAACCAGTGTCAGCTACGTCACCTTCACGGAAGGTGAGCACCAAGTCGCGCTCAAAGGGGTCTCTGCGACTTGGAATGCACAAACGCCTATCGCCCTCTCACTTCTCAACCAAGAACATGAGAAAGATTGGGATCCTGAAACCGACGGCGTGCAGACGCCAGCCGAAGCACTGGGGCTGACTGGGAATATCCTAGGCCTGCATTTACCAAGTCTGTTTGGCTATTCTGGCCCTTTAGGCGACGGGCTGGAGTTGGACAATGGTGAAATTGGTGTCTTAACGGGCAACATGACTAACGCTAAAGCGTCTGCGGCGCTGCTGGTACCTGTGTGGCGAATTCAAGATGGCACTGGTGAGACTGATCTACACCCTCAAGCCAACCAAGATGACCACGACACTGGCAATATGGCTGAGCCAGGAAAAGTGGTCGAGCATCTGTATCGTCACGATACCATTGCAGGGCTATATCAGCAGTATGAGGCTGGCGAAAACAGTGCTTTTATTGAACTCGGTACCAAAGAGATTGAAATTTTCTCTTCTGACTGGAGTGATGAAGAGCAAGATAGACCGAGCCGTATGTTCTGGAATGCCTCTGTCTTGATGGGTGTCGCGCATGTGAGTGCCGACGAGGATCAAGAAGTAGAGCGTAACAGTTGGTACATGCGCAACATTACTTACTGGGATCCAAATACCGGTCAGAGCGTGGATACGGGCATTAAAGTGCTGGATGTGAGTACTTGGCAGGAAGAGAACAACTACGCCAAAGCCTTCTTAGATACCTTGAAAGGTAGTGCTAATACGTTTGTTGGCGGCAATACCATCAATGGTTTCTTTATCGAAGTGTTAGAGAAAGGGATTGAAACAGATGGCAGCGCCATGCCAGCCAAATATCTCGATGCTGCGCTCAATGAAATTGCCGTGCAAGAGGGCTTGGTTGCCTCTGCGAGCGAAACCTGTACCGAGCTGACCAATGAAGACGTAAGCTTCAGTAATCAGTATCGCTGGGACGACGAAACCAGCCGCTGGGTAGCAGGGACAACCAACGAGCTGTTGCTAAACGCTTACAGTAATCTTTATCCAACCTTCAATAGCTATCGTAATGGACATCAAAACCAGATTGATATGAACAATCTGAATATCAGCAACTATCAAGCTGAAATTGACACCGCTTTGGCTAATGGTGCTAGCGAGGCGGATGTTCAATGGCTGAGAGATTCGATTACCAATCTGCAAAACAGAAATACCTTAGAGCTTGCGGCCATTGATGATCTTAATACTCTGGAAGCTGAGTTTAATGCAAATGTTGATCTTAATGGAGATGGTACGCCAGAGCTGTTTGAAGAGGGAGTGTTCTACGCAAATGGCTACTCATCGGGTTACTGCAACATCAATAAACAGTGGGACCAAGAACAGCAGATCGATACCTACTCGCTAAACTGTGAAGGTTTGTCCGAAGCTGTGACCGAAGTGATGGCTAACACCACCACCACCACGGCAACCATGTGTGTTCAGCCGTTTACGCTTGAAGCCTCTGAACTGGCGATTGATTACGGCACCGATGGCGGCGTGATCGTCGAATAAGATACATATCGAGTCACTCGTGTTATCGTTTTCATCACACCATGCTGCGACGTAGCATGGTGTGATGTTTTTTGTAGCGCAGATCTTTACAGCACAGATAGCTACCGAATAGATAAATGCTTACTCACATTGGCTTTTATTAAACGGATGACCTTATGCCGCTTGGCTTTTATACATCAAGTAGATAAAAATTGAGTATAAATAGAAAGGATATCTTCACTACAGGAATTGCACGGATGCCGTACTTTCTTCGCCGTTTTGTTATTGCTTTTACTCTGCTTGGCCCGGCTTTGCTGGCTAGCCATCCTGCGTTGGCGCAGAGCTGGTTAATCCGCATCAGTGACTCGGGGTATAGCGAACGTTTTTCGCACCTAACGCCGCTATATACTTTTGCTGATCAAGACCGCCTGCTCAGTGTCAAGCAAGCTGACCTCCTGCCTTTTTTCACCGATAGCCAAGTGCGCTATATCGAGCCCGATGCGCTCTTGCAATTGGAAGAGCCAGTGCAATTGGAAGAACCTGTACAATTAGAAGACCCAGTGCAACCAAGCGAACCGCAGCTACTAAGCGAGCGGCAGCAAAAGAGTGGCTTTTTGCGCGCCGCTCAGGCCGCTACTGAAGTGCAAAATGGCTTAGCGATTGCGGGCTTTTCGCAGCTCAGCGCAAGCGAGCGACAGTGCGATGCCATGCGTGTCGCGGTGCTTGATTCTGGTGTTGATACCAGCCATGGTGCGCTTAGCCATGTACTTTTCTCTGCACCTTTTGATGTGATCAACCAAAGTGCCAATATGAGCGATCCGTTTGGTCACGGCACGCATGTAACGGGGATTCTCGCTGCCAAGGCGAGTGAAAGCAGCAGCGCTCAAGGCGCATGTAGCAGTGCGCAAGTGATGCCAATCCGCTTTTTAGGCAGTACAGGCGGCGGGAAAATCGCCGATGCAGTGACGGGCATTCGCTGGGCGATAGACCATCAGGCCAACATCATCAACCACTCTTGGACGGTGACCCAATACTCGCAAGCGCTGTGGGATGTTATGAAAGAAGCCGACCAACTCGGTATCATTCAAATTGTCGCCGCAGGTAACTCGGGCCTCGATCTAGAACGCGATGACTTTGATGTCTATCCTGCGGAGTTTGCCGCCAAACTGCCGATGATGTTAGCCATTGCTAACTGGGACAACGCCAACCAGCGCCTAAACAGCACCAGTAATTTCAACTGGGCCAAGGCTGATTTAGCCGCGCCGGGCACCCAGATTCTTAGCTTAGCGCCGAATAACGCGACAAGAACAGAAAGCGGCACGTCGATGGCGGTACCATTTGTCTCAGCGGCCAGCGCTATGCTTTGGCAGCAAAACCCTAATTGGTCTGCCGGGGCGGTTGTCAGCGCCTTAGTGCAGCAGAGTCAAACCAGCGCGTCACTGGTCAGCCGAGTAAGACAAGGGCGTAGCCTCAGTGTGGCCAATTTTGCTGATATCACAGCAGTTGACCCGCAAGTGCTGTCGATTGAGCGAGTTTCTGGTGAGTTTCGTCTCGCCGGGCATCGCTTAGACGAAGTCAGCGCGTGGCGTTATCGCAGCGCTTCGAAAAACAGTACTTTGGCAGAACGTGAGCGAACACTCACACCGTTGCAATCCAGTGATAGCTTGATCTCTTTTAGTGATTGGGATATGCCAGCTGGCTGGCTGGAGTGGCAAAGCGCGAGCGGAGAGTGGCAGCAGCTTGAGTATCTGCCTGACGTTCCTACGCCCATCAACCTCTACCAACAAAGTATTGAACGTGGCGAGCTGCTGACTTGGCAAGGCAGCGATTATGCCAGCGAGTACCAGATCTATCGTACCAGTAACAACAGCTACAAACAGAAGATTGCTAGCGTCAGCGGCGTGAACAATCAGTATCTCGATAGCGAAGGCAGCAGTGACGCCAGCTATCAGGTGCGCTTGGTGTATCACATCGAGGTGGGTGGCAGTGAGTTTGAACTAACTTCTCCGCTGAGTGAAAGCTCATCAGATTCCGTCAGCGAGGTCATCCAAGTGGGCCCTGTGCCAGTAGAGCAAGAGGCGTGGGTGAGCTTTTTTGTCGGCGAAACGAGCGTGGACTTAGCCATCGTCGAAGATGCGCAAAATCTAGTGCAAGCGGTGGTGGGCAACCGAGTTCGTCTTGCAACCGATGTAGCGCGAACTGGGCAAATCACAGTAAAAAATAACCTCACCGAAGCGCGGCAAATGGCGTTGATCAGCATAGCAGAAGGGGAAAACTGGGGCGTTTCGCTCTCAGGTCAGCCGCTATTGCTGGATTTGACCTCCGCACAACTTTCTGGCGCACAGCAAATCACCGATGGACGCATATTACTCTCAGGCCAATGGCTCGCGGCGGAAGGTGGAATTTTGCTCCGCCCTGAGCAAGCAAACTATCAGTTTACCCAAGCCAAACTGCTCAGTAGCAGTGGAGAGAGAGAAGTTATTTTAACCAATCGCGGGCAAAGTCTCGCCATCAGCACGGGTGCCATCGCCAATGCGCAAAGCGCGGCAGAGCAAAGTGATAGCTTTCAAATCCTGCTCGAAATGAGTGTCAGCCCTCTCGCGGTCGCCGGAGAGAAACGCAGCGACAGTCGCTGCTTTCTCGCCACGTCTCTGTTTGCAGACCAACCACAAACGCTGGCCTTTTACCGCCACTTTCGCGACGAGGTATTACTCAATCTCCCCGGCGGCGACTGGCTGGTGGCGCAGTATTATCATTGGTCTCCGCGCCTAGTCGTCTGGGCAGAAGAGCACCCTTGGTTTAAAGCCGCAATGAGGTGGGTGTTGGGGTGAAAGAAAGGAAAGAGCAGGGGAGAGAAGGTAAAAGAAGGTAAAAGAAGGTTGCTAGGGACTAGGAAAAGCGGGAAGAGCAGGAAAAGCGGTCCTGGTTCCTAGGTTGCTAGGTTCTAGGAAAGAGCAGTTTTCCTTCCGCTTTTGCTTGTCTAGGACCTAGGGCCTAGAACCATTTTTCCGCCCTTGCTCTTGCTCTTGCTCTTCCTAGAAATCTAGTCCCTAGTAAGCTCGTGCCTGCTATTCTTTGCCCCTAGTAAACTCGTTCCTGCTTTTCCTAGGACCCAGGGCCTAGAACCATTTTTCCGCTCTTGCTCTTCCTAGAAATCTAGTCCCTAGTAAGCTCGTGCCTGCTATTCTTTGCCCCTAGTAAACTCGCTCCTGCTTTTCCTAGGACCCAGGGCCTAGAACCATTTTTCCGCCCTTGCTCTCCCTAGTCCCTGCCTTTCCCCAGCACCCAGGTCCCCAGGGCCTAGGACCTTCTTTTCCCTCTTTTCCGCTCTTAATCCCTATCCAAATACCTTAAATACGCATTTCTTAAACGTACCTGTTGGTTTTCGAAGTAACCCGCGCCATAGCGACTACGGTTGTGATATTGACGTTCCAAACTGTGCTGGAAGTTGACTGCGCCGCCAAGGCCAGTATTTAGTTGGTTATGTTCTTCACTAATACGGGTTTGCAGTGAGAAATCAAACTGGTCGATGCCGCGAACCTGAAGGTAACCCGGTTTCATCCCTCTCCATACATCAATCGGGAAGGCGACACCAAGCGTTAAAAATTGCTCTTTGTCTCTGCCTTCGAACTGGCTATTGAGGTAACGAGCAAAAACGTTGAAATCGCCAAACCAGTGGTTGGTGGTGATCTCATAGCCTTTGTCGCTGTTCCAAAACTCGCCGCCGACAATATCCAATTGCCAATCCCACTCTGGGCGTGAGTAGTGGTAACCCGCTAAGCTGACCGACTTTTCCTGACCTTTGATATCGCGGTGCTCATAATCGCTGTACTGGTAAGAAAGTGAATGGTGACCTTGCGGAGAGTGCCAAGCGAGATCATGGGTGTAACCTTCATAATCAGTACGAATGAGGCCAAGAGACAATTGATAACCAAAGCCGTAAGGTAGGGAGAAAGCTTGGTGCGCCACTACGCGATCTACCCCGTTTTCAAAGGCCGAATTTTGCCAGTAGCCACCTTCTTCGTAATCATCACTGTTGGCCACCGGGGTTACATGGCGAATATCCAGTGCCGCGCCTTTCCATAAGGGAGCGTAAACGTTACTGGCTAAAGCTAAACTGTAATCCCATACCCCGTACTCTGTCGCCACGCCATAGCGCAGTGTTGGTGCAAGGCTAAGTTGCACGCGGCCAAAGCCAGACGCTTGTTGTTCGCCCTGCCAATCGGCGGCGTCGAGCACTTCACCTGGGTTACTGGTGTCAAAAGCGAGATCGCTACAGGCGATGTTGTCGCGCAGAAAATCACGATAACACTGCGCAGAAGTGCTTACTTTGCTAGTCGCAATGCCATTAGTCAGGGCGATCACTTGGAATTTGTCGTTAGTCAGTTCGAGCTCTGCTGCCGCGCTTTGCCCGTAGTAGCTAGACACTATCCCCAATGCCACGCCAAGGCCATCGACTTGGTTTTGGTTATAACGGCGGTTTTCCAGTGTGACAATCAACTGCCCATCGTGGCGGCCGAGGCGCACATTCAAAAAGCCCTCGTCCAGCAGCGCTTGTTTTAGTGCTTGTAGCGAAGCGCTTTGCGCATGTTGTTGCGCGATAGTGAGTTTGTCTTGCAGGGTGAGGCGGTCGCTGACTTGGGTCGGTTCGGTGATAAATTTGCCTGCCAGCGGTACGCTCACTTGGGTTTGCCATAGGGGCTGCTCACTCTTTTCATGGCTGGTGTAAAGCTGATAACCGAGTGAGGCTTTCACGCCGTAAGGGAGGAAATCCTTGGGCGTCATCACTTTGACCATCGCATTGTAAGCCACGCTGTCGTATTCGCCGATAAGCTGTACAAAATCAAACGGTTGGTATTCCACGCCGCCAAATGCGCCGTTCATCACTTGTGGGTTTAAGGTGGAAGAACCATAACCCAGGCTGGCACGCATAGGCAGTGCATCAAAGGTGTAGTCTGCAACAGCGTACTTGGTTTCAAAATTGTTGGCCGCACCGCCCCAATCTTGTATACCAAAGGCCAGTTTGAGGTTGTCATGGTGGTAGAAATTGGGGATCTGGTATTTAAACGATGCGGAGAGGTCGCGAATCCCGCAATATTCTACGTAACATTGTTTATTGTATGTTTTAGTTACAATCCGCCCATGGGCTTCCAACCCTTGGAATAGGCCCAAGGAGAATTTCAGCACATCCAGCTCAGCAATCTCGCCGCGAAAGGGTACCCCTTGAGCAAAGGTATAACTAAAGTCCCCGCTTTGCATCACTTGCGCGTTGGGGGTTAGAAACGAGGCCAGAAAACGCCTGATTGGCTGAGGTGACAGATAAAGGCGCACAAAGAGCGGCGCTGCTTAAAGGTAAACCGCCCAGCAGCATCGCCAAGCGAATAGGATTAAGCTTCATCGGGTATCCTAAGAAAAAGAGTCCATTTGATAACAAAAAGGCACTCACAAAGAGTGCCTTTAACAAGCGTATTTCAGAAGAAATTAATCGCCAGTGCTGCCGCCGCCTGAACCAGTACCAGTGCCAGTACCAGTGCCAGTTGGTGGCGGAACAGGTTTAGCTGGGCTCTCACTATTACCCACCTCAGTCTTAACATCATCAGGAATTTCTTCGACAGTAATATCTGGGTTAGTCATAGTATCTTTCTTAGCTGGATCTGCAATAACAGCATCAACCGTCGCTTTAACGTCAACCACAATGTTGCCACCTGTACCCGTAGCGCCTGCTGCTGGGTAGAAAGGGTTTGATGAAGTTACTGTTGCGGCGAGGTTTTTCGCCAAAACTGCAGTTTCAGTAGAGGTTAGAGTGCCTTTTTTCACCAGCACGTCAGTTAGAACGTGAGTCGTTGCCGTTAACTGACCTGCCAGTTTCTTAGTGTTTTCATCCGCACTGTTTTGCAGTTTAGCAATAGCACCTTCAAGATCCGTCATCAGTTCAGTAACAGATACGCCTGTGTTGTTGGTTATGCCATCAAGACCGAGATCTTTAAGAACTTGAGTTGCAGCCGCTTCGGTGTAGTCTGCACCATCTAGAGCTTGAGCAACCAAAGTCGTAAATGGTGTTGCAACGATCTTGCTGCCTGATGATGCTAAACCACGTGGTTTGGTAAGAGTAACATCAGCCATTGACTTGCCGTTAGAAACGTCTACCGCGCCCGCTGTTGGGTTAAAGGTGAAGGTACAGCTACTTGGGTTAGTGAAAAGTAGAGAGTCTACAGTGGTTGTTACCGTAGAAAAGCCACTGTAAGCCGTTTTTGGTAGTGCGCCAGTTTCAGTTACGCCATCTGCAGTACAAGTATAAGTACCTTCGATACCTTGAATTGCACCGTCAAATGCTTGAACTTGTTGTTGTGGATCTTTGCCATCACTGCCGCAACCTGCAAGCAAAGCTGCAGCCACACACGCTGTTAGTAGTTTAGTTTTCAAAATTAAGCTCCGGTTGTTTTAATTGGATCCAAACGCAACCTCAAGCATAGCGTTATATTAACAATGTGTAAATACTGAGCAAAATCTACGTCAAGAAAAATTCATAGAAAGGGGGGGAAGGAAAGGGGCGAGGTTGCGAGGAACTAGGAAGAGCAGGGAAGGAAAGGTACGAGGTTCTAGGTTCTAGGTTCTAGGAAGAGCAGGAAAAGCGGTTAAGAGCGGTTCTGTGGTCCTGAAAAAGCGGTCCTGGGAAGGGCGAGAGCGGCCCTGGTTCCTTGGTCGCTAGGTTCTAGGAAAAGAGCAGTCTTTCTTCCGCTCTTGCTTTCCCAGAACCAAGGGCCCAGAACCCAGAACCCAGAACCTTCTCTTCTGCTCTTGCTCTTCCTAGTCCCTGCTCTTCCCTAGTACCGCTTTTAGCTTTTACCACAGGACCACAGAACCCAGGACCTTCTCTTCCGCTCTTGCTCTTCCTAGAAATCTAGTCCCTAGCAAACTCGCCCCTTCTCTTCTTCCCCCTTCCCCCCAAAAAAACAATTTGTGCTGTACGCCACAATATGGATAATAAGCCGCCATAAATATTATTAATCATGACAGAATCTGAATCTCTGTCATGAAACGTCAGTAATTTGTCGATAGGTTGATACCCGTCGATGGATTCATCATGCGCTGTGTGGTTGTGCGTATACACCAACGGGCGGTAGCGTGCCTAAGCTGAAATGCCTCGATTAAATAGATGTTTAATATCAAAACGTTAACAAAGAGCTTCTCTTGGTGTGTGCGAACAACTGACGCTGTTTTTAATCCCTTTTTCGGCATTAGACAGCGTAAATAACAGAATGAAAAATAACGGAATATCGGGTTTTAGAGCCGGGCTGTGCAAACAGACTATAAAATCAGACTATAAAATATAGTTAAGTGCGATCATGGAAGCGTGTTTAACTATATTGAATACCTGAACCTAGCAATGGCTAGCGACTCCGGAAATCAAAACCACTTTGTGTTCACCCAAGAGTGCGGTTAATCACTCTGGCATTATGATGATTTGGCTTACATGGAACTAAAAAGAAAACTTCTGTTAGCAACCTTGCTACCTGTCTTGCTTGCTGGATGTACCGTACCCGGCTCTCACCTCCCCACCGACAACAAAACGCGCGTTGAAACCAATCAGAGCGAAGAAAACGATCTCTCGCAAATGGTGAATCTCTACCCGCTGACAACGCAAACCATCTCGACTTACCTCACCACGCCGCCTTCGGTTTCTCGTGCTAACCCTGAGCTTGATAGCCAGCTTGCGCGTTACGAATACCGCATTGGCCCGGGTGATATTCTCAACGTGACCATTTGGGACCACCCCGAACTGACCATTCCTGCTGGCTCTTACCGTAGCGCCGAAGAGGCAGGTAACTGGGTTCATGCCGATGGCACCATTTTCTACCCTTATATTGGCACTGTCGAGGTGGCGGGCAAAACCGTGCGTGAAGTACGTGCCGATATCGCCAAGCGCTTAGCGAAATTTATCGAAAGCCCGCAGGTGGACGTTAACGTTGCCGCGTTTCGCTCGAAAAAAGCTTACATCACAGGGGAAGTTTCCAACCCTGGTCAACAACCTATCACCAATATCCCTCTTACTCTGCTAGATGCGGTTAACCGCGCTGGTGGCCTCGCGCAAGACGCCGATTGGCGCAATGTGACCCTAACTCGCAACGGTGAAGAGCAACAAATCTCCCTTTATGCGCTGATGCAGCGTGGCGATCTCACACAAAACCGTTTGTTGCAACCGGGCGACATCGTCCACGTGCCGCGTAACGATACACAAAAAGTGTTTGTGATGGGCGAGGTGAAAGATCCCAAACTGCTGAAGATGGATCGCTCCGGCATGAGCCTGACCGAAGCTCTCAGCAGTGTCGGCGGTATTAACGAGCTATCTGCCGATGCAACCGGCGTGTTTGTTATCCGCACCTCAGACAACAAATCTGAGCGCATGGCCGACATCTACCAACTCAATATCAAAGACGCCTCTGCTTTAGTCATCGGCACAGAGTTTGACCTCAAACCGTATGACATTGTTTACGTCACCGCCGCGCCAATCACCCGCTGGAACCGTTTGATCGGCCAGCTACTGCCAACCATCACTGGATTTAACAACCTAACCGAAGGCGCGTTAAGGGTAAGGAATTGGCCGTAAGAAAGGTTAAAAGCGGTTAAAAGCGGTTAAAAGCGGCCCTATGGCCCTAAGGTCCTATGAAAGAGCGGCCCTGGGCCCTGGGTAATAGGCCCTAGGTAAAAGCGGAGAAGAGCCGTTTTTTGTGGGCTCTAGGGCTCAATGCCTGTTTAGCTAAGTTGCTAGTTCTTGTTGTTAAAACGAATGAACAACGGTTCTCACGGATGAGTACTCATGAAATACCAAGAACTGAAAGCCTGGCAGGAAAGTTTTGAGTTAGCGATTCGTGTTCATAGAATTTTTAAAAATAACAAGGATTTTGTTTTTCGCGATCAGATAAGACGCTCCGCTATTTCTGTGCCCTCTAATATTGCAGAGGGTGAAGAGAGAGAAACAACGAAGGAGTCTGTTCGCTTTCTCTATATCGCTAAAGGATCTTGTGGTGAGTTAGTGACTCAACTTCTTCTAGCTAAAGAGTTTGGTTATTTTGACGATTCTGAAGCTTCAGAGCTGATAGCATTAGCAACCAGAGTAAGTCGAATGATAGCGAGCTTAATTAAATATCGTGCCGGTGTTGTTAAAGACAATCGAGGTACATACCTAATTGAGCAGGATTTAGAGGGACAGCGGGCCCTAGGCCCTAGGAAGAGCAGGTTCTAGGGAAAGCAAAACCCAGGACCTAGAGCCTAGAGCCTAGAACCT
Source organism: Vibrio cidicii (assembly GCF_009763805.1). Taxonomy (NCBI): domain Bacteria; kingdom Pseudomonadati; phylum Pseudomonadota; class Gammaproteobacteria; order Vibrionales; family Vibrionaceae; genus Vibrio; species Vibrio cidicii. Next base: position 2,601,742 of record NZ_CP046804.1, on the reverse strand, counting down.
AGAACCTAGAACCTAGAACCCAGGACCTAGAAACCCAGGACCTAGAACCTAGAACCCAGGAACCAAAACTTTATATCGATAGGCTGTAAGGCATGTTTAACAAAATTCTAGTCGTTTGTGTCGGTAACATCTGTCGTTCTCCTACTGGGGAGCGCGTGTTGCAAAAGTTACTGCCGCATAAAACCATTGCTTCTGCGGGCATTGCGGCGGAAAAAAGCCGTTTAGTCGGTAAGCCAGCCGACGCCATGGCGATTGAAGTCGCGGCCGAGCACGGGGTGGATGTGGAAAACCATCACTCTCAGCAGTTAACCCCGCAGCTATGCAGCCAGTATGATCTCATCTTAGTGATGGAAAAAGGCCATATGGAAGCACTGACGCAAATAGCGCCAGAAGCACGCGGCAAAACCATGTTATTCGGCCAATGGATCGGGCAAAAAGACATCCCCGACCCATACAGACAAAGCAAAGAAGCCTTTGACTACGCTTACAAGTTAATTGACGAAGCCGCCCAAGCCTGGGCGAAGAAGTTGTAGCAAAACAGGAATGAGTCCCAAGTTTGCTAGGGACTAGGAAGAGCAAAAGCCTAGAAATCTAGAAAGAGCAGGGACGAGGTTACTAGGGAAAAGCAGTAGCGAGATTACTAGGGACTAGGAAGGGCGGAAGAGCAGGGACGAGATTACTAGGGAAAAGCAGGAGCGAGTTTTCTAGGGACGAGGAAAACTAGAAACCTAGCAACCTAGCAACCTAGTAACCTTCTTTACCTAGCAAGCTTCTCTTTCCTAGCAATCTAGAAAACTGCTTTTCCCTAGCAACCTTATTCAAAAACCCACCAACCCGGAAATTTACGAGACAATGACAACACCACAAACTCGACCTTCTGTTGATAACGCTTCTGACGAAATCGATTTGGGCAAACTGCTTGGTATTTTATTGGATGCCAAATGGTTCATCTTCGCCATTACCTTTATCTTCGCGGTCGGTGGGGTGGCGGTGGCGCTGCTTTCTACGCCGATCTACAAAGCTGATGCCTTGCTGCAGATAGAAGAAAAAAGTAAAGGCGGAATAGGATCGTTAATCGGTGGCGATATGGGCGAGCTATTTTCCCAAGAATCTACCGCCACCACAGAAATTGAAATTCTCAAATCACGCATGATTTTGGGCGACACGGTGGATAAATTTAACCTCACCACCGTTACAGAAGCGAAGTACTTTCCGCTGGTTGGTAAGGGCCTAGCGCGCATGGCAGGCAAGGTAAACCAGATTGAGGTGAGCCGCTACCAAGTGCCTGATTACGCGCAGGATATGGGTCATACCTTAGTGGTGACCGATGAAGCGCAGCAAAGCTACCAACTGGTGCGCGAAGATGACACCGTAGTGTTGCAAGGTAAAGCGGGTGAGCTGGCGAAAAACGACGGTTATGAACTGTTTGTCACCGAGCTGCGTTCTCACACTGGCCAGGAGTTTGCCATTGGCCAGCGCAGCCGTTTAGAGGCGATAGAGTGGTTAAAAGAGAATCTGGCCATCTCTGAGCGCGGCAAGCAGACCGGGATTTTACAACTGAGCTTTGAAGGCGAAAATCGCAAGCAAATTAGCGAAATCCTTAACCACATTAGCCAAACCTACTTTTTACAAAACGTTGAGCGCAACTCAGCGGAAGCGGAAAAAAGCCTGACCTTTTTAAAAGGCCACCTACCGGATATTAAAGATAGCCTCACCGCCGCCGAAGACAGCCTAAACCGTTTTCGTCAAGAGAAACGAATCGATCGATTTGGGCCTAGAAGCCAAATCGACCTTGGATGTGATGGTGAAACTCGAAGCGCAGCTCAACGAGCTGACTTTCAAAGAGAGTGAAATTAGCCAGCGCTTTACTAAAGATCACCCGGCTTATATTTCTCTGTTAGATAAACGCCAAACGCTACTGAAAGAGCGTGAGCGTTTAAACCAGCAAGTACAAAAGCTGCCAAAGACTCAGCGTGAAGTGCTGCGCATGACGCGCGATGTGGAAGTGAACCAGCAGATCTACATTCAGCTACTCAATAAAGTGCAAGAGCTGAGCATCATCAAAGCAGGTACGGTCGGTAATGTGCGCATTTTGGATGAAGCACAAACATTTGCCAAACCAATCAAACCGAAAAAACCACTGATTGCGGTGCTGGCTACCTTGCTGGGTGGCATGCTTAGTGTGGCGATTGTGTTGGTGAAAGCTGCGCTGCACCGTGGGGTAGAGACGCCCGATCAAATCGAGCAAATTGGCCTTTCTGTGTACGCCAGTGTGCCGAAATCAACTCTGCAGATTGCATTGGCCGAAAAGCTTAAGCGCAAAGGCAAGCACAACAAAGATTTGGCACTGCTTTCAGAGAGTAATCCGGCGGATCTTTCCATCGAAGCGCTGCGCGGCCTGCGTACCAGCTTGCACTTCGCTATGCTAGAAGCAAAAAATAATGTGGTGATGATCTCTGGCCCCGCGCCAGGCATTGGTAAATCTTTTATCTCCACTAACTTTGCGGCGGTGGCGGCGAAAACGGGGCAAAAAGTGCTGATTATCGACGCGGATATGCGCAAAGGCTATTTGCAGCAATGTTTTGGCCTTAAGTGGGAAAATGGCCTCTCTGACTACCTAGCAGGCAAAATCGACACCGCCACTGCCGTGCAGCACGCCAAAGTGGATAACCTCGATATTATTACCCGAGGCCAAGTGCCACCTAACCCATCAGAGCTGTTAATGCACCCGCGTTTTAAACAGTTGGTGGAATGGGCGAGTGAAAACTATGACCTAGTGATTATTGATACCCCGCCAGTGCTGGCCGTGACCGACCCAAGTATTGTTGGCTCACTCGCAGGCACCACGTTGATGGTGGCACGGTTTGGGCAAAACACAGTCAAAGAGATTGAAGTTGCACGTAACCGTTTTGAGCAAGCGGGCATAGAGGTTAAAGGTGTGATTCTCAACGCCACCGAAAAACGTGCCTCAAGTTACTACGGCTATGGTTACTACAACTACAGCTATGGTGAAAGTAAGAAGGTGTAGCACTAAATTATAAGTAACTCACACTAACTAGTTATTCCCACTAAGGAAACGCTAAAAAATATTGTACTTCGATAGTTAAAAATAACTATCTCTTCATGATTAATGAATATCCCAAGTTTTTTAATAACCTTTAGATAGTAAACTGAAATAATAGATATTGGAAAGTTCAATGCTTAATAATAAGACAGTACTAATTACCGGCGGCACAGGCTCGTTTGGTAAACAATTTGTAAAAACGATTTTGGCAAGATATCCAGAAGTAAAAAAAATCGTTATTTTCTCTCGTGATGAACTGAAGCAGTTTGAGCTGAAACAGCAGTACCCACACAACCAGTATCCTCAACTTCGTTTCTTTATTGGCGATGTGCGTGATCGTAACCGTATGATCCAAGCTTGCGAAGGGGTTGATGTGATCATTCATGCTGCCGCGATCAAACAAGTGGATACCGCCGAATACAACCCAACAGAGTGTATTCGTACCAACATCGATGGGGCGGAGAATGTTATTCAGGCCGCGCTTCAGTGTGGTGTCAAAGATGTTGTTGCCCTTTCGACAGATAAAGCCTGCGCACCCATTAACCTTTATGGCGCCACCAAGCTCGCATCAGATAAGCTGTTTACTGCAGCGAATAACATCAAGGGCTCAAAGAAAATCCGTTTTAGTGTCGTGCGTTACGGCAACGTCATGGGCTCTCGTGGTTCAGTGATTCCATTCTTTTTGAAAAAGCGTGCAGAAGGTGTGTTACCGATCACTCATGAAGAGATGACACGTTTTAATATTTCATTACAAGATGGCGTAAACATGGTGATGTATGCGCTTGAGCACCATCTTGGTGGTGAAATTTTTGTACCGAAGATCCCATCGTACAAGATATTAGATATCGCAAAAGCCATTGCACCTGAGTGCAAAACTGAGGTTGTTGGGATCCGCCCAGGTGAGAAACTGCACGAAGAGATGATCACCGACACAGACTCTCTTAATACTATCGACCTTGGTAAGTATTACGCGATTCTGCCTTCTGTTTCCTTTACTTACACCGAAGCAGAATATCTCAAACACCACAAAGCTGAAAAAGTGCCGTTTGGATTTAAATACAACTCCGGTACCAATACAGAGTGGGAAAGTATTGAAAGCTTACGCGAGCTCATCAAAGAGCACGTAGATCCCAACTTTGCAGTGTGAGAGCCGCAGTGATCCCTTACGGAAAGCAAGACATCAGTAAGCAAGATATTGATAGTGTCGTTGAGGTGTTGAAATCCGATTTCCTCACCCAAGGACCTCAAGTTCCTGCGTTTGAAAAAACCTTAACTGAGCATACTGGAGCGAAGTTCGCCTTTGCCGTCAATAGTGCGACCTCGGCGCTGCACATGGCCTGTTTAGCACTGGGACTGGGTGAAGGGGATTGGTTGTGGACGTCACCCATTACGTTCGTCGCGTCGGCAAATTGTGCCTTGTATTGTGGTGCAAAGGTGGACTTTGTCGATATCGACCCCGCAACGTATAACCTATGCCCCCGCAAGCTCGAAGAAAAACTCATCAAGGCCAAAGCGAAGGGCATGCTGCCGAAAATCGTGGTGCCCGTTCATCTGTGTGGTCAGCCCTGCGACATGCAAGCCATTGGTAAGTTAGCGAAGGAGTACGGATTTCACGTGATTGAAGATGCCTCGCATGCCATTGGAGGCAAGTACCGTGGTCAGCCGATTGGCAACTGTGACTATTCAGACATTACCGTATTCAGTTTCCACCCGGTGAAAATAGTCACCACTGCCGAGGGTGGGGCTGCTTTGACTAATCACCCAGAGCTTGCAGACAAGTTGGCGCTACTGCGCAGTCATGGCATTACCCGCGATCCAAAGCAGATGGAAGGGGAAAACCATGGCGGCTGGTATTATCAGCAGATCGCCTTGGGTTACAACTACCGAATGACAGAGCTTCAAGCGGCGTTGGGCGTGAGCCAAATGCAGCGGTTGGAAGATTTTGTCACTGCTCGACATCAGATTGCGCAACGTTACAATGAACAATTGGCTGATTTGCCTATTGTGCTACCGTACCAACTACCGGAAACGTATTCTGGCTTACATCTCTATGTGATTCGTTTGTGCTTAGAGGAGATCGGATTAAGTCACAAGCAGGTATTTGATGCGCTGCGTGAGCGAGGGATCGGTGTGAACCTGCACTATATTCCGGTCCATACGCAGCCCTATTACGCCAAGATGGGCTTTAGTGTAGGAGATTTCCCGGAATCTGAACGCTACTATCAAGAAGCGATGTCACTTCCCATGTTTCATGGTATGACACTTGAGCAACAAAATACCGTGGTTCAAATTCTCACCGACGTATTACAGAGACGCTAATGAAAATCGCGATTATTCCAGCACGAGGTGGTAGCAAACGCATACCAAGGAAAAATATCAAAGCGTTTCATGGTAAGCCGATGATCGCTTATTCCATTGAAGCTGCCTTGGCCTCTGGCTGTTTTGATAAAGTGATCGTATCAACCGATGACGCTGAGATTGCCCAGGTCGCTCATGCTCATGGGGCTGAGGTGCCTTTTTTACGGCCGACAGACATTTCTGACGACTATGCGACGACGATGGACGTTATGGCTCATGCGATTCATTGGTGTCAAAAGGAAGGTTGGGATATTGAAGCGGTCTGCTGTTTATACGCAACGGCGCCGTTCGTGCGACCTGAAGATTTGCAGCAAGGCTATGCTCTATTGCAAGAGACAGGAGTGCAATTTGTCTTTAGTGCAACATCGTTCCCATTCCCCATTCAGCGTGCAATCAAACTGGGTCAAGACGGTGGCGTTTCGATGTTTGCACCAGAAAATGAGCAAGTAAGATCACAAGATCTTGAGGAAGCCTATCATGATGCAGGGCAGTTTTATTGGGGGCAGACCGATGCCTTTGTGGAAAAACGTTCTGTTTTTTCACCTCACTCTCGAATCGTGCTTCTTCCTAGAAAGCGTGTTCAAGACATCGATACACTTGAGGACTGGGAGTTCGCCGAATCCTTATTTACTGCCTTGAAACTCATTAAGTCACAAAGTTAGGGTAAGTCATGAAGGTTGTTTTCCGAGTCGATGCGTCTTTATTGATCGGCAGTGGGCATGTGATGCGTTGCCTGGTACTTGCTAATGAATTACGCCGCAAAGGGCATGAAATTCTGTTCGCTTGCACGCCACTCACCGGAGATATGCGTTCGTTTATCCTGGAGCGAGGATTTGACGTTTTGGCTCTTCCCGAGCCTCGAGAAGTGATGAAGCCCGCGCATGATGCCGACTATGAGGCGTGGCTGCAAAAGAGCGTGGATGCCGATGCTGATGATTTCTTAAGGGCCGTGTCCGCGGCAGATCTGGTCATTACCGATCACTATGCGATTGGAGAACCTTGGCAGAAACGGGTCAAAGCATCGCTCGGTTGTCGCTTGCTTGCCATTGACGATTTAGCAAGGCACCATCGAGCGGATCTGATATTGGATCAAACGCTGGGACGTGAGCAAGCCGCTTATGCCGAGTCAAAAACACGCGTGCTGGTTGGTAGTGAGTATGCCTTGTTGCAGCGAGGTTTCTCGAGTCAGCGAGAAGCCGCACTTGGCCGAGCGTTGTCAGAAGACCGTCCTAAAGTACTGGTTTCGATGGGAGGAATTGACGCCCCCAATGCCACCTTAAAAGTGCTTGAGTCATTGTGTCATCCACAAATAGACGCTGAAATTACTGTGCTCTTATCCCCGCGAGCACCTCACTTTCATAAAGTGAAAGCGTGGTGTGCTTTGCACTCGCAGGTCACGCATCAAGAATTTGTCGAAGATATGGCCAGCTTAATGTTGGCTCATGATGTGGCGATTGGTGCGCCAGGCACCACCAGTTGGGAGCGTGCTTGTCTTGGCTTACCCAGCATTATTGTTCCCTTAGCTGAAAATCAACAGCTAATCTGCCAGCAGCTCGTCAAGCGCCATGCGGCCTTGCAAGTCGATATCGATGTTATCCCTCAGCGTTTAGCCGATGAGTACCAGAAGCTGCTAAAGCAATGGTCACAGATCAAAGACACCAATTTGGTGCTTTGTGATGGACGGGGTGCTCGTCGAGTCGTGTTTGAAATCGAACAGTTACTAGGAGAAGAGAAAGAAGGGATCAGTTTGGTGCGGGCGTTACCAGAAGATATTGCATTGATTTATGAATGGCAGTGCCATCCTGAGACCAGAAAACATGCATTAACGCCAAATATACCAACGTGGGATGAACATCATGCCTGGATGTCGAGAAAATTACGCTCAGTTACAGACTACTACTATATGGTTGTCGAGCGAGCTAATGAAGGCCAAAAAGTGGGTGCCGTTCGTTTAGATAGAATGAGTCCAGGACACTATCTTGTCTCCATTTTTGTTGATCCGCAGAATTATGGGAAAGGAATAGCGTACAAAGCGCTACGAGCAATTGATGCGATCCATCCCGATGTGACACTTCATGCCACTGTTTTGAAAGCCAACATTGCATCACAACGACTGTTCCAAAAAGCCGACTACCAACAAGTCGATGAAGAAACTTATATCCGTCAACCCATTGATTGAGGCAAAAATGACGCCATTTATAACCATTGACGGCCGCAAAATCGGTCCGGATTATCCTCCCTATATTATTGCAGAACTTTCCGCTAATCATAATGGCGATATCAACCGTGCTTTCCAAATTATGGAAGAAGCAAAAAAGGCGGGGGCTGATGCGATCAAATTACAAACTTATACTCATGAAACAATCACTATGGATTGTGACTCTGAGGAGTTCCAAATTCATGGAGGCTTATGGGATGGTCAGACCCTGTACGAACTTTATAAGGGAGCGCATATGCCTTGGGAGTGGCATAAGCCGCTCTTTGAGAAAGCCAAACAGCTAGGCATAACCATATTTAGCTCTCCGTTTGATTTCACAGCGGTTGACCTTTTAGAAGAACTGGATGCGCCAGCGTATAAAATCGCTTCTTTCGAGTTGATAGACTTGCCCTTGATTAAGCGAGTAGCACAGACGGGCAAGCCAATGATTATGTCAACAGGCATGGCAAATGAAGTGGAGATTGCAGAGGCTATCAAGACAGCGAAAGAGAATGGTTGCCAGGAAACTCGTGGTACTTCACTGTGTGAGTGGTTACCCAGCGCCTGCCGATCAATATAATCTCAGAACAATTGCAGATATTGCTGAGCGTTTTAATGTTCTTGCAGGGCTTTCGGATCACACAATAGACAATGCGACGGCGGTGACATCAGTGGCGCTTGGGGCTTGTTTGATAGAAAAACATGTGACGATGGATCGCAATGGTGGTGGTGCCGACGATAGCTTTTCATTAGAGCCGCATGAGCTTCAAGCATTGTGCCGAGATACAAAGACCGCTTGGTCAGCGTTAGGTAAAGTGAGTTACGAGCGCACAGAGGCGGAAAAAGGGAATGTAAAATTCCGCCGTTCGCTGTATGTGGTAAAAGATATTGCAGCTGGGGATATATTAACCGAAGAGCATGTGCGTAGTATTCGGCCTGGCTTTGGCTTAGCGCCTAAGTATTATGATGAAGTTATTGGTAAAGCTGTGAAAGTAGATATTAGTCGTGGTACACCACTTTCTTTTGAATTAATTTAACTATAGGTGGTGAAGCTTTTCACCATTTTATTATGTCACTAACTAAAAACTCACTTATTTATCTTTTTTCTAATATTATCAATGCTTCTATTCCTTTTCTTTTATTGCCGATACTAACAAGGGTACTGTCTACGGAAGAGTATGGTCAAGTTGCAATGTTTCAAACGCTGGTTACAGGGTTGGCAGCACTGGTTGGTTTAAACACGATAGGTGCTGCAAACCGAAAATATTATGATGATAATATTTTGTATGAGCTTAGCGAATATAATGGTGCTTGTTTTCATATATTGCTTGGGTCAACACTGGTGTTATTGTTCATATTTGGCATTTTTTCTAAACAAATAAGTGAGTTTCTTTCTATATCTATCAATTGGATTTATGGTGCTTTGTTGTTGAGCTCCTTAAGTTTTGTTGTGAATTTCCGCTTAGGGCAATGGCAAGTACGAGGTGAGGCATTTAAATTTGGCCTATTACAAATAAGTAATAGCATCTTTAATGTTTGCTTATCACTGTTGCTGGTAATAGCTCTACATTATGGTACTCAAGGGCGCATCGATGCACAGATTATAGCCACCGCTTTATCAGCGTTGGTTGCTATCGCTATGTTATTTAAAGATAAGTTAGTAACTTTATTTTGTTGGCGTCCGTGTTATATTAAGCAAGCACTACACTTTGGTGTACCGTTAATACCTCATGTTTTGGGGGGGTTTTTACTTGCAGCTGTAGACCGTTTTATTATTAATCAAGAGCTCGGCTTGGGTAGCGCTGGTGTCTATATGGTCGCAGTGCAACTAAGTCTGGCTTTTAATATCGTATTTGATGCAATTAATAAAGCTTATGTGCCATGGTTATTTGAGGTTTTAAAGCGTGACGACATAGTTGAAAAAAGAAAAGTGGTTAAATATACTTATCTTTATATTCTGTTATTACTTTGTATTGCCCCTATCCCTTTTTGGGTTGGCCCTTGGGCGTTGGTTTTCATTGCAGGGGAAAATTATCGAGCTGCGGGCGAAGTTATTGGTTTACTTTGTTTTGGTCAGATTCTAGGCGGCATGTATCTGATGGTAACTAATTATATATTCTATGCAAAGAAAACAGGGTATTTAGCACTCGTTACAATTTCATCTGGTTTTCTCAATGTTGCTTTGCTACTTGTATTGGTAAAAGAAATGGGGATAGTGGGAGCCGCTATAGCTTTTATATTATCTAAATGCTTTCAGTTTTTGTTTACTTGGTTCGTGGCATATTTTTCAGTGGATATGCCTTGGTTTTCCTATAGTGAGAAATCTTAAGTTTGGTTTTTAGGTAGGGCAATCACATGAACGTCCTTGATTTTAAAGGCGTGTGCATTGAATTAGCAGAGTCTAATTTAATGTGATTATTTAATCATCATCACAGTAATTGCAATGAATTAAAGATCAGCTGGACGATAATTTTGGTTGTTTTCTAATGGTTCCATATGCAATTTGAGTCAAATGTGACCACTTTAACGAACCCATTTATGCATTTTGAGTTGATCAAAGATTATCGTCAAACCGCTAAGGTAGAACACAAATTGTCAGACATTATTTTGTTAACAATTTGTGGTGTTTTATCGGGTTATGATACTTGGGAAGGGATTAATGATTTTGGAGTCACTAGACTCGGTTTTCTCAAGGCAATAGACGAGTTTGAAAATGGTGTTCCATCTTCAGACACGATAGCACCAGGGAAACCGCATGAAGGTCGTTGATATATAAGGGCTGCGGTGATGCTTAGAATTGGTTGCCAATGTTTCATTAATCTCAGTTTTTAGATGCAGGGTTCGCGCATGTTATTGACGCACCTTTTTATCGAATTTTGGGATAAAATTTTTAGAAATAGATTGAATTAGCGATCTTGACGTGATCTTATACCGTTAAAAATAAAGCAGGATAAGACGAATATGGATTACAGCGAATTTAAAGAGCATTTTAGCATATTGAGTGATACTCGTCAGGCAAGAAAATCGACCTATAATTTCTTCGAAGTGATGTTCCAGGTGGTGACAGCGATGCTGTGCGGAATGAAGACTTGGGATGAAATCGAAGGCTTTGGTGAGGAAAATTTAACCTGGTTTCGTCAGTTTAGCGACTACTCTTCTGGTGTGCCTAGTCACGATACCTTGGCGCGAATAGTGGGTTTGATTGATCCAGATGAGTTTTCATTGTGTTTCGTTCGATGGTGTAATGATATTCGGCGAGAAAAATCCTTAGTGACCCATCATGTTGCCATAGATGGCAAGTCATTAAAGGGTACGTATGATTATAGTAAAAACAAATGCTTAACCCATATGGTGAACGCGTATTCTGTAGATACTGGCCTTGTGCTAGGGCAGTTGAAAACGGATGAAAAATCCAATGAGATCACGCTAATTCCCCAGATATTGAAATTAATCCAAGTCGAAGACCGAGTTATCAGCCTAGATGCCATGGGATGTCAAAGAGCCATAGCGGAAGATATTGTTCTTAGAGGTGGTGACTATTTAATGTCCGTTAAGGATAACCAACCTCGTTTACATGCTCTTTTTCAATCTCATTTTTCTTTTGAGAAATTGGCAGAGTATTCGTCTCACGCAGTAGAGCAAGAAGAGGCAGGTAAACGTGGTCGTAAAGTGATAAGGACATACATCACGGTCCCATTTACCCAAGAATTTGGTGATTTTGCTGTTGATTGGAAAGGTTTAAAAACATTATGTATAGCAGTAACTTACCAGAAGTCGAATAGTGAAACATCGGGAAGTCTTGGTATTCGGTATTTCATCTCATCGAAGGAAACTGACGCCGGTTAGTTTTGGCGAATTGTGTCGTGGTCACTGGGGTGTAGAGAGTATGCATTGGTGGCTGGATTGTGTGATGGGAGAAGATGATAGCCGCATTACTTATCAGCATGCGGCAGAGAATCTTTCGCGCATACGTCAAATGTGCATGAACTTGATAAAGTTAGTAGAAATGAAAGGCACTTTGAAAAGGCGGCAATTGAAATGTGCGTTAAATACAGAGTTTCGAGAGCACGTGTTATTTGGGACTTAACAATTATTTAACTCATGCGCAAGCCGTGGTTTTTAGATGTAACCCGATGAAATTTAAGATCACCTTGAAGATCATTTCTGTTGTTTTGTAATAGCTCCTAGACAATATAGGAGCCTAAATATGAGCGAGTTAATCAACCCATTTATGCATTTCCAAATCATTAAAGACTATCGACAAGAAAGCAAAGTAGAACATAAATTATCAGACATTATTTTGCTGACAATTTGTGGTGTTTTGTCGGGTCACGATGGCTGGGATGGCATTATCGATTTTGGTCATGCTCGCTTAGATTTCCTTAAAAGATATGGTCACTTTGAAGCTGGAATTCCTTCTGCGGATACGTTGTCTCGTGTGGTGGGTATGATTAATCCTGTCGCTTTGCAAAGAAGCTTCATTGCCTGGATGAAGGACTGCCATACACTGACGGATGGTGAAGTTATTGCCATCGATGGTAAAACATTACGCGGTTCTTATGACCGCTCGAAAGGCAAAGGAACGATCCATATGGTGAACGCTTTTGCTACAGCAAATGGAATGAGCATTGGGCAACAGAAGGTTGATTCTAAGAGTAACGAGATTACCGCGATCCCCAAGCTACTTGACTTGCTAGATGTAAAAGGCTGCTTGATTACGATTGATGCAATGGGCTGCCAAAAGAAAATAGCGCAGAAAACCCTTGATAAAGAAGCGGATTATTTATTGGCGGTCAAAGGCAATCAGGGAATGCTTGAGCAAGCCTTTGATGATTATTTTCGAATGGAAATGCTTCAAGACTTCGACGGTAGTGCTTATAGTACTCAAGAAAAAAGTCACGGAAGAATAGAAACGAGAGTGGCTTTAGTGAATCGCGATTTGTCGGTTTTGGGTGATATTGAACATGAATGGCCTGGGCTTAAATCAATGGGCATCGTGGCTTCAATTCGACAAGAATCGGCAGTAGCAACAGAGCAAGATGTGAGTATTCGTTACTACATATGCTCTAAAGAATTGGAAGCTCAAACGTTACTTGAAGCGACTCGTTCTCACTGGGGTGTAGAGGTCATGCATTGGTCACTTGATACCACATTCTGTGAGGACAACTCGCGTATTAGAGCGGACGATCGAGCAGAGGCTTTTGCAAGGATCAGGCAAATATGTTTGAACCTATTAAAGAGCGAAACCACGTTTAAAGGTGGTATCAAACGTAAACGGATGAAGTGCGCAATGGACGAAAAGTACCTAAGTAAGGTTCTTGAAAGCCTTACGTGACGGTGATGTTCATGCGGTTTCCGTGAGCATGCGGCAGAGAATCTTTCGCGCATACGTCAAATGTGCATGAACTTGATAAAGTTAGTAGAAATGAAAGGCACTTTGAAAAGGCGGCAATTAAAATGCGCGTTAAATACAGAGTTTCGAGAGCACGTGTTATTTGGGACTTAACAATTATTTAACTCATGCGCAAGCCGTGGATGTTGATGATTTTTCCGTGGGTTACCGTGTTCTTACAGTTAATTTAATAATAAGATTTAATTTATGAATATATTTATAGCAATGACACCATACCATGTTTTTTTATCATTATCCTTTCTTCATTATAATGAAGAAGATCTAATTTTATTGTTAGATGAAAATGACTTATTGTCAAGTTATGTACAATGCGTGAAAATAAAAAACTTTTCATATGTTAATTTTCCTTCTAAATTTGGTCTGAAAAGTAAAATAAAGTCATTTTTAACTTTAAAAGAAAGGATTAGGCAATTATGCACATATTTGGACCTGAATAAAGTTAATAATGTTTATGTTTTTAATGATAACTCACCGTATAGCCAAAAAACAATCAAATCCCTCAAGTGTAAAAATGTGTTTTATATTGAAGATGGTAGTGCTCCTTATAATGATCACTTTATTAAAAATGGTGGGATAAAAAGAATCGAATATAGTATTTTTTTTGGTTTCTCCTATGATTTTACGAATGTGCTCGGTACCAGTAAGTTTATAAAGAACTCATTCTTTACATATCCTGAACTGGTTAGAGAAGAAAACAAAAAAAATAGCAATAATAAATATTTAACATCTTCTAATTGGAGAAATAAAGTAGAACAGTCACACTGTAATTTAGATGGTTACTTTCCATATGATAAGAAAAAACATCGTATAATTCTTGTATTGCTTCCACTTTTATGTGATGAAAAAACTAAAACATATTTTTATAACTTAGTTATTGAAAAGTTAAATGTATATGATGGTGTTTATGTAAAGTATCACCCTCTATCAAAAAACGAGTACAATCTATTTGATTCAATACCCGGCGTAGTAATATTACCTTCTTTTATTTCATCCGAGTTAGTAATGACTTGTAATGGAAATATATCTGAGATATACACGAATCTCAATACGTCTTCAATTTCCTCGACCTTTTTCTTTAATAATGTTATTGTTAATATCTTGTATAATGAGGCTGACAAGCAAAGTTATTTATTTCAATGTATATACAGGTTGTCATGTGTAAATAAAAATATTAATTTTTTAGAGGTATGATTAGTGGAGGTGATTACTTGTATTTCAGCTTATTTTATCAGTTTGTATCTTGGTAAGTCTAGTCGACTTCTTACAAACAGACCAAGTTTGAGTTTATTTTATATGATATGCGTTGGTAGCTTGGTTGTAAATATAACTGTTTCTCGTTTTAATCCCTTAGGTAGTGTTGTTTTTTCAAGTTCATTTATAGATCCATATGTATTTTTTATTGTTATTTCATCCATAATATACTGTTTTTTTTCAGTTTCTTATAATAAACTAAAAAATCCCTTTAGAGGGCTGAATGAATTCCCAAATGATAATAAGTTGTTCTTTTTTTTCATTCTCTTATTTTTTATGTTCTCTTTTTTTAAAATTGTTTATCATGGTTTGCATTCAGGATTAGTTCCATTTACTCCTGATTGGAGAACTAATGTTGGAATTGTTTTGTCAGGTAAAGATTATGTTTTTTACCAATTTGGTGTTCTATTGCTGACCGTATATGTTTTATCTCAGCGTAATTTTAATTTTTTGTTTTTTGTGAGTTTGCTTCTATTCGTCATCTCACTTTCTCTATATGGTGGCCGTTTTTTGTTGTTTGTCGCACTTATATTTTCTTTTTATTTTAGATATATTGCTAGAGGTAATGAAATAAGACTGAATGTATCGATTTTAATAAGGGTTTTAGCACTTTTTGTTTCTATTGTCTTAGTTGCAATGTTTAGATATGCTTACAGCGAATCAATATCTCTTAGTAAAGATTTTATTTATGCGACTATTACACGCCAACTAGGTGGTAATGTTTATGATTTCTATTTAAGTTACAATTATATTGATACGAAAATCGTTTTAACATTATTGATAGATAAGTTTTCTGTCTCACTGGCACCTTTATTAAATTCATATGAGTATAGTGATAGGTTTGCATCATACTTGGCATTTTCAGCTGGTCGATCTTTTGAAGGCGGCCACAGAGTTAGTGCCGTAGGTGAGTCTTTTTATTTATATGGAAATTTTGGTGTTTTTGTTTTTTCTCTTTTCATGTTTTGTATGTTATCATTATCTGATAGCGCCTTACGTAGTAAAAATATTTTCTTTCGATATGCTTCTATTATTATTTTGTTTGCGTTATTTTTCGCTTTTTTTATAGACTTATCATATATATTTACACTTTTTTATGTTTTGGTTCTGGTTTTTATTGTTTACATCATGTCTAGGTTTTTAATTTATGTGGGGTCGGTTTGAAACTTATATCTGTTATACTTCCTGTATATAATGCACAGGATACAATTGTTGCTGCAATTGAAAGTGTCTTGAAACAAACATATAGTAATCTCGAATTAATTATTATAGATGACGGCTCGACAGATAAGACGGCTTCTTTGATTGAAGGTATTGAAGATGATCGAATTATTTTTAAAAAAAGAGATAATAAAGGTCTAGGGAATACGTTAAACGAATTGCTTTCTATGTGTTCTGGTGATTTAGTTGCAAGGATGGATGCTGATGATATTTGTCATCCCAATCGTTTGGAAAAACAATTTAAATTTATGGAGTCAAATAGTGATGTAGTGTTATTAGGAGGTCAAATAAGATTTTTAGTTAATAATTCATATATTAATATTGATTTTTTTCCTGCTGAACATGAAAAAATATTAGCTGGTCTTATGAATGAGAATTTTCCAATCTGTCATCCAACTATAATGTTTAGAAAAAAGGAAGCATTATGTTTGGGAGGATATACTGTTGGATTGGCTGGAGAAGACTTGGATTTCTTTTTACGGATAGCCTCACTTGGTAAGTTGGCAAATTTAGATACTGTAGTTCTTGATTATCGAATATTGATGAACTCATTAAGTTCTACTAAAAAAAATGAGTTAAATATAGGTTATTCTTATGCAATATATAATGAGAATATGCGGAGAAATAACCTTTCTGAAATAAGTTACTCTGATTTTATTTCTTTTGTTTGGGATAAAAGGACATTAATAGAGCGTTTAGATGACTTTCTGAAGAACTGGTCAAGATTTTTTTATCGGAAAAGCCTGTTTTCAAGAGCAAATGGAGATATATTTTTTTCTTTATGTTACCTTTTTTTTGCCATTACGATCCAACCCAAGCGCTCTCTTAAAAGAATGTTACGAAGAATATTGAAGTGAGGACTTTATGAAAAAAGCATTAATAACAGGTATAACAGGTCAAGATGGCTCTTACTTAGCAGAATTTTTGTTAGAAAAAGGCTATGAGGTACACGGCATTATTCGTCGTGCATCGTCCTTTAACACCGAGCGTATCGATTCTGCCATCGCTCAGTCAGATAATATTTACCTGCATTATGGTGATCTAACAGATTCATCAAATCTTATTCGCTTGGTAAAAGAGATCCAACCAGATGAAATCTACAACTTAGGTGCGATGTCTCATGTAGCGGTTTCTTTTGAATCACCGGAGTATGCGGCCGACGTTGATGCCATGGGAACCATTCGTCTATTGGAAGCGATTCGCATCAACGGCTTAGAGAAGAAAACTCGCTTTTACCAAGCGTCTACATCTGAGCTTTATGGTGAGGTGCAAGAGATCCCTCAAAAAGAGACCACACCGTTCCACCCTCGCTCTCCTTACGCAGTCGCGAAAATGTACGCTTATTGGATCACGGTGAACTATCGTGAATCTTACGGTATGTATGCGTGTAACGGTATTTTGTTTAATCACGAATCGCCACGTCGTGGTGAAACTTTTGTTACGCGTAAAATCACTCGTGCTATCGCTAACATCTCCCAAGGTTTAGAGTCTTGTTTATATCTTGGCAATATGGATGCATTGCGTGATTGGGGACATGCTAAAGATTACGTGCGCATGCAATGGATGATGCTCCAGCAAGAGGTTGCTGATGATTTTGTCATTGCGACTGGCAAGCAAATTTCGGTTCGTGAGTTTGTACGTATGTCTGCCAAAGAAGCAGGTATTGAGCTTGAGTTTCTCCGGTGAAGGCGTCGATGAAATTGCCACCGTGACTGCGATAGATAGTGAAAAAGCGCCATTGGTCAAGGTAGGAGATGTGATTGTCCGTGTTAGTCCTAAATTCTTCCGCCCTGCAGAAGTAGAAACGCTCCTAGGTGATCCAAGCAAAGCCAAGGCTAAACTAGGCTGGGTACCAGAAATCACCGTTGAAGAAATGTGTGCAGAAATGGTTGCAGCCGATATCGCTAAAGCCAAGCAACATGCATTATTAAAAGCACATGGCTTTGATGTGGCGATTTCTCTAGAAAACTAAGCGGTAATGACTGTGAAAAAACGTATTTTTGTTGCCGGCCATAATGGAATGGTTGGCTCAGCGATTGTTCGTCAACTCGCTCAACGCGACGATGTCGAAATTATCACTCGTTCGCGTAGTGAGCTCGATCTGCTTAACCAAAATGCCGTCAATGACTTTTTCGCGGCCGAGCAAATTGATCAAGTTTATCTCGCGGCAGCTAAAGTTGGCGGTATTCATGCCAACAACACTTATCCTGCTGAGTTTATTTATCAGAACTTGATCATGGAATGTAATATCATCCATGCAGCTCATCTGAATAACGTGCAACATTTGCTGTTTCTCGGATCTTCATGTATCTACCCTAAGCTGGCTGCTCAGCCTATGACGGAAGCAGCTTTGCTGACAGGTGTTCTAGAAGCCACTAATGAGCCGTATGCGATAGCCAAAATCGCCGGAATTAAATTGTGTGAGTCTTATAATCGTCAATATGGCCGAGATTACCGCAGCGTGATGCCGACCAACTTGTATGGCGAGAATGATAACTTCCATCCAGAAAACTCCCACGTTATTCCGGCATTGATGCGTCGCTTCCATGAAGCAAAACTTCGTGGTGATGCTGAGGTTGTCGTTTGGGGTACAGGCACACCGATGCGTGAATTCTTGCATGTGGATGATATGGCGGCAGCGTCTGTTCATGTTATGGAGCTAGATAATCAAACTTATCAAACTAATACCGAACCTATGTTGTCACATATTAATGTGGGTACGGGTGTTGATTGCACCATTCGCGAAATGGCCGAAACCATGGCCAAGGTGGTTGGCTTTGAAGGCAAAGTGGTCTTTGATAGCACCAAGCCAGATGGTACGCCACGCAAATTGATGGATGTATCACGCTTGGCGGCTTTAGGTTGGCGTTATCAAGTCAGCCTTGAACAAGGCTTAAGCAAGACTTATCAGTGGTTCTTGGCCAATCAAGAAAACTTCCGTAAATAGGCTAGAGAATCGGTAACAGGTAAAAACAGATGCAACGACTGGATGAAGCAACCTTTAAAACTGTCGTTGCCTCTACGCCTCTGGTCTCTATGGACTTGATCATTCGCAATCTTCATGGCCAAGTTCTGTTAGGGTTAAGAACCAACCGACCCGCGCAAGGGTTTTGGTTTGTTCCCGGTGGTCGTATTGGCAAAGATGAAACCTTTGAACAGGCTTTTTTGCGTTTAACACAAGTCGAACTGGGACGCCCCGTGCCCTTGTTCGAAGCAACGTTCCTCGGCCCTTATCAACACCTCTATAGTGATAACTTTTCCGGAACGGACTTCTCTACCCACTATGTGGTATTGGGCTACCAACTCACCTTAGATCTTGATCTTCATTCGCTCCCTGCAGAGCAGCATCATCACTATCATTGGTGGGATGTACAGGATTTGCTCACTTCAGAGCAAGTTCATCGTAATACTAAAGCGTATTTTTCAGATAACTATAAATAACAAGTAGGTAACGGTCATGTTATTACCTGTAATTATGGCGGGGGGCACGGGTAGCCGTCTTTGGCCGCTATCGCGCAGTTTATACCCTAAACAATTTATCAGCTTGGCTAGCGATAAAACCATGCTGCAAGAAACCGTGCTACGTTTAGATGGTTTGGCCCATCAGGCACCAGTATTAATTTGTAACCAAGAGCACCGTTTTATTGTTGCAGAGCAACTTCGTCAGCAAGGTTTAAAGCACGGCGGTATTATTTTAGAGCCCGTTGGTCGTAATACCGCGCCAGCCATTGCTCTTGCAGCGCTACAAGCTACGCGTAATGGACAAGATCCGTTGTTGCTGGTTTTGGCGGCGGATCATGTGATGCAAAACCAAATGGCTTTTGTGCAAGCGGTAGAAGCTGCGATGGCACCCGCAGAGAAAGGTATGCTCGTCACTTTTGGCATTGTGCCGACCGCAGCAGAAACTGGTTACGGTTATATTAAGCAAGGTGAGCCTGTTGGTGAATCCGCCTATCGCGTCGCGCAGTTTGTCGAAAAACCCAGCCTAGCTACCGCAGAGCTGTACCTCAGTTCGGGAGAATACTACTGGAATAGTGGTATGTTCCTATTTAAAGCCTCACGCTACTTAGCGGAGCTAAAAACCCATCGTCCCGATATCTTACAAGCCTGTGAATTGGCGATGCAAGGTGCTAGAGCAGATCTCGATTTTATTCGTTTGGCCGAAGATAAATTCGCTGAATGTCCGGACGATTCCATTGATTACGCGGTAATGGAAAAAACTCAAGATGCGCTTGTGGTGCCGATGGATGCAGGTTGGAGTGATGTTGGCTCATTCAGTGCCTTGTGGGAAGTGTCAGAAAAAGATCACCAAGGTAATGCCGTGGTTGGTGATGTGATGCTGGAACAAACCTGCAATAGCTATATCTATGCGCAAAATAAGTTGGTTTCTACCGTTGGTGTCGATAACTTGGTGATTATTGAAACCAAAGATGCTGTCTTGGTCGCCAATAAAGATAAGGTTCAAGATGTCAAAAATATTGTTAATCAATTAAAAGCACAAAATCGCCGTGAATGTGAGCAGCATCGCGAAGTCTATCGCCCTTGGGGATCACACGATGAAATCGCTGAAGGGGAGCGTTTTCATGTGAAGCATTTGCGAGTCAAACCAGGGGAGAAAACCGCGCTGCAGATGCATCACCACAGAGCAGAACATTGGGTGGTAGTTCAAGGCACCGCGAAAGTGACTAATGGCGAGAAAAGTTATTTGCTCAGTGAGAACCAATCGACTTATATTCCATTGGGTTCGGCACATCGTATTGAAAACCCTGGTAAGGTCGATTTGCATCTTATTGAAGTGCGCTCAGGCAGTTATCTTGACGAAGATGATATCGTTCGTCTAGAAGAGTATGGAGTAGGATATTAGCATGTTTTTAAATATTCTTGGATATAAGGTTTCTACTAGGGATGTTAATACCATTGTTTTAGATTCATTGAATGGTAATAGTTTAAGAGTTGTTAATACTATTAACCCTCACTCTTATGTGGAAGCCAAAAGAGATGTTGATTTTAAACAGGCACTACTCGCTTCAGATGAATTAATACCAGATGGTAGTGGTATTGTTCTGGCTGCAAATAAGCTATACAGCAAAAATATTAGGAAGATAGCGGGCGCAGATCTTTACTTAGAAACGATGCGTGTTCTAAATAACTCTTCAGGTAAAGTGTTTTTTTTGGGAAGCACGGATGAGGTTCTAAGAGATATAGTAAAGAAAACAAATGTAGAGTTTCCTAATGTAAGTGTCTCTGTTTATTCTCCACCTTATAAGACAGAGTTTTCAAATGCTGACATTCAAACTTTTATCAAATTAATTAACGATTTTTCTCCTGATGTAATTTGGGTTGGGCTTACAGCTCCAAAGCAAGAAAAGCTTATTTATGAGATGCATGCTGAAATTAATGGAAAAATGATTTCAGGAATTGGAGCTGTTTTCGATTTCTATGCTGGCAATGTAAAAAGACCGAAAAAAATATGGATCGATTTACATTTGGAGTGGTTAGTAAGGCTTATTGGTGAGCCCAAAAGATTGTGGAGGCGTACATTGATTTCTGCACCTATTTTTTTATTAGATATGTATCGCTACAAGTTAGGGGCAAAAAAATGTTAATGACATCAACGGTAATTGCGCACTCTAGTATCCAGTTCGGCACCAGTGGCGCGCGAGGCTTGGTGACTCAATTTACCCCGCAAGCTTGCGCCGCGTTCACTCATGCTTTTTTGGCCAGCTTACAAGGCCATTTTGACTTCCAGCAGGTTGCGATTGCGATTGATAACCGCCCAAGTAGCCCCGCCATGGCGCAAGCGTGTATTGCTGCGATTGAGTCACAAGGCTTAGAAGCCGTGTACTACGGTGTTGTTCCAACGCCTGCGCTTGCCTATGCGGCGATGCAGCAAAATATTCCCTGTATTATGGTGACAGGTAGCCACATTCCATTTGATCGCAATGGCCTGAAGTTTTACCGCCCAGATGGTGAAATTACCAAAGCAGACGAACAAGCCATTTTAGCGGCGCAAGTGGAATTTACCTTGCCACAAGAACTTCCGTCTCTGGTAGTGAACACACACGCGGCTGAGCTTTATATTGAGCGTTACACCGCCTTGTTTGAAAACTATTTGCTGGCGGGTAAGCGCATCGGTATTTATGAGCACTCCAGCGCGGGGCGCGATCTTTATCAACCTCTATTTACCGCACTAGGTGCTGAAGTGATTTCACTTGAGCGTAGTGACGAGTTTGTGCCCATTGATACCGAGGCGGTATCCGAAGCGGATAAGGCCAAGGCCAGAGCGTGGTCACAGCAGTATCAACTGGATGCAATTTTCTCTACCGATGGCGATGGTGACAGGCCATTAGTTGCCGATGAAAATGGTGAATGGCTACGTGGCGATATTCTTGGCGTGTTGTGTGCACAGGCAATGAACATGCATGCGCTGGCGGTGCCAGTAAGTTGCAATACGGTGATAGAGTCCATCCCGCAATTTAGCCACGTGTCGCGCACTCGTATTGGTTCCCCCTATGTGATCGCCGAGTTTGCCGAGCTGGCTAAACAGTATGACGCCATCTCTGGTTTTGAGGCCAATGGCGGCTATCTGTTAGGCTCTGACGTCAAAATCAATGGCAAAGCACTCAAAGCACTGCCAACACGCGACGCTGTGTTGCCCTTTATTATGCTTCTCTCTGCGGCAAATGAATCGGGCATTGCGGCATTAGTAGAAGCACTACCTAAACGCTACACTCATAGCGATCGTATTCAAAATTTTGCTACAGAGAAGAGTGTGGCGATTGTGCAAGCGGGTACACAAAATGCCCAAGCGCTTAGCGAGCAAGTTGGCTTTACTGGCCTTACGGTAGAGGCGCTGGACACCACCGATGGGTTGCGTATCACCTTATCGGATAACTCGATTTTCCATTTGCGTCCATCGGGCAACGCCCCTGAACTGCGTTGCTATGCCGAGGCCCATAGCTATGAGCAGGCTCAGGCTATCGTCAATCAAGTGCTTGCGAAAGTGCAACAGCTGTAGGAGAGAGAAACGCTTAGTTGCTCACAGCAGTTAAGCGTTTTGCTTTTATCATGACGAAAAACTATCTATTT
The DNA here is from genome assembly GCF_009763805.1 of Vibrio cidicii. Taxonomy (NCBI): domain Bacteria; kingdom Pseudomonadati; phylum Pseudomonadota; class Gammaproteobacteria; order Vibrionales; family Vibrionaceae; genus Vibrio; species Vibrio cidicii. The sequence continues at coordinate 2,579,149 of NZ_CP046804.1, read as the reverse complement.
AAGCTAGAAAACACCATCCAAAATTATGCGTGGGGCAGTAAAACGGCGCTGCAGTCGTTGTTTGGTATCGAAAATGCCGAGCAACAACCACAAGCTGAAATTTGGATGGGAGCACACCCAAATGGCTGTTCTAAGGTACAATGCGCAGATGGTGTGCATTTGCTCTCTGAGCTGATTGAACGCAACAAACCGGACATATTATCACCACGCACAGCAGAGCAGTTTGGTGAGTTGCCCTACTTGTTTAAAGTGTTAGCAGCGGGGAATGCGCTCTCTATTCAGGTGCACCCAAGCAAGGCAGAAGCAGAGCTTGGCTTTGCCAAAGAAGAGGCACAAGGCATCGAGCGTGCTCATCCACAGAGAAACTACCGCGATGCGAACCATAAGCCGGAGTTGGTTTACGCTTTAACGTCGTATCAAGCGATGAATGGTTTTCGCCGTTTTGCTGAGATCATTGCGTTTTTCGATCAATTGGTGGCTAAACTGCACATCCCTCAGGTGGCGAGTTTGCTGGCGCAGTTTCGCGCCGATCAAACTTCTTCAGGTTTAGAAGCTTTCTTTGTCGGCATTTTATCGCTTGAAGGTGAAGAGAAGCAGCAAGCGTTAGATGCGCTGCTCACGTACGCGCATCAGCAGGTGTTAAACCAAGATAGCCGTGTTGAGTTTGTGCTGATCTTAGAGCTTGCCCAAACCTACCCTGGCGACATCGGCCTGTTTGCGCCGCTCATGTTAAATGTGCTCACTTTGCAGCCTGGCGAAGCCATGTACTTAGATGCCCGAACCCCTCACGCCTACCTCAAAGGTGCAGGTTTGGAAGTGATGGCGAATTCAGACAACGTGCTGCGTGCTGGGTTAACCGCAAAACATATTGATGTTGCCGAACTGGCTCGCTGTACTCTTTTTGCCGAGAAGCCTAAAGAAACTCTGTTGCTACAACCTGTGGTTGACGGGAACAAGCAAAGCTACTTGGTGCCTGTGCCCGATTTTGCGTTTGATTGCTTCGTTAAAGCAGAAGCTGAGCGGATCTATGTTGAAAGTGCAGAAATTGTATTTGCGATTGATGCTGATACCACGGTTTCGCATCCGTCTGGAGAGACCTTGCTGTTGAAAAAAGGCGAATCAGCATTTATTCCTGCTTTTGCCCAAGAATATACCATCACCTCAACGGGACGTGTCGCACGCGTTTTTAACTAAGCATAATCCCACAGGTTAAAAAAGCAGGTAGGTGATAGGAAAAGCAGGTTTCTAGGGACTAGTTTTCTAGGGACTAGGGAAGAGCAGGAAGGGCGGGGAAGAGCGGCCCTGGTTCCTAGGTTGCTAGGTCCTAGGAAAGAGCGCTTTTTCTTCCGCTCCTGCTTTTCCCAGGACCAAGGAGCAAGGACCCAGAACCCTGGACCTTCTTTTCCGCTCTTGCTTTCCCTCGTAACCTAGCTTCTAGAAAACTCGTTTCCTGCTTTACCTGCTTTTTCTTTTCCTAGGACCAAGGGCCCAGAACCTAGGACCTTCTTTTCCTAGTAATCTAGTCCCTGCTTTTTTCGCCCTTGCTTTTCCTAGCAATCTCGTCCCTGCTCTTCCCTAGGACCTAGGGCCTGCTCTTCCTCTCCTTCTCTTCCTTATTTCTTCGGCAATACCCCTCCGGTTAAATACAAGCCTACCGCCGCCAGTACTGGGTAGCCAAAGGCTTCGTTGATCATCTCGCTAATCGGCTGCCAGTCAAACCCGTGCATACAGCCGAGAATCACCATGCTTTGCAAGCTCACGTATGGCACGGTAAACAGCAACACGATACAGCGCTGCACCAGTTTGAACGGCTCGTAGGCTTTCAACAGGTTGATGGTGTGCTTGGCTTTCTCTTCATCAGTAAAAAACATCGCATCTCCGGCTTCGCTTAAAGTTGTTAGGCTTTGCTTGAGTAGATCTTGGCTGCCAAAAATTCGCTGCCACATAGTTTTTTCTCCTTGGTGGTTGGTTGTTAGGAAAAGAGGGTTGCTAGGGGCTAGGAAAGAGCAGGGGAAAGAAGGTTCTAGGTACTAGGTGCTAGGTACTAGGAAGAGCAGGAAGAGCAGGAAGAGCGGGGAAGGGCGGTTAAGAGCGGTCCTGGTTCCTGGGCGAGAAAGGGCGGGGAAGAGCGGCCCTGGTTCCTGGGTTGCTGGGTTCTAGGAAAGAGCGCTTTTTCTTCCGCTCCTGCTTTTCCCAGGACCAAGGACCCAGAACCCTGGACCTTCTTTTCCGCTCTTGCTTTCCCTCGTAACCTAGCTTCTAGAAAACTCGTTTCCTGCTTTACCTGCTTTACCTGCTTTTCCTTTTCCTAGGACCAAGGGCCCAGAAACCCAGAACCCAGAACCATTTTTCCGCTCTTCCTAGCAATCTAGTCCCTAGCAAACTCGCTCCTGCTTTATCCGCTCTTCCCAGGACCTAGGACCTGCCTCTGCCTTTCCTAGAACCCAGGATCCTCTCTTCCGCTTTTCCGCTCTAAAAAACTCTAATCTCGATTCTTAATTTCCCCCACATCAAAACAGGGGCAGGCTTTGTGCTTGCCTGTTGGCCAATCCCGGTGGCCGAGGATATGCGCATCGGCAATCTGGTAGCGGCGCTGCAAGCGCTGGATGAGCTCGCGTAACGTGTGCCATTGTGCGTCGGTGTAGTTGCACTCTGCTTGCTTTTGCGAGTTGACCCCGCCAACTAAACAAATGCCGATATTGCCTTGGTTGTGGCCGCGTACATGCGCTCCTTGCTGCGTTATCGGTCGTCCTGTTTGTAACTCACCTTGGCGGGTAATCACCCAGTGGTAACCAATATCTCGCCAACCTTTGGCTCGGTGCCAGGCTCGGATCTCGCTAACGCCAATGTTCTGTTCCGGCGACGTCGCCGAGCAATGAATGGTGATGTAGTGCATTGTTTCTCCTTAAAAAGTGGGGAAGAGAAGGTTGATAGGGGCTAGGAAGGGCGGTCCTGGGAAGGGCAAGCGGCCCTGGTTCCTGGGCGAGAAAGGGCGGGTAAGAGCGGCCCTGGTTCCTAGGTCGCTAGGTTCTAGGAAAGAGTAGTTTTTCTTCCGCTCTTGCTTTCCCTCGTAACCTAGCTTCTAGAAAACTCGTTTCCTGCTTTTCCTTTTCCTAGGACCAAGGGCCCAGAACCCAGAACCATTTTTCCGCTCTTCCTAGCAACCTAGTCCCTAGCAGTCTCGCTCCTGCTTTATCCGCTCTTCCCAGGGCCCAGGACCTAGAACCCAGGACCCTCTCTTCCGCTTTTTCTCTTCCTCGCCCCTGCTCTTCCCTAGGACCTAGGACCTGTCTTCCCTCATCTCCTGACAAAACTTAATCAGTTCCTGCTCGGCGTATTGGCGGGCTTGTTTCATGTTTTCTCCTTTTGCTAGGTAATCGCGGCACAGAGTGAGTAATCGCTGGTAACTGGCGGCGCTGTAACCAAGGTAGCGTAGCTCAAACAGGGCAAAGCCGATGGGGTGGGCGCGCTCGGCTTGGCGAAGGGCGTCGATTAGTTCATCCGGCTCAGGTAGCGTGTGCTGCGCTGTCTCCTGGCTGGCGGTTTTTGGATGATAAAGCTGGATCAGTGCCTCTAATGGTGCTGAGTGCATGCGGCTCCTTATGGTGGCAACTGGCCTCATTTCGCCTCCCCCGTGATGATGTTTGAGATGCCACCGAAGGAGAAAGTCGGCGCTAAGGTGGAAAAGTGATTGGATCGCGATGGTTTATTTAGTAGGTGATTGAGTGGAGAGTTGGGGGCGGTTGGCATCTCTGTTGAGCTAAGTTAACGGGTTTTGGCTGAGATGGAACAAACGAACAGACTATTATTTTGATGAATATGCGCTTTTTTGATATGCATCGCATCCTATTGGTAACATAGGTTTGTCTAGGTTTGTAAATTACTAACTCGATTAAATTATACGCAATTAGTGTGCAGTTTTTTCTTACTGAGCGGTCACATTTCGCCCTTTCGCTGATTGGATAAGGTTTATTTCCAATTTTTGCCGCGAAGGAGCGCAATCATGAGCCAACCTTATCTTTTCCATGCCCTGACGGTACAAACGGGCTCCCCCATCACCAAGCTGTTATTGATCTCGCTAGCGGATCTGGCCGATCATCAGGGGAGTTGCTTTCCCTCATACGAATACTTGGCCACCTGCTGCAATGTGTCAGTGCGCTCGGTTAAAAATCACATTAAGATTTTGCAACAGCAAGGCCATGTGAAAAAAGTGCCGCGTTTTGCCAAGGGTTATCAGCGCAGTAACCTTTTTCAACTGCAGTTTTGTCTTGCGTCAAATGCCCCTCAATCCTCGCATGCCCTTGCACCACCGCAAGCGCTTGAATCATCTCAACAGCAACCCCATAACCAAGAAGAATCTGCTGCACCCATATCCAATACATTAAATAAAACTTATCTTGAGCAGGGCAGCTTGCAACCTGCGGTCATCACCTTACTCACATCAGAAGGCGAAACGGCGGTCAGTCAAGAGTTTTACCAATTGCTGATAGAAACTTACCCCAATCTCAATATTCAGCAAGAGCTTCAAGCCATGCGCATGTGGCTTTACCTCAATGAAGAAAAACGCAGGCCGCGAGAAACCCTCAAGTTTTTTATCAATAGCTGGTTAAGAAGTGCGGCGAAAAGCCGAGCTAACCGATTGCAGCGTATGCAATCATTGAGCTCCGTGCCAACACCTACTGCGCAAAATTCCTCTGTGCAAAGCTCCTCAGTTCAAAGCAAGCGGCCAGAAATTTTGGAACGCTGCTTTGCTGAATATCAACAGCGGCACAATAAGCACCCTATCGAAGCCCGTATTCAAGCGATTGTTGCCGAGAAGAAAGGGAGATGAGTTTACATGAGTTGGTACCTCCCTATTGAGGAGCAGCGCAAGCTCCTTGCCAGATACGTTGAGTGCGCCTCTGGTCGAAACGCATGAGCTATTGCTTATCTGTCTGAACGCTTTTCCACACCCGATTAGCCACGCCCAATTAATGGCAGAGTTGGGTATTAAAAACCAGAAAACGTTTATCTCGTTAATGCGCAATGCCAACCTCTTGGTCGAGATTTCTCGCACAGGTAGCGGCGCACATGACTACTATTATCTATTAGGCGGGTATGAGTTTAAGCAGAGCCTTATTTCGCGTTGGATCGGTAATAAAATGGGCGCAGAGCCGAAATAAACAAAAAGCCCTGCACTATTTCACCGTGCAGGGCTTTTTCTATTTTTTGGATTTTGCTTTTTCTTGCTTCGTTTGGCGGGCTACTGCTGACTTTGTACTAAGTCGGCTTCCTCCGCTTTTCCCAAGCGGCTGCGGATAAAGCTGGTAATACGCCATACGTAATTTAGTAATGTGGCATACACTAAGAAGCAAGTAATGAAGCTGTAGAACATAAACGCTTCGCTTAAGCCAGCCGCTTCGCCATAAATACCGAAAGCGGCAAACAAACTGGCGAAGCCGCAAATAATTACTAGAGTTTGGCGAGAAGTAAAGCCTAAGCGTTGGAAAATATGGTGCAGATGTTCTCTGTCGGGTTTGAATGGAGAATCCCCACGGCGAATACGGCGGATCATAATCGCAGCCATATCCATCAGCGGTACGGCAATTAGCCAGAGAGCAGTCACAGGGCGCATAGGGGGTTCTTTACCCGTTTGGCTCACACCAAGCAACAACCAAATGACGGTAAAACCGATCATCATGCTACCTGCATCACCCATAAAGATTTTACGCTCACGACCTAAAATCCCTAAATTCATCAAAATGTAGGGTAGCATAGCGACGATAATCACCACGCAAAGGTAAGCCAAGCCGTGCTGGCTATCGACATCAAGCAAAAATGCCAGTGCGCCAAAGGTAACAATAGAAAGGCCGCCAAGTAAGCCATCAATGCCATCGACCATGTTAAAGGCGTTAATCGCGCCAATTACGGCAAGAATGGTAATGATAGAGCCGACCCAGCCGAGATAAATCTCCCCGACGCCAAACATATTGCCCAAACTGTGCAGTTCAATGCCAGCGGCATTAATCATCACCAATGAGAGTATCGCTTGTACGCCCATGCGAACTTTGAAGCTCAGGTCAATTTTATCATCCAGTGCTCCGACAATCGTCAGCAGCACGATAGAAGCCAAATATAGCCAACTGTGGGCAATGGTATCGGGCTTGAAAACCAAAAATTGAGCCAACACTAGGCAAATTGAAATGCCTCCAACCAGCGGTACCGCGCCAGTGTGAAGTTTACGAGCGTTTGGTTTATCCACCAAGCCGATTCGTTTCGCAACTTTGCGCATTAAAAACAGCGTGGTGAAAGACGTGAAAAAGATAAAGGAAAGTTCTAGGAACATGATTAAGCCAACAGGTGAATTATTAAATTAGTATGCGAACAATTTTAGCGCATTTATGATCCAACGCAAACTGTATCACATTGTTTATTTATTGCTCGTTCAAAGTCAGCCAGCAATTTTTATCTTTGTATCAAAGGTGAGAAAGGCGAAAGAAGGTTGTTAGGAAAAATAGGTTGCTAGGTGCTAGGTGCTAGGTGCTAGGTGCTAGGTGCTAGGTTTCTAGTGACTAGGAAGAGCGGTCCTGTGGCCCTACGGTCCTCGAAAAGCGGTCCTGGAAAGAGCAAGAGCGGTCCTAGTTCCTGGGCGGGAATTGTTGCCAAGGGGGGGGATGGGCGTCTATTCTTGCTTTTTTTATTCATCCTCGTAACCTAGTGCCCTTGAAGCAAATATCTAGAGCCTAAATTTTCTTTTAACGCAGTTGGTTAGTAATAATGATTAAAAAATGTTTATTCCCCGCCGCAGGTTACGGCACCCGTTTTCTCCCAGCCACAAAATCGATGCCGAAAGAGATGATGCCAGTGGTCAACAAGCCGTTGATCGAGTATGGCGTTGAAGAGGCAATTGAAGCCGGTATGGACTCCATGTGTATTGTCACTGGCCGTGGCAAACATGCGCTGATGGATCACTTTGATAAAAACTACGAGCTGGAGCACCAAATCAGTGGCACCAGCAAAGAGGCGCTGCTGGGTGATATCCGTAAACTGATTGACTCAGCCAGTTACACTTATATCCGCCAAAGCGAGATGAAAGGCTTGGGCCATGCGATTTTAACCGGGCGAGAGCTGGTGGGAGATAACCCATTTGCGGTTGTACTGGCAGACGACCTGTGCGTAAACCAACAGCAAGGCGTGCTTTCGCAAATGGTGGCGCTGTTTAACCAGTTCCGCTGCTCGATTGTGGCGGTGCAAGAAGTCCCAGAAGATGAAACTCATAAGTATGGCGTTATTTCTGGTGAAATGATCAAAGATGACATTTTCCGTGTCGACAACATGGTTGAAAAACCAGAACCCGGCACCGCGCCAAGCAATCTCGCGATTATTGGTCGCTATATCCTCACCCCCGATATTTTTGAGCTCATCGAGCAAACCGAGCCCGGCAAAGGCGGTGAAATCCAAATTACCGATGCGCTACTTAAACAAGCGCAAAACGGCTGCGTGCTAGCCTATAAATTCAAAGGCCAACGTTTCGATTGCGGCAGCGTAGAAGGCTACATCGAAGCCACCAACTACTGTTACGAGAATTTGTATAGGTAGGAAATAGGTCGCTAGGGGCTAGGTACTAGGTACTAGGTGCTAGGTGCTAGGTTTTTAGGGACTAGGAAGAGCGGTTAAGAGCGGTCCTGTGGCCCTATGGCCCTGAAGAGCAGGGCGCTAGTTTTTTAGGTTTGCTCCTGCTCTTCCTAGCAATCTAGTCCCTATCAATCTCGCTCCTGCTTTCCGCTTTTTCTTTTACTAGGACCAAGGGCCTTGCTTTCCTCAGTGCCGCTCTTAGCTTTTCCACAGGACCACAGGACCACAGGACCACAGGACCACAGGACCACAGGACCACAGGACCATTTCTTCCGCCCTTGCTCTTCCTCGCAATCTAGCCCCTAGCAACCTCGCTCCTGCTTTTCTGCCCTTCCTCGAAAATTTCCAACAATTTGCGCTCAAGTAAAAGCGAATATGCTAGCGTTTTCCTATCTTATTGGTGACTAAGGCAAAGGAAATGCAAATACTTCATCATGGTGGTAAAGATACCGTTACTGGCTCTTGTCATGAGCTGCGCGCAGATGGCATGGCGCTATTAATCGATTGTGGCCTGTTTCAGGGCAAAGAGTCGGCGCAGGCTGAATTAAATTTCTCCGTTGAGCATATTGATGCGCTGATTGTCACTCATGCGCATATCGATCACATCGGTCGCATTCCGTGGCTACTTGCCGCTGGCTTTCGCGGGCCAATCTACGCTACCCCCGCCAGTGCAGAGCTGATCCCACTGATGTTAGAAGATGGCCTTAAGTTACAGTTGGGCCTTAATCGCCAACAAATACAGCAAATTTTACACGCCGTTAAACAGCGTTTGCGTCCATTGGGCTACGGTGAGTGGCTTACACTTTCCGCTCTGAGCAACACGGAAGCTTTGCTTGAGCTGCGCTTTCAACCCGCTGGGCATATTTTAGGTTCGGCCTACGTTGAAATTCGCTTAGCCAGTGGTGAAGTGGTGGTGTTTTCTGGCGATTTAGGCCCGAGTAATACGCCGCTGTTGCCCGATCCGCAACCACCAGAGCGGGCCGATTATCTGCTAATAGAGAGCACCTATGGCAACCGCAACCATGATGATGTCGCAGGCCGAGCGGAAACGCTGCGCAAAATCATTCAACGCTCTTTAGCCGATGGTGGCACCATTTTAATCCCTGCTTTTAGTGTTGGCCGTACCCAAGAGCTGCTGTTTGACCTTGAGCGCCTGATCTATGAGCATAAAATTGCTGCTGATTTGCCCATTATTCTAGACTCGCCGATGGCCCAGCAAGTGACGCAATCTTATCGGCGCTTTAAAACCTTATGGGGGGAGGAAGCCAAGCAGCGTTTGGAGATGCATCGCCATCCACTGGCGTTTGATCAATGTATTCAGATTAGCGATTACCGCACTCATCAAGCGTTAGTCAACCGTTTGGTGTCAACCGGGGACGCGGCGATTGTGGTGGCCGCTTCGGGAATGTGTCAGGGCGGACGAATTGTCGACTATTTGAAAGCGCTGCTGAGCGATGAACGCACCGATGTGATTTTGGCAGGCTATCAGGCCGAGGGAACGCTTGGGCGTAGCATCGCTCAAGGTGAACAAAACCTCTGTATCGATGGCGAGGAAGTCGAAGTAAAAGCCAGTATCCACGTGATGTCGGGCTACTCTGCCCATGCGGATCAATCTCAGTTGCTGGCGTTTATCCATGGCATTGGCCAAGCACCGCAAGAAATTCATCTCATCCACGGTGAACCAAGTAGCAAGCAAGCCTTTGCTCAAGCATTGAATGCCACGGGTTACACTGGGGTTGTGAGGTTGTAGGGAAGGGCAGGTTGCTAGGGGAAAAAAGTTGCTAGGAAAAGAAGGTTTCGAGAAAAGAGCAGGTTTCTAGGTTCTAGGAAGAGCGGCCCTGGTTCCTAGGTCGCTAGGTCGCTAGGTTCTAGGGAAGAGCAGGAAGAGCAGGAAGAGCAGGAAGAGTGAGACCATTTTTCCGATCTTCCGCACTTGCTCTTCCTAGCAATCTAGTCCCTAGTAGTCTAGCCCCTAGCAAACTCGCCCCTGCTTTTCCGCTTTTGACTTTCCCAGGACCATAGGACCCAGGACCCAGAACCTTCTTTTCCTAGTAATCTAGCTTCTAGAAAACTCGTTTCCTGCTTTACTTGCTTTTTCTTTCCCCAGGACCCAGACCCCCAGGACCTTCTCTTCCGCCCTTGCTCTTCCTAGTCCCTGCTCTTCCCTAGGAACTAGGACCTGTTTTTCCTAGGACCTTCTCTTCCGCTCTTCCTTGCCCTTCCTCCCATTTTTTCCCCAAGGGATAGCCGTGAGAGGCGAAACTGCATACACTGTTTGCCATCACTTTTTACATTTGAATTTGCATGAAAAATCATTTCCCCCAGCCGCTACAGAAACTCTTAGGTATGGTGGCTGAGCAAAAAACCTTTGAGCAACTGACACGCGATGAACTGGCTTACCTTGCAGAGCCTACCACCTTATTGTTTGCTTTGCCGTTTGGTATGACCATGCCGGATGAAGCGGCCGAAGCGTATAGCGATACCTTCCTGCCTTACTTCGACTTTATGGCCAACGAATTGCGTATCCAACTGCGTAATGGCGACGCGCAGGAGATGCTACCCATCCTCAACAGTTGTTTGCTTGATCTGCTTGAAGGCGGGGAGATTAATCTGCAGATGGCTTACAGCATGGTCAAAGTGCTTAAGTCACATCAATTGCCGATTGCCCCTGCTGTGATCGACGCCCTTGCCGAGCTGCAAGTGCAAGATCAGCCAACGAATGTACCAAGCCTACCTGTAGACCCTCAGAAAATGCTGGACAAGATGGCCAAGCAGATCACTCAGCAAGGGATTGACAGTGGCTTTGCGTTTTGCCAAATGATCAGCGATGAGTTGGCGGTGTACCCCGTTGAAGGGGTGGAAATCTTACTGTCCTGCTTTCTCAAGCAGAAGTGGATTGTGGACGCGCTGTTGCTGCTCAGCTTGCACAAAGAGTCAGAGATTGCCAGCGTTGCAGCAGAAACTGTTGAATGACGTTGCCGAGAAGCAGTGGAAGTTTTTAACCAATCGTAACTACCTGCTGTTGGTGCAGCGTTTTGCTGATGAAAAGGTTAAGGCCCATTTGCCCAAATGGAACCGCCTTGCGATGCAACATGCCAAACAAAGCAAGCCGAGCCAAGTGGTGGAGCTGTATGCCGCCTTTGCGGATGGTCAGCACTCCACGCTCTTTCTTGCGCTGGTGAAAGATGCCGATGGCAAACATTTCCACCAAGTAGGCGGGGTATTTCGGCTTGGCTACGGCTTAGTCGATAGCTACTTTAGCCCTAATATTGATCGTCACCATTTTCAACACATGGTCGAGACAATAAAAGGTGAAGTGGGGGCCATCCCGTGTGATCCGCTCTTGCTGCGTCATCTATTCCCTTGGGCGTTGCACGAGCAGCAAGCCAGCCCGGAGCGTATGTCGGTCGATACCCTGCAGATTCTGGCTTTGCTACCCAACGCGTGGAGTGAGCCGCAGGCGTTTAACATCGATCACATCGCTGAAATCTGTCACTTTGAAACACAAGAGCCGGATTGGCGAGACAATGAACGCAAAGTGAGCAAAATGTTGCTCAATACACCGATGCTCAAAACTTGGCTAGTGCACGACATTGACCCAACCTTGATTAAAGCGCGCCAAGTGCGAGACCACTGCTATTTGGCGCAGCCACAGCGCTATATCGAAGCGCTCTCTCATGCCGCTTTACTGGCGCATTTTTCTCTGCTGCCGCCAAATTTGTTGATAGCCCCGGCCAACAGCTATCTCGCCTGTGCGTTTTTGCTCCAAGAGGGTGGATTAGGTCGAAAAACCTTCCCGCTGTTTGATTGGTTGGCGGAAGAGAGCTTGCATGAGAGCCAGCAAGATCAGCAACTGGATAAGATCTTCAGTGAACTTGCGGAGCCTACCGGCTATGTACTCAAAGTGCAGTTGATGGAGAGCAAACCAAAAGTGTGGCGCCGTTTTACGGTATCGAGCAGCATCGACATGCACTCGCTACATAACCTGCTGCAAGATGTGATGGGGTGGGATAACTACCACGGTTATACCTTTCTCACTCAACTGGGCAATATCGACAACTCGCCCGAGAGTCCGTTGCCTGCCGATGACCTTCCGCTGATGGCCGTGCTGCGCAATGAAGGGGATAGCATGGGCTATGTCTATGATTTCGGTGATCATTGGCAACACACCGTTGTGTTAGAGAAAATCAACAAGCGCGACTGCTGGCAACCCAAAGTTACCGCCGGAAACGGCGCATGCCCACCAGAAGATTGCGGCGGCATTTGGGGATACAACGCATTATTAGAGGCAGCCGCCAAAGCGCAGCCCAGCCAAGAAGAACAAGAGCAACTGGAGTGGTACGGCATGGAAGACGGCTGGGACGCCAAAGCCTTTGATAAAAATGAGGTTAATGAATTGCTGGGTCTTTAGGGGGAAGAGAAGGAAAAAGAAGGGAAGAGAAGCTCGCTAGGTTCTAGGGAAGAGCAGGAAGAGCGGGTAAGAGCGGTCCTGTGGACCTGAAAAGCGGTTCTGGGCAGAGCAAGAGCGGCCCTGGTTCCTAGGCGAGAAAGGGCGAAAAGCGGGGAAAAGCGGCCCTGGTTCCTAGGTCGCTAGGTTCTAGGGAAGAGCAGGAAGAGCGGTCCTTCTCTTCCGCTTTGCTTTCCCTCGTAACCTAGCTTCTAGAAAACTCGTTTCCTGCTTTACCTGCTTTTTCTTTTCCAAGGACCAAGGGCCTAGGACCCCAGAACCTTCTCTTCAGCTCTTGCTTTTCCGCTCTTGCTCTTCCCTAGGTCCTAGGACCTGCTCTTCCCCAGTACCGCTCTTGTTCTTCCTCACTCATACCCATTCGGGTTGTTGGACTGCCAGCGCCACGTATCAGCGACCATGGTCTCCAACGAGCGCGTTGCTTTCCAGCCGAGCACTTCGGCGGCGTAGGATGGGTCTGCCCAGCACTCTGCGATGTCGCCAGCGCGGCGTGGTTTGATTTCATAGGCGATTGGGCGCTCGGCCGCTTTTTCAAAGGCGGCGACCATTTCCAATACGCTGTTGCCTTGGCCTGTGCCTAGGTTAAAAATGTGCAAGCCTGCTTGTTGGCCCACTTTATTCAGCGCCGCAAGATGGCCATCGGCTAAGTCAACCACGTGAATGTAATCGCGCACGCCAGTGCCGTCGGGTGTTGGGTAATCGTTGCCAAATACGCCCAATTTTTCACGTCGGCCAACCGCCACTTGGGCGACAAAAGGCAACAGGTTGTTGGGAATGCCTTGCGGATCTTCGCCAAGCAAGCCAGATTGATGCGCGCCAACAGGGTTAAAGTAGCGCAGCAAGGTGATGCTCCACTCTGGGTTGGCGTGGTGAAAGTCGCGCAAACACTCTTCTACCATCAGCTTACTGCGCCCGTAAGGGTTGGTGGCCGAGGTCGGGAAATCTTCGCGAATAGGCACTGAGGCAGGGTCACCGTACACCGTGGCCGATGAACTAAAGATCAGACTTTTGACCCCCGCTTTGTCCATTTCGCGCACGAGATTCAAGGTGCCAGAAACGTTGTTATCATAATACATCAGCGGTTTTTCCACCGATTCGCCAACGGCTTTCAGGCCAGCAAAGTGGATCACGCCATCAATGTGATGTTCAGTAAAGATGGTTTGTAAGATAGCGCTATCGCGGATATCGCCTTGATAAAAGGTCGGCCGCACGCCCGTGACTTGCTGAATACGATCCAGCACCAAAAGTTTACTGTTGTACAAATTGTCGAGAATAATCGGCGTCATGCCTGCTTCGATCATCTGAATACAGGTGTGGCTGCCGATATAGCCACTGCCTCCGGTGACAAGAATATTCATGCTGTTCCTCTGATGTATTAAATTTTAGCCAAAATGACGGCGTTAGTTTACGCAAACTTGCCACAAAAAGCGATCTCCCTACCGCTGACGACATCGTCTTGAATCGATCATGCCTTCGTCTTCCCTGTGTCACATTCACTTGTTGAGATAAGCCAAGCTTAGGTAAAAACGAGCTAGGACAAAATCTCATTCAGGCAAAGCGGAGTGTCGTATGCAGATCACCGTCGTTGGGGCTGGCTATGTTGGGCTGGCCAATGCCGCGCTGTTAGCACAGTACCACCATGTCACGGTGTTGGACTTAAATTCGCAGCGGGTAGCGCAAATTAACGCGCGACAATGTCCGATTGTTGATCAAGACATTCAACGTTTTATGGCTTCTGGCTTACTCAACCTTACCGCGACGGTGGATGCACCAAGCGCCTATCAAAACGCCGAGCTGGTGATTGTCGCCACGCCGACCGACTATGATCCGCGTACTAATGGCTTTGACACCTCTTCGGTAGAGTCGGTGATTGACGAGGTGCATCGCTATCGGCCACAAGCGCTGGTGGTAGTGCGCTCAACCGTGCCGGTCGGGTTTACTGAGCGTGTGCGCCGTGTTGAATCGGGCCAAAACGTTCTGTTTGCCCCGGAGTTTTTACGAGAAGGGCGCGCTTTGTACGATAACCTTTACCCATCGCGCATTATTATTGGCGAGCAAAGTGAGAGAGCAAGATGGGTCGCGGATCTGTTTGCGCAAGCTGCGGAAAAAAATGATGTTCCAGTACTGCTGATAAACGCCACCGAAGCCGAGGCGGTTAAGCTATTTTCCAACACCTACCTGGCCATGCGGGTGGCCTATTTCAATGAGCTGGATTCTTACGCCGAAGTACATGGTTTAGATAGCCGGCAAATCATCCAAGGTGTGGGGCTTGATCCACGCATTGGTGATCACTATAACAACCCTTCCTTTGGCTACGGCGGCTATTGTCTCCCCAAGGATACTAAACAGTTGTTGGCCAACTATCGTGATGTCCCCAACTGCCTGATCAAAGCGATTGTTTCGGCCAATCGAAACCCGTAAAGACTTTATCGCCGAGTCGATTTTAAAGCGTCATCCGCAAGTGGTGGGCATTTACCGCTTGATCATGAAAGCCAACTCCGACAATTTCCGTTTTTCTTCGGTGCAGGGGATCATGAAGCGACTCAAAGCGCGCGGCATAGAGGTGGTAGTGTATGAGCCTGTGCTGGAGGAAGCGCGTTTTTTTAACTCGCCCGTAATGCGTGACTTAGCGCAGTTCAAAGCGAAGGCGGAGGTTATTGTCTCGAATCGGATGGTGGAAGAGCTCAGCGATGTGGCGCACAAAGTTTATACGCGTGATCTGTTTGGCCAAGATTAGCCTCAGTGCTCTTTTCGATGATAGACAACAAAAAAACCGACGTGCGTGACGTCGGTTTTTCATCTGCGTGTTCAATCTAGGATTGAAGTGAGCGCGTTTGAAATTACGCTTTCATTTTCGCTGCTGCTTTCGCGATCGCTGCGAAGCTCTTCGCATCTAGAGATGCGCCACCAACAAGAGCACCATCGATGTCTGGCTGTGCAAAGTACGCTTCTGCGTTTTCTGGTTTTACAGAGCCGCCGTACTGGATGATCACTTGCTCAGCGACTGCTGCGTCTTTCTCTGCGATCAGGGCGCGGATAGAGGCGTGGATGCGCTGTGCGTCATCAGCAGTTGCTGCTTTACCTGTGCCGATAGCCCAGATTGGTTCGTAAGCGATGATCGCGTCGTTTAGAGCTTCAACACCGTACGCGTCGATCACTGCGTTGATTTGACGTGCACAAACCGCTTCAGTTTCGCCCGCTTCGTTTTGCGCTTCAGTTTCACCGATACAGAACACAGGTTTCAGGCCGTTCTCTTTCAGGAAGGCAAATTTCTGCGCGACGAATTCGTCTGATTCGTTGTGGTATTCACGACGCTCAGAGTGGCCGATGATGATGTGCGTTGCACCGAAATCTTTCAGCATCGCTGGAGACATGTCGCCAGTGAATGCGCCGCTGTTGTGGATGTCAGTGTTCTGTGCGCCAAGAATGATCTTGTTGCCGCCTTGCGCGATCAGACGCTCAGCCATATCCAAGTAAAGTGCTGGTGGAGCAACCGCAACGTCAACACCTTCAACGCCTTCTAGTTCAGCGTTAAGACCAGTTAGCAGCTCAGTTACCATTGCTTTGCTGCCGTTAAGTTTCCAGTTACCCATCACTACAGGACGACGCATAGGAATATCTCCATATCTTTTATTGGTTCAAGGTTTCACCTCTATGTCGAGGTGAAGCGCATTTATGTAAAAAATCTACGTAGGAATATAACAGAATAATGTGGACAGATCATGACTCGTGTCATTAGTTGTGGCTTTCTCTCGCCTGGTCGGCGCTGCTTTATCCACTGATAAAATGGTTAAAAGCAATCGATTGGTGATCTGTCTGGCATAATGATAGTCAATCACTCGGCATTTTCCTTTCTGGTTGCTATTTATGAAGGCAAATGCCAACCATGTCTCAATGATAAAAGGAAAGGTCATGCCTCATTTAGTTTTAGAATATTCCAATTCGGTGGAAGAGCGCATCAATGTGCCCGGATTGCTGGAAGATCTGCACCAAGTCGCGCTGGATTGCGGCTTGTTTGACAAACCTTCAGTGAAATCGCGCACGCTGCGCTGCCATCATTGGCTGGTGGGGGAAGAGGGTGATAGCGTGGATTTTATTCATGTCAGTTTTGATCTGCTTTCTGGGCGCAGTGAAGAGCAAAAACGCGAACTTTCCCGCCAACTCATGGCCGTGTTGCAAGAGCAAGCCAGCCATGTGCGCAGCTTAACGGTCAATATCCGAGATATGGACAAAGCGTGTTTCCAGAAAGTGGTGAACTAAGCGGCCGCCGCTATTGACCGTGACTGACAACAGCCTGCAAGCGATATCCGTTTCGAGCCTTATAAAAAGTGAGAGGCCCTGTTTGCGTTTCAGGGCCTCAGTTCAATAGAAGTTTTTCGCAGTAAAGGGAATAATTTGCGCTTCACTGCGCGATGGCTCTTTACCGTCACTTGCCAGTGCAGCGCGGAATTTCACCATCTGTTTCGTCAGTTCATTCATTAACACCACGTTGGTGTGATCGGGGTTTTTGCAGCGGCTGATCACGCGATCAATATGGCTCTGCTGTGCCTCCAAGCGCTCGCGCATCGCTTCAGAGGCGGAGAGAATCATCTCTTTGCACATTGCCTGCTTAAACTGATTGAAAGCGGCCGGGTTTTCGGCGGCAAGAGTCATCATCTCATCGAATGACGGTAAGCTCTGGTCCAGTTGTGGATATCCCATGGCAACTCTCCCTGTAACGATTGGTGATAATTTAAACAGTAGCCATTAAAGTAAGCATAAATCAGAAATGAGAAAGTGGCGCAGGGATGTGGTGATGTCTTAGAAGTGAGACGAGGAAGGGCAGGTTGCTAGGTACTAGGTTTCTAGGTGCTAGGGAAGAGAAGATTGCTAGGTTGATAGGAAGAGCGGTCCTAGGAAAGGCAAGAGCGGCCCTGGTTCCTAGGCGAGAAAGGCAAAAGCAGGCGGCTAGAGCACTGGGTCGCTAGGGAAGAGATACTAGGTGCTAGGTTTCTAAGGAAGAGAAGGTTTCTAGGTACTAGGCTCTTGCTCTTCCTAGAGCCTAGTCCCTGCTTACTATCCGATATGCGCAGCGGCGCTGGCCTTCGATAATGTGTTCTGTGCGCTCAATATGGCAGTGTTCACCGAGCAGTTTTTGAAAAACGTTGAATTCAGATTGGCATAGGGCTGGGCAGCGGGTGGCGGCTCGGCAGATGGGGCAATGATTTTCGCTCAAAAGAAAACCTTCATCGGTTTGCTCAAGCTCGGCCATATAGCCTTCTTCTTCGCGTATTTCCGTGAGCTTTTGCAGCTTGCTGTGCAGATCGCCGCAAGCGGCCAAGGCTTTTTGATACTGGATAAAAGTGCGATGCTCTCGCTCAGCGGCGACTTTGGCTAAACCGTCAGAGCCAAACAAGCTCTCGACCACGTCGATCATCTGAATGGTCAGTTCACTGTGGCGATCGGCAAACTGCTCGTGTCCTTTGAGTGTGAGAGACCAGTGCCGAGTCGGGCGGCCCACTTTGACTTTGACATCGTGAAAGCTGACGATGCCCGCCTCTTCCAACCCTTGCAAATGTTGCCTGGCCCCCATGGTGGTCATGCCAAACTCTTCTGCCAGTTGCTTGGCGGTCACCGAGCCATCTCGCTTAATCGACTGGAGTATCCTGTCTATCGTTTTCATCTTGGCCTACAGACGCTCGTATCCTGAATGGTGCTTAAGTACAAATATTATGCGTCATAGGTTTAGTAAATAAAAGGGTTGATAAAGAGCACTGGGTAAGAGTAAGAGCGGTTCTAGGGAAAGCAGGTTGCTAGGTGCTAGGTTCTAGGAAAAAGCGGTTAAGAGCGGTCCTGTGGTCCTGTGGTCCTGTGGCCCTAGAAAGGGCAAGAGCGGCCCTGGTTCCTGGGTAAGAAAGAAGGTTTCTAGGTTCTAGGAAAGGCAGGTTACGAGGTTTCTAGATTACTAGGTTACTAGGTTTTGCTCTTCCTAGTACCTAGTACCTGCTCTTCCTCGCCCCTGCTCTTCTCTTCCTTTAAAGAATAATCTGCTTGATCTCGTCGTCTTTGCGCTCTAGGTAGTGGGTCGATTTGATCCGGCGGATGGTGCGGCAGCGGCCACGAATCAATAGGGTTTCCGTGGTGGCAATATTGCCTTTGCGGCTGATGCCTTCAAGTAGATCGCCTTTGGTGATGCCCGTGGCGGAGAAGATGACGTTGTCGCTGCGTGCCATGTCATCCAGCTTCAACACTTTATTCGCTTCGACGCCCATTTCGGCGCAGCGCTCCAGTTCGAAAGCGGCAAAGCGGCGGTTTTCTTCGTTGTCCCCTTTTACTTGGTCGCGAGGCAAGAGTCGGCCCTGCATATCGCCATCCAGCGCACGAATGACCGCAGCAGACACGACGCCCTCTGGCGCGCCGCCAATGCAGTACATCACATCCACTTCGCTATCTGGCATGCAAGTTAAGATAGACGCGGCGACATCACCATCGGGCACGGCAAACACGCGCACGCCCATTTGCTGCATTTCCGCGATAACGGCATCATGGCGTGGTTTGGCGAGTGTAATGACCACTAAGGTGTCGAGGGTTTTGCCTAGTGCTTTGGCGATGTTTTCTAAGTTTTCTTTTACTGGCTTGTTGAGGTCGATCACGCCTTTGGCGTCAGGGCCGACTACCAGCTTTTCCATATACATGTCGGGCGCTTTAAGGAAGCTGCCTTTCTCACCGGCCGCCAGCACGGCTAAAGCATTCGACTGACCCATGGCGGTCATGCGTGTACCTTCGATCGGGTCGACGGCAATATCGACTTCATCGCCGCCTAAGCCAACGTTTTCGCCAATGTAGAGCATCGGCGCGTCGTCGATTTCGCCTTCGCCAATCACGATTTCGCCACTGATTTCGGTTTTGTTTAGCAAAGTGCGCATCACTTCAACTGCGGCGCCATCGGCGGCATTTTTGTCACCACGGCCAAGCCATTTATACCCCGCCAGAGCGGCGCCTTCTGTCACGCGGGAAAATGCCATTGCTAAATCGCGTTTCATGTTGTCTCCAAAAGTCATAATCGAAGGAAGAGAAAAATTGGCGGCGATTCTAGCATAAAAAACAGGGAAAACGTTTGCGGGGATCAAAAAAGAGGGGAAGTTACGAGGTTGCTAGGAAAAGCAGGTTGCTAGGGACTAGGAAAAGAAGGTGCGGGGAAGAGCGGGGAAGATCGGTCCTATGGTCCTCGAAGTGCGGTCCTAGGAATGGCAAGAGCGGCCCTGGTTCCTGGGCGAGAAAGGCGAAGAGCGCGGAAAAGCAGGTTGCTAGGAAAAGCAGGTGCTAGGGACTAGGATTTCCCAGGACCCAGGACCCAGGACCCAGGACCCAGGACCCAGGACCTTCTCTTCCGCTTTTTCTTTTCCTAGCAATCTAGTCCCTAGAAAACTCGTCCCTTCTTTTTCCGCTCTTGCCTTTCCTAGCACCTAGTCCTTTTCAATCCGCTTTATTCTACATCTTCCATTTTACCCAGTAGAGCGCGGATGCGTTCTTGCCACTGAGCGTGCTCTTGTTGAGCTTGTTGAGATTTTTGTTCAAGCTCTGCTTGTTGAGCGCGCAGTTGGTCGGCTTCGTTAGCCAGTTTCGCTTTATCTTCTTTCAGCTCTTCGACTTCCATTTGCAAAAGTGCGATGGTATCAACAGCGGTCTGAATTTTTGCTTCCAGTTTTTCTAATACTTCAAAAGACATTTTGGCCTACCTATTTTATTCGGTTCAATGAGCGCAGCCCATGCTGCGGCTCTCTCTATTAGCCTCATTCTACTCAGCACAAGGCATAGAAACACCTGCTATGTTGGAAAATTTGCATCATTTGCCTAAAAAAACAGCGCATTGAGGCAATGCGCTGACTTTTTCTCAACTTTTAAGCGCGTGAAACGTGCTTTTCCGCGCTTTTCTCTCGCCTAGAGTGTCGTAATTAGAGCTCAGGCTCTTCAAAATCGGCGCTAAGTGGCTCTTGCGAAAGGATGATGCCAGTGCTGTCGGCGTAGAGGTAATCTTCCGGTAAGAAGGTGACGCCACCGAAGTTGACGGGAATATCAACTTCGCCAATGCCTTGCGCAGACGCGCCGACCGGAATTGAGGCGAGCGCTTGAATGCCGATATTCATATCTTCCAGCTCGTCAATTTCCCGCACGCTGCCGTAGACAACAATGCCTTCCCACTCGTTTTCTTCTGCTATGGTGGCAATTTCTGCATCGACGAGTGCGCGGCGTAATGAGCCACCGCCATCGACCAGAAGCACGCGTCCAACACCATCTTGTTCCAGCGTCTCACGAATCAGCGAGTTATCTTCGAAGCATTTTACAGTGGTGATTTGTCCGGCAAATGAGGCACGCCCACCGAAGTTGCTGAACATCGGCTCGACCACATCCACTTGATCCAGATAGATATCACATAGGGCAGAGGTGTTGTATTCCATAGCATACCTTCTTCGGTAAATGAATTTTCTCTTGAGTATATCTGTGCATTAAGTCAATGCAATGACAATTAGTGATTAACTAACAAGAGTTTGAGCTATCACAACTGTTGCAAACAAAATATTGGTAACTAATGAGCACTTCACCACCACGGGCATCATAGGGGCAATTTGAGCAGGTTGATGCGTCAGCCACACTGCTTTTCCGTGATTAATGACCAGTAACAAGCTGAAAAGAAAAGGAAAGCTGATCCACATTGGTTTGCCTTGCAACAGCAAGTAAATGGCAAACGCCAGCACTGCACCGCCGAGTAATACGAAATGATATTGCTTGGCTTTGCGCTGACCAAGGCGCACTGCAACCGTACGCTTTCCGCATGCAGCGTCGTTTTCGATGTCGCGCATGTTGTTGATATTGAGTACCGCAACCGCTAACAAGCCGCAGCCCAAGGCTGGCAAAAACAGCGCTGAATCCAACACGCCGGTATGGAGGAAATAGGTGCCGGAAACGCCGAGCAAACCGAAGAATATGAATACCGAGAGATCGCCCAGACCCACATAGCCATACGGTTTATTGCCCATGGTGTAAGCGATGGCGGCGAGGATGGCCAAAATACCTAAAGCGATAAACGCGAGGATGCTTTGCAGACTGTTTAAGGCATAAAACACCAGCGCCAAACCCGAGGCGATGGTCAGCAAAATATTAAATACGATGGCGCGTTGCATCTCTTTGGCGCTGACCGCGCCAGATTGCATTGCTCGTAGTGGGCCAAGGCGCTTATCGTTGTCGGTGCCTTTGACGGCATCGCCATAGTCGTTGGCTAAGTTAGACAAAATTTGCAGCAAAGTGGCGGTAACAAACGCCAGCAGAGCGACCACCAATGAGAATTGCCCCGAGGAGTAAGCCAGCACACTGCCAGTTAAAATGGAGACCAAAGCCAGAGGCAATGTTTTCGGGCGCGCGGCATCAAGCCAGATTCTCAGAGATTGATTCATGTGTGTTTCGTGCGAGTAAAACCGATGGCCAGTATACGAAGAAACACGTAAGGAAGAAAGGGAGAAGGTTGCTAGGGGCTAGGAAAGAACAGGGAAGAGCAGGTTTCTAGGTACTAGGAAAAGAAGGTTCTAGGTACTAGGTTTCTAGGTTTCTAGGTTCTAGGAAGAGCAGATAAGAGCGGCCCTGGGAAGGGCAAGAGCGGCCCTGGTTCCTGGGCGAGAAAGGCGAAGAGCGGGGAAAAGAAGGTTGCTAGGAAAAGCAGGTTGCTAGGGACTAGGATTTCCCAGGACCCAGGACCCAGGACCTTCTCTTCCGCTTTTTCTTTTCCTCGCAATCTAGTCCCTATTAATCTCGTCCCTTCTTTTCCGCCCTTCCTAGAAAACTCGCCCCATCTTTTTCCGCTCTTGCTCTTCCCCAGGACCATAGGACCTTTTTTCCGCTTTTCCCAGGACCAAGGGCCAAGGGCCCAGCCCCCAGGACCTTCTCTTCAGCTCTTCCGCTCTTGCCTTTCCTAGTACCTGCTCTTCCCTAGGACCTAGGTCCTTGTTTTCCCTAGTACCTTGTTTTCCCTTAAAGAATAAAGCGGCTCAGATCTTCGTCGGCGACAAACTCGCCGAGGCGCTGTTTGACGTATTGCGCGTCGATGACAAACTTGGCGCCGGATTTTTCTGTCGCGTCGAAGGAGATTTCATCCATCAAACGTTCCATCACGGTGTGCAGACGGCGTGCGCCGATGTTTTCCGTGGTTTCGTTGACGGTCCATGCCGCTTCGGCTATTTGGCTGATGCCATCTTCGGTGAACTCGATATCAACCTGCTCGGTTTTCATCAGGGCGATGTATTGCTCGGTCAAAGACGCTTTAGGTTCAGTCAGGATGCGTTTGAAATCGTGGCTGGTCAGCGCTTCGAGCTCGACGCGGATCGGCAGACGCCCTTGCAGCTCGGGGATCAAATCAGACGGTTTCGCCACTTGGAACGCGCCGGAGGTGATGAACAGAATGTGGTCAGTGCGCACCATGCCATGTTTGGTCGATACGGTGCTGCCTTCAATCAGCGGCAATAGGTCGCGCTGCACCCCTTCACGAGAGACATCTGGGCCCGAGCTTTCGCCGCGCTTGCAGATTTTGTCGATCTCATCGATAAACACGATGCCGTTGTTCTCAACGTTATAAATCGCCTGATCTTTCAGCTCTTCTTGGTTGACCAGCTTCGCTGCTTCCTCTTCGGTCAGCGCTTTCATCGCATCTTTGATCTTCAGCTTGCGTTTTTTGCTGGTGTTGCCCGCAAGGCTTTGGAACATGCCTTGTAGCTGATTGGTCATCTCCTCCATGCCCGGAGGCGCCATGATCTCCACGCCCATTTGCGGCGCAGCAACATTGACTTCGATCTCTTTGTCGTCGAGCTTACCTTCACGCAATTTCTTGCGGAAAATTTGTCGCGTATTGGAGTTGTCGTCGCTCTGTTCACTTTGTCCCCATGCATCGCGTGCTGGCGGTAGTAGGGCATCAAGCACGCGCTCTTCCGCTAGCTCTTCGGCGCGGAACTGCACTTTTTCCATCGCTTGCTGGTGGGTCATTTTCACCGCCACGTCGGTCAGATCGCGGATAATGGTTTCCACCTCTTTACCCACATAACCGACTTCGGTGAACTTGGTCGCTTCGACTTTGATAAACGGTGCGTTGGCCAGTTTAGCCAAACGGCGAGCAATTTCGGTTTTACCTACCCCAGTTGGGCCGATCATTAGGATGTTTTTCGGGGTGACTTCGGCGCGCAGCCCTTCTTCAAGCTGCATACGGCGCCAGCGGTTACGTAGGGCAATCGCCACCGAGCGTTTTGCTTTTTCCTGACCAATGATGTGACGGTTCAGTTCGTGCACAATTTCGCGGGGAGTCATTTCAGACATCTTGCTTCCTCAAATTCTGTGTAAGTTACGCGTGGGTTGCGCTTGGCAACTCTGGCGTGGCCGTGAGCTCTTCAATGGTGTGATTGTGGTTGGTAAACACACAAATGTCACCGGCGATGTTGAGCGCTTTGACGGCGATCTCGCGTGCGTCTAGGTCGGTGTTTTCCAACAGCGCAGTGGCAGCCGCTTGAGCGTAAGCGCCGCCTGAGCCAATCGCGATCAGGTCGTTTTCTGGCTGCACCACGTCACCGTTGCCGGTGATGATCAGCGACGCCGTTTCGTCGGCCACGGCGAGTAGCGCTTCGAGTTTGCGCAGAGCGCGATCGCTGCGCCAATCTTTGGCCAGTTCAACCGCGGCTTTGGTCAGATGACCTTGGTGCATCTGCAATTTGCTTTCGAAGCGTTCAAATAGGGTAAAAGCGTCGGCTGTGCCACCTGCAAAGCCAGCCAGCACTTTGTTGTTGTAAAGACGGCGAACTTTGCGCGCATTGCCTTTCATGACGGTGTTGCCCAAAGACACTTGTCCGTCTCCGGCGATGACGACTGTGTTGTTACGACGTACAGATACTATGGTAGTCACGAGCAGACCTCTTGATACTTTTCACGATGGAGTTGTTTGATATATGGGGGTGGCAAAAGAGAATTCAAGAGTGAATCGAGGGCGGAGAAAGGGGCCAGCCGAGGAAAATAAAAAGGCACAAGTGATGTACTTATGCCTAGTAGAGCTCGCTATTTACTGCGCTTCTTTCCAGATTGCGCAAGGCTCAATTTTGGCGCGTTGCAGTTTGTGCCTGTCACGTTCAGCGTCTCTTTTAGTGGTATATGGGCCCAGCACCACACGATACCAGTCGCTGCCCTCTTTTTTGCGGATCTTACTGGTGATGCCTTGAAAGGCGATGTCTAGCTTGCGCGCTTCAGCTTGAGCCAGCGTTTTGTAAGCACCACACTGCATGATGTAAGGAATGGCTGAGATTTCCTGCTCTTTGGCCACCACTTCGATTTCGCGTTTAGGCAGAGACTCCACATATTGCCATTTTTCTTCTGGCGGAGGAGGCAACTCTTTTTTCGCTGCGGGCTTAGGGGTTGGTTTGCTCTGTTGCACGACCGGCACGGGGGGCTCTGGGTCGTTATTGAGGATATACAGGCCATAGCCAAACGCGCCAACCAGCAAAATTGCCAGTAAGCCTGCGCGCCAAGGTTTTCTTTTCGCTGTGGCGGTCTTTTTAGTAGCCGGTTTTTTTGGGCTACGACCACGCCTTACATAATCTTTAGCCACGATAATTACTAGGGTC
Organism: Vibrio cidicii; assembly: GCF_009763805.1. Lineage (NCBI taxonomy): Bacteria > Pseudomonadati > Pseudomonadota > Gammaproteobacteria > Vibrionales > Vibrionaceae > Vibrio > Vibrio cidicii. The sequence continues at coordinate 2,554,444 of NZ_CP046804.1, read as the reverse complement.
TGTTGACCTTTTGCGGTTAAATTTTGTTCGAGATAAAAGCGTTTTAATCGCGACGAGAGGTTTGTCGCCTAGTCATTCTAAGCAAAACACCTCTCAACAAAGAGTAAAACGCTTTTAGCTGAACCCTTCGGGTAGCGTTTGTGGCTCCTTTTTGCTGCGTTATCGGCTTATCATGTAGGCCCCTACAATTCAAAGCCTCTGCCTTGCACAAAGAACCCACAAACTGCTGCAAAAATCATCTCAAAAGGTCAACAGACCCTAACTATGATTTATTCAGCCGGACATGGTAATCCAGAATGACAAAACAGAACAGGGCACGGGGCAATAAAAGGAAGCGACGCAACACAATGCGCCGCTTTGGCTTGGTTTAAGCGCTTAACGTACTCTCGGTGGCGCGGCACTGCCACGGATCACCAGTTGCGTTTCGAGCAGGCGAGAGCCACTGTGGATCTCATGTCCTTTGAGCACCTCAAGCATCATCAACATCGCTTGACGGCCAATTTCATAGCGCGGCTGAGAGATGGTGGTCAGAGGGGGATCGCAGTATTGGGCAAATTGAATGTCGTCAAAACCGACCACAGAGAGATCTTGCGGAACGCGCAGACCCAGTTTTTTCGCTTCTTGAATAGCGCCAATCGCCATGGTATCGCAGTGGCAGAATACCGCTGTGGGTGGCTCAGGTAACTCCAATAGTTGGCGAATAGCCTCTTTACCGCCGGTGAACGAAAACTCAGCTTCCGCGCAATAATCCGGATTCATAGTAATGCCAGCGCGTCGTAGTGCTTGCTGGTAACCTTGCTGTCGAAATTGGCACAGCACCGCAGAAGATGGGCCAGAGATTTGCGCGATGCGTTTGTGTCCAAGTTGCGTTAAGTAGTTCACGGCATCAAAGGCCGAAGTCAGGTTATCGATGTGTACGGTGGGCAGTTCAAGTTCGGGGGCGAACTCACATGCCATCACCATCGGTGGCAGGTTTTTTTGCTCCGGTTTGCTGACATCAAACGGCAGATCGGTGCCAAGCAGCAACATGCCATCAGCTTGCTTGGTGAAAACAAGGTTGACAAACGAGCTTTCGCGCCGCTTTTGCTGACCACTGTCGCCCAGTAAAACTAAGTAGCCTTGTTCCATCGCTGCGTCTTCGATACCGCGAATAATCTCGGTAAAGTAGGGGTCGCAGATGTCTGGGACAATCGTTACTATGGTTTTTGATTCATTCCGACGTAAATTTCTTGCAAGCGAGTTTGGTGAATATCCAGCCTCTAAAACCGCGTCTTCCACCCGTTTTCTGGTGGTGGCCGACACTTTTTCGGGATTCATTAGTGCTCTTGAGACCGTGGCGGTCGAGACACCAGCGAGCTGGGCAACATCCTTCATTGTCGCCATAAATTAAACCCTCTTTTTCGCCATGATTGACGTTCAATTATTGTTCTGATGCAAAATATGAGATAACCCGGATAGTCTATTCATTTCTTCAACGAAAGTTACGGCGGAATTAACAGAATTTACATTCTTCATGTGACTGTCATCACGTTAAAAGGTAATACCTTGCAAGTGTCGACTTTCCTTTGGAGATTTTATCGTTTGCTAGCTCAAATCCTGTGGTTCAATGTCTACAATCCATCGTACTTTTTTTGCATTCGGTAACATTTCAATCGCTGGTTTTGCGCTGATTAACAATTTTTGCATCAAGACGCGGCTTTGCGTTTGCAAAAGCAGTTGCCAGCGATATTTGCCCGCACGTTTGGCCAGTGGTGACGGAGTTGGGCCAAGCACTAAGCAGGTGTCATCAAATAACGGGTGTGATTCCAGAGTGAGACGAACTTGGCGCAAGAACGCCTCACAGAGCTCGCTGTGATTAGCCTCGGCGCGAAACAGGGTTAAGAAACTGTAGGGCGGTAGTTGGGCGATGCGCCTATCTTCTAACGCACTTAAGGCGAACGAGTGATAATCTTTGGTCAGTAACGATTGCAGTAGCGGGTGTTCCGGATGATGGGTTTGCAGCAGCACTTCACCGGGTTTGCTGGCTCGACCTGCACGTCCGGCCACCTGAATAAACAACTGAGCCAATCGCTCGGAAGCGCGAAAATCACTGCTGTAGAGCGAGCCATCCACATCAAGCAAAGCAACCAGCGTCACATCAGGAAAATGGTGCCCTTTGGCCAGCATCTGTGTGCCGATCAAGATTTGATACTCGCCGCGTCGGATCGCTTGCAGTGCATCTTCCAAGCTGCCTTTGCGCCGCGTGCTGTCTCGGTCAATACGGATCGCTTTGTACTCGGGAAAGAGGTTTTCCAACTGGTTCTCTAGCTGCTCGGTGCCGACGCCAACGGTGACCAACTGGCTAGAGCCGCAGCCTTGGCACTGATGAATCACCGGCTGCTGCGAACCGCAATGATGGCAGCGGATCTCGTTGCTGTATTGGTGGTAGGTGTAGTAGGCATCGCAGCGTTTACATTCGGCAATCCAGCCGCATTGGTGGCACATCAGTGCTGGGGAGAAACCGCGCCGATTAAGAAACAGCATCACCTGATTGCCCGCTTTGAGATGGCGGCGCATTTCGACAATCAAGGGGGCAGACAAGCCGCTTTCCAGATAGAGCCCTTTGACATCCAGCACTTGATTGCGTGTTGGTACGGCAACGCCGGCCCGCTGGGTTAAAGTCAAATGGTGGTATTTGCCGCTGAGTGCATTGTGTAGCGACTCCAGAGCTGGCGTCGCCGAGCCGAGGATGATCGGAATATCTTCTTTGGCGGCGCGCATCACCGCCACATCGCGCGCGTGGTAACGTAGGCTATCTTGCTGCTTATAGGAGGTATCGTGCTCTTCATCGACGATGATCATACCCAAGTCAGCAAACGGCGTGAACAGTGCCGAGCGAGTGCCAATCACAATGCCGGCCACTTTGTCGCGCGCGCTCAGCCAAGCGTTGAGACGTTCAGTGTCGTTCAGACCCGAGTGAATCACCGCCACGGGGACATTAAAGCGGCGGCGAAAACGGTTAATGGTTTGCGGAGTTAAGCCGATTTCCGGCACCAGTACCAGCGCCTGGCGACCTTGGGATAAAATCGGTTTGATCAGGTTTAAGTACACTTCGGTTTTACCCGAACCTGTTACCCCCTCAAGCAAGAAGCTGGCAAAGCTTGTCTGGCACTGAATGGTGGCGATGGCGATCGCTTGCTCTTGATTGAGTTTCGGCTTGTCGTTCTCATTTTCAATCGCCTCGCCCCAAGCTTGGACTTGCGGCGTTTTGTCTTGGCTTTCGATCCAACCTTTTTCTTCGAGGGCTTTGAGCACTGTGGAGGTAATCTCTTCATCGAGAAAGCGCTGATGACTAACCGGGCCATCGGCGAGCATTTTCATTACACGCGCCTGTTTGACCGCACGGCCAAAATCCTGCATCAACTGGCTTTTGCCTTGTTCGGTTAACTGCCACTCCTGCAACGTGGCAAAATCGGCCGCTTTGCCTTTGCGCAGCGCGGCGGGTAGGGCGTTGTGCAGCGTTTCTCCCAGTGGATGCTGATAATATTGGCTACACCATTGCAGCAGGCTGTAAACCGGCGCAGGCCAGAGCGGTTGGCTATCGAGCACTGCTTTGACCGATTTGAGTTGCTCACGCGGAAAATCTGATTCCTGCACCAGCGCCGTGACAATGCCAACCAATGTCTGCCGACCAAACGGGACGCTTACCCGACCGCCGATAATCGGAAACAGATGACTGGGTACCAGATAATCAAACTGTTTATCGAGGGGGACAGGGAGGGCAATACGGGCAATGGATGGGCGCATAAGGTGGCGTGAGTAAACAGAAAAATAATGACTGACAGTCTAAAGGAAGCGGCGGACAAATTCGAGACGCGATGGCTGATTAAAAAACTAGCGCAAAATGGCGCAAATAGGTTGATCCGTTTGAGCCGATTCATTACTATATCGCGCCTTAAGATATGGCTTCGCACTAGCGAGCGCGGTATCTATGAGTTCATTTTTAACTACGTGTGGTGTGCGGCAAAGGCTCGTATAGCGACACGGCCTACTATTTGAGGTTATCCCATGAAAGCTGGTATCCACCCAGAATACAAAGAAGTAAACGCAACTTGTTCTTGCGGCAACTCTTTCGTTTTTAGCTCTACTCTAGGTAAAGACGCTATTCACCTAGACGTATGTGACAAGTGCCACCCATTCTACACTGGTAAGCAACGTATCGTTGATACAGGCGGCCGTGTTGATCGCTTCAACAAGCGTTTCGGTGCGCTATCAAGCGGTAAGAAATAATTACATCTGTGATCACTGTTTGAGAAAGGTCGCTTCGGCGGCCTTTTTGCTTGTTAGGCGAGTGCAAACCTCGTTGCCCCTTGTGTTCCTTTCTATCGATCCATTCCTTCCTTCCGCTTGATTCACCCTCACTATTTTTTCATTGAGGTCAATAAATCCCCTTTCTGATATGAAACTTGTAACAATAATTTATTACTGTTATACCTGTTAACTTATTTTTAACAGAGCGGCGGTTGGGCTTGTTCAGGATTAGGAGAGTGGCATGCAAAAGACAACGCTGGCGTTAATGGTAGCGTCAACTATTTTATTAGCTGGCTGTGGCGGTGGAAGCTCATCGTCTAATCCTGTGAATGAACCTTCGGCACCTGTTGTTGTTCCGCCTACGGCACCTGATTACCCTGAACGTTCCTCGCTGGCGATTAAAGTGTTGGATGATCAAGGCGGTGAGTTAACAAACGCGACGATTGCTGTGTTATCTGATCCCAGCCAGCTCGTGACACAGCTTGACGGACAGCACATTCAGCTTGATCAAAGTAAGTTTCATGATCGTGATGTCGATGGGTTATTGGACTATCCGTTATCTCTCGTTATTCAAGTGGCCGCACCGGGGTATTTAAGCCAACGTGCTTCTGTCGTGGTCAGTGATTTTGGTGTTAATCAACAAAGCATCGAGTTGCTTTCGCTCACTTCGCCGCAACTGAGCCAAGCGGGTGTTTTTTATCAGAGTTCCACTTTGAAGCTTGCGGCACAGCCACTTACAAGCTCCGGCCTGATTGAAGTGAACGCGCAGCCAGAATCGCCGTTGCAAACGGTGATCAAAATATCGCCACAAACTCAATGGGTTAATCAGCAGGGAGAAGCGGTGAATGCGGAAACGGTGCAGATTGAGCAAATTGCCTACCCGTCAGACAGTGCGAAATTGCCTCTGAGCGCTAAAGAATCGGCCGCGAATTTGGCGCAGTATAATTCGCAAGCAGGGACACAGTTACCTGTTGGCAGTGAGGTTCGTTTTCGTTCTTTAGCGGTCATAGATATTAAGATCACCGCAGAGAATGAGACGTTGAGCAAGATTGTCGCTGGACAACCCTTGGCGGTGCAACTGTCATTGAGTAACGAGCAGCTCAACCCAACAACGGGTCAGCCGCTCAAGGTGGGCGACAAAATTCCGGTATGGTCTCTTTCCGAACAAGATAGTCGCTGGGTGTTTGAACAGTTTATTGAACTGGAACAAGGTGCGTTTCGGTGAACTTAGCGCGACGTTTACCACTAGACATTTAACTCAGTTCAATCTCGCTTTTGCCGAGGTCAGTGACACTTGTAGCGGCTATCTTCTGGTGCGCAATGAGCGTCAGCAACCGCTGAGCCAAGAAGGCGATTTTTCTTTTTCAAGCGCGCGCTTTTTTGCCGAGGATCACTATTTAGGTGCGCAGGATGGCCGCATTACCTATTCCGATGTCCCCAACGAATTAACCGATATCACCTTTAACCCGCAAGAGAAAGAGGTGACCCTCAACCATACCTTGACCACCACCGCGCATGCAGGTAGCGAGCCGGGGCAAACTCTTTTGCCGCTTACACTCAAGGGGGTTAATTTATGCCAAGCATCAGGCTCGACGCTCGTGTTCAATCAAGGCCAACCTATGCCCTTCGTGCGCATATCGCCAAGCAGCGCCTATCAGTACTTGGTCGAAGGAGATGCCCCTAGCCGTATTGAGCTGACAGCGGAGCTGATCAATCCTGGCGAGGACGATGTTCAGCTCAGCTACCAAGTTGCCAGCCGATATGGGGCAACCGACGGAGAGGATTTTGTTGCCAAACAAGAGGTGCTGGCGCTAAGTGCTGAGCATCCAACGGCAACTATTCAAGTGGATGTGCTTGGTGACGAAGAGCCCGAGACGTATTACGAAGCTTTGCAACTGAGTATGGAAATTGCCGAGGGTGCCAGTTTTGAAAGCGGCACACAGAAGCAAGAGAAGACTTACTACATTCGAGATGATGATAGTTATGTCGTTGAAAATCTACAGGTACTTTCTGCCAGTGAAGCCGATCAGAAGGCGGTCGTTGAAGTGACCTTGGATAGGAAAATGGCGTCTGGCAACCAAGTTTATTTGTATTATCGCGTCTATTCCACCGCAGAAGATACCGCGAGTGCGTTCATTGACTATCCTCAAATACAAAGCGGCTATAGTCAGCAGCCCAATGTATTGGGAGGCATCACTTCTGTCCTCATTCCATCGGGACAGAGAGTTTTCCGCTTTGATGTGCCTATCATTGATGATCTAGATGTAGAAAACCAAGAAACCTTCACGCTGGAAATGGTCAAAACTCGTTTTGTCACCTCGGCACAAGAGAAAGTACTGACCTCCGTCACTATTGCTGATAATGACAGCGCCGTCGCTGAACCTAGCCGTGTTGAGCTCTATTTGACACAGAATACGGTCAATGAGGGGCGTTTTTTACAAGGTAGGCTGCGACTCGATACGGCAACGGATCGTGCGGTTAATGTGACAATCAGCAGTGAGAATATGGCTCGTTTGAGGCTGGGGAGCATTGACAATACAGAGCCACTGAACATCCAATTTATGCCAGGCGAAGCATCAAAATTGCTGGTATTGATTGTCCCAGACAACCGCGCTCATGAAGCACATCAAAGCATCGGCTTGACGATAGCGAATGACGTTCAATTGCCTGTTATTACCCGCCAGATAGAAGTTCGAGACGACGATGACATCTACATTTCATTGAATGTCGAGCAATCGCCCGATCAAGTGTTTGAAGACAGCAGTGGCAATGTGCTTTGGCGATTTGGTTACTATAACACCCAAGCTCAGTCTGCCGATGATATTGTTGCGGCGATCGCTCTATCGGCGAACTCAACCGCCACTTTATCCGAAGATTTCAACCTCGATCTGCCAGCTAGTCTCGTTTTTTCGAACAGCAGTCGCCCTGAGATTCAGTTCGATCTGATTGCCGATGACAGCGTTGAGTCTTCAGAATGGGTCACATTAGATTTTACGACGCAACTGCCACAAGGAAGTCGGGTTCGCTACGATCTTCCGGGTTGTTACGACGCACAAGCCTGCCAGCCCGGGAAGAGTTATACATTCAGCCAAACGCTAGTGATTGGCAATGATGATCTAATGAGCATCACTATTCCGATGCAAAGGAATGTCAAAATGGACCCCAATAGCCAAGGTGATTTTATTGCACAGCAATGGGCAGAAGGTATCGAGTTTAGCATCAGCGATCCACTCGACTTTGAGCTCGTGTTTGATGTGGAGCTCATGGCAAGTGATTTAACCACCATGCCTTATCTGACCATTCCACAACAAATCACTTTGCCTGCAGGGCAAAAGGTCGCCAAGGGAACACTCGATTTCGCGGCGGTTACGCGCGCTGAGTTGGATCAGCGTTTCAATCAAGGTACGGTTGAGTTGGAGGCTATGCTCAACGTGCAGCTCAGTGAGGAGAGTCGTGAGAAGCTCAAGAAGCAAGGGGTGCAGTTTGTTGTGACAAACTCCCAAATGAACTTTACTTTTAGCTACCCACAAGTCGATCCAACTGGCGCCACAGGGGGAAGCGGGGGCGAGAATGATTAATAAAACCAACACTCTCGCCCATTGAGCGAGGTTGAGAAAGGCCACCATGGCCTCTTGGTCATGGTGGTGACATTAGGAGCGCTTGGTTGGGGCACCTTCGCTGGTCTTACCTTAACCTTTCTTGGTCATTTTGTAGATATGCTTCGCATTCTTGGCTAGGAAGATTGACTTATATCATTTAGAATTTATCTCCAAATTATCTAAAAACGCAGAGTTTTAGGTCATTTTGGAACACTCCCCCTATCCCACAAAACATATAAAGAGAATAACGACCTATGTCCGATGACAATCGCCAAGCATTGACTCCTGAAGAAGATCTCCGCCAGCAAGCGCTGGATTACCATGCCTACCCAACTCCGGGAAAAATCGCCATTGCGCTGACTAAATCAGCGGAAACGGCCAAAGATTTGGCGCTTGCTTACAGCCCAGGCGTGGCTGAGCCAGTGCGTGAAATCGCGCAAAACCCCGAGAACGTCTACAAGTACACGGCTAAGGGGAACATGGTGGCAGTGATCTCTAACGGCACCGCAATTCTTGGTCTGGGCAACCTAGGTCCGCTGGCGTCTAAGCCAGTCATGGAAGGGAAAGCGTTACTGTTCAAACGCTTTGCAGGATTAGACTCGATCGATATCGAAGTAAAACACCGCACCATCGATGAGTTTGTCGATACCGTTGCCAACATCGCCGACACCTTTGGTGGCATCAACCTTGAAGACATCAAAGCGCCAGACTGTTTTGAGATCGAGAAACGCCTGATTGAGCGTTGTGATGTGCCGGTTTTCCATGATGACCAGCACGGCACCGCGATTGTGACGGCGGCGGGCATGCTCAATGCGATCGAGCTGCAAGGCAAAAAACTCAACGAATGTGTGATTGTGTGTTTGGGCGCGGGCGCGGCGGCGGTGGCGTGTATGGAACTGTTGATCAAATGCGGCGCGATGCGTGAGAAGATCTACATGCTGGATCGCAAAGGCGTGATCCATACCCGTCGTGATGATCTCAACGAATACAAGCAGCTGTTTGCCAACAACACCGACAAACGCACGCTGGAAGATGTGATTTCTGGCGCGGATCTCTTCTTGGGCGTGTCAGGTCCAAACCTAATGCCTGCAGAAGCGCTGAAACTGATGGCTGATAAGCCAGTGGTGTTTGCCTGTTCAAACCCAGATCCTGAGATCAAGCCAGAACTGGCACACCAAGTGCGTGACGATTTGATCATGGGAACGGGCCGCAGTGACTATCCAAACCAAGTGAACAACGTGTTGTGCTTTCCGTTTATTTTCCGCGGTGCATTGGATGTTCGCGCCAGCGAAATCAACGATGAGATGAAACTGGCGGCGGTAGATGCGATTCGTCAATTGGCGAAAGAAGCGGTTCCTGCGGAAGTGTTGAAAGCGGCGGGCGTCGACAGCTTAGAGTTCGGTCCGCACTACATCATTCCAAAACCGATGGACCCACGTCTGCTACCGCGCGTAGCGAAAGCAGTCGCACAAGCGGCGGTCGATTCTGGTGTGGCGCGCATCGCGATGCCAGAGAACTACATGGCGCAATAAGCAAAACGTGACTTTTAACCAGTCAGAAAAACGGGACGCCAAGGCGTCCCGTTTTTATTGCTATTCTTTTTATTTCTATTTTTGACTTGGCAGTCAGCCTCTTCCCCCGAACTGACCAGCCAATCCTTAGTCGTCGTAGGCTTCGAACTCGATGCCCATCGCCGTCATCAGCGCTTTCGCTTCAGTTGGAATGTCATCTGGGCGGTCTTTACGCAGATCTTCATCGGTCGGCAATGGCTGGCCTGTGTACGCATGCAGGAAGGCTTCGCACAGCAGTTCACTATTGGTTGCGTGGCGCAGGTTATTAATTTGACGACGAGTTCGTTCATCGGTCAGCACTTTCAGCACTTTTAATGGGATAGATACAGTGATCTTTTTTACCTGTTCGCTCTTTTTCCCATGCTCTGCGTATGGACTTATGTAGTCGCCATTCCAGTCGGCCATTGCGCACCTTTAGTCGTTATTGTTGGTTAATAAAATAATAGGCGCAGATTGTAGCTGGATTTACCGCCATAAGCAAAGACATATAGACGTCTAGAAGTGTTGACGTCTTAAATTTTGCTGGTTAAAGTGGCGGATAAAAGGAATGGATGACGCTGAAACAACAGTAGCCCATTCCTGATCAGAATGCATCTTTGGAGAAAGGAAACACTATGAGCACTCGCAAGCCCGCTACCATCGCCGTTCGAACTGGTATTGAGTCAGACAGTCAGTTTCCGTGCTGTCGTTCCCCCCATTTACCTTTCGACCAACTACGGCTTTCCAGCCTTTGGCGAAGTGCCTAAGTACGACTATACCCGTTCGGGCAACCCCAACCGTGGCTTGCTGGAGCAGGCGCTGTATGAGTTGGAGTCGGGCCAAGGGGCGGTGGTGACCAACTGTGGCACGTCGGCGCTTAACTTGTGGGTCTCTGCGTTTTTGTCGCCAAACGATCTGATTGTCGCTCCGCACGACTGCTACGGTGGTACTTATCGCTTGTTCAACACTCGCGCCAACAAAGGCGATTTCAAGGTGCGCTTTGTGGATCAATCCGACCCAGCGGCGTTGGAGGCAGCCTTGGCGCTCAAGCCCAAACTGCTGTTGATTGAAACCCCCTCCAACCCGTTGGTGCGCGTGGTCGACATTGCGGCCGTGTGTGAAAAGGCGCATCGCGTTGGCGCGCTGGTGGCGGTCGACAATACCTTTCTCACTCCGGTTTATCAAAAGCCGTTAGAGCTGGGCGCGGATTTCGTGATTCACTCCACCACCAAATACATTAATGGCCATTCTGATGTGATTGGCGGTGTGGTGGTGACCAAAACTGCGCAACATGCCGAGGAGCTAGCGTGGTGGGGCAACTGCTTGGGCGCAACCGGTACGCCGTTTGACAGCTACATGACGCTGCGCGGCATTCGCACGCTGGGGGCGCGCATGCGCGTGCACGAAGAGAGCTCACAGCAAATTTTAGCCTTTTTACAAAGCGAAGCGCTGGTGGGGACGATTTACCATCCGAGCCTGCCGCAACATCCGGGGCATGAGATTGCTAAAAAGCAGCAATCGGGGTTTGGCTCGATGCTCAGTTTTGAATTTGCCGGCTCGTTTGAACAGTTGAAGCAGTTTGTGCAAGCGCTGGAGCTGTTCTCTTTGGCCGAGTCGCTCGGTGGGGTGGAGAGTTTGATCTGCCATCCTGCGTCGATGACGCACCGAGCAATGGGCGAAGCGGCGCTGGCTGAGGCGGGGGTCTCCCAACAATTGCTGCGTCTGTCGGTCGGGTTGGAAGATGCGCACGATTTGATTGCCGACCTCAAAGAAGCCTTTGAACAAGTGAAGGGAGCGTAATAAATGTCTGTTGTACGTCAGTTGCATAAGTTTGGTGGCAGCAGCCTCGCCGACCCCGAATGTTATCGCCGCGTCGCCAATATCCTCAAAGAGTATTCCAGTGAGAATGACTTGGTGGTTGTCTCTGCGGCGGGCAAAACCACTAACCGCTTGATTGAGTTTCTTGATGGGTTGGAGCGGGATGGCCGTTTGGCCCATGACGCGCTGCAATCGTTACGTCACTACCAGTTTGGTTTGGTGGAATCGCTGCTCAGTGGCGAGGCGCAAGGCCAACTACTCGCCCAACTGAATGATGAGTTCAGTACCTTGGCGGAGTTGGCGGCGCCGCTCTCTCAAACGCAGAGAGCGGCCGTACTGGGCCACGGTGAAGTGTGGTCAGCGCGCTTGCTGGCTGCGCTGCTTAACCAGACCAATCTACCAGCGGTGGCACAAGACGCGCGTGCATTTTTGCGCGCCGAAAGCGGCACTCAGCCGGAGGTGGATCGCGCGCGTTTCCTATCCGCTGCTGAAAGAGGTGCTGGCGCAGCACGCCAGGCGCCGAGTGATCATCACCGGTTTTATGGCGCAAAATGGCGCAGGCGATACCGTGCTGCTTGGTCGCAATGGTTCCGACTACTCGGCGACCATCATTGGCGCGTTGGCAGAAGTGTCACGCGTGACGATTTGGAGTGATGTGGCGGGCGTGTACAGCGCCGACCCGCGCATCGTGTCGGACGCGTGCCTGCTGCCGCTGCTGCGTTTGGATGAAGCGAGCGAGCTGGCTCGTCTTGCCGCGCCGGTGCTGCATAGCCGCACCCTTCAACCGGTGGCGCAAAGTGCCACTGAGCTCGATTTACGTTGTAGCTACGATGCGGAATCGGGCTCGACGCGCATTGAACGCGTGCTCGCCTCTGGGCGCGGGGCGAAAATCATCACCTCGCTTGATGAGGTGCTACTGGTGCAGCTCACTTTTGCCCGAGGCCATGACGATGACCGCGTACAGCAAGAGGTGCTACGTGCTTTGAAGCGGGCGCAACTGGAACCGTTGGCCTTTGAGTGGCAAAAAGATCAACATCGCCTGCGTTTGGCCTATACCGCCGAAATCGCCAGTGGCGCTTTGGCCTACCTGCAAGAGTTAGCGGTGGAAGCGGAAATTAAACTTAAAGAAGGCTTTTCGCTGGTGGCGGCGGTGGGCGCGGGCGTAGCGAAAAATGCCAGCCACTGCTTTGGCTTCTATCAGCAATTGAAACACTCGCCAGTGGAGTTCGTCTCCGAGGCGGATTCTGGCCTCAGTCTGGTGGCTGTACTGCGACGGGTTAATCTGCCTGTGCTAGTCAAAGGCATTCATAGCCAGCTTTTCCAAGCGCAAAAACGGGTGGCCATTGCCTTGTGCGGCAAAGGTAATATTGGTTCGAGTTGGCTAGCGCTGTTTGCCCAGCAAAAGAGCGAGCTAGAAAAACGCCACGGCATGAACTTTGAGCTGGTAGCCGTGGTGGATAGCCAAACGTATCTGTTTAATGAGCAAGGCTTGGATGCCGCAAGCGTGCACGCCTATTTTGATGACGACTCGATCGCGCACAATGGCGATAGCTGGTTGCTGCGTTTGGGCGCTTTGCAAGGTTATGACGAAGCGGTGGTGTTGGATGTGACCGCCAGCGCTGAGTTGGCGGCCAAATATCTTGAGATTGCTAACCAAGGGCTACACCTGATTTCGGCCAACAAGATCGCAGGCTCAGCCAGCAGCGAGTATTACTATCAAGTGCAAGATGCGTTTGCCAAAATTGGTCGCCATTGGCTGTACAACGCCACGGTGGGCGCTGGGTTGCCAATCAACCATACCGTGCGCGATTTGCGTGAGAGCGGTGACGAAATTGTTGCGCTCTCAGGGATCTTCTCCGGCACGCTTTCTTGGTTGTTCCAGCAGTTTGATGGCAGCGTGCCGTTTGCGGAACTGGTCGATCTCGCTTGGCAGCAGGGGCTGACCGAGCCCGATCCGCGCAGCGATCTCGATGGCTCGGATGTGATGCGCAAGCTGGTGATTTTAGCGCGTGAATCGGGGCTGGAGATTGAACCGGAGAAACGTTAAGGTGGAATCCTTGGTGCCAGCAGAATTGAGCGATCTCACGCTGGATGAGTTTTTTGATAAAGCGCATCTGCTCAGTGAACGTTTGCAAGAGCGTCTGGCCAAAGCGCAGCGCCAAGATCAGGTGTTGAGATACGTGGCGCGTTTGGAGAAAAACGGCAAGGCGCGGGTGAGTGTTGAAGCACTGTCGCGTGAGCATGCGTTAGCCAATTTGCTGCCGTGTGACAACATTTTTGCCATCGAAAGTAAGTGGTATCGAGACAACCCATTGGTGATTCGTGGGCCGGGTGCCGGGCGAGAAGTGACGGCGGGGGCGATTCAGTCGGATCTCAATCGTCTGGCAGGCCTGTTTTAAAGAGGGTAGCGTGCTTTAAAGCGTCGTGGCTATCGGTACACATCTTATCCAAGGGGCCAATCGGCCCCTTGTTATTTCTACTTGAACTATGCTCATTATGAACTTGAGAAATATTCATAATCGCGCTGTTGACATTAAATCGTATTCAATTCATTCTGTAGCCATATAGACGTCTAAACGTCAGTTCGCAACAGTTTGCACGTTTGTGGCGGGTGGTCACAGGGAGAGGAACATGGGCTATACACACGCAAGTCATATTGACGCTTTAAACCAGAATATCGCTGAGCTCTCAGACAACATCAATGTGTCGTTTGAGTTTTTTCCGCCCAGCACGCCGCAAATGGAAGAGACGCTGTGGAGCTCAGTACAGCGCCTAAAAACCCTGCAACCCAAGTTTGTCTCGGTGACTTACGGGGCCAACTCTGGTGAGCGTGACCGTACCCACTCGATCATCAAAGAGATCAAAGCGCAAACTGGCCTTGTCGCCGCGCCGCACCTCACCTGTATTGATGCCAGCCGTGACGAGCTTATCAACATTGCCAACGACTACTGGGCGAATGGCATCAAAAATATTGTTGCGCTGCGCGGTGATATTCCTCCGGGCGGTGGCGCGCCAGAGATGTACGCCTCCGATTTGGTGACTCTGCTGAAATCGCTGCACGATTTTGATATTTCGGTGGCGGCGTTTCCTGAAGTCCACCCTGAAGCGAAAAGTGCTCAAGCGGATCTACTCAATCTCAAACGAAAAGTGGATGCAGGTGCGAACCGTGCTATCACGCAGTTCTTTTTCGATGTGGAGAGCTACTTGCGTTTTCGTGACCGCTGCGTAGCGGCCGGGATCGACGTGGAAATCGTCCCGGGTATTTTGCCGGTATCGAACTTTAAGCAGGCGTCGCGTTTTGCAGCGCAGAACAACGTTAAAGTGCCCGGTTGGATGGCGAAGCAGTTTGAAGGGTTGGATGACGATCCAGTAACTCGTCAGCTAGTCGGTGCAAGCCAAGCGATTGATATGGTGCGTATTTTAAGCCGAGAAGGGGTGAAGGATTTCCACTTTTACACGCTAAACCGCGCCGAGATGACTTACGCATTGTGTCATACGCTGGGTGTACGTCCCAAGCAAGCGTAGCGGTTTAAAGAGAGTTTGAAGAGTAATAGCGGCGCAAAGAGTGCCGCTTTTTATTGGGCGCACTCTTTTGCTTTGAGCAAACAGAGGCCAATAAAAAGGCTGGTATCAAACCAGCCTTATTTGTTTCTCTCGTTAATTAACGAGTGTGATGTGCGCGAAGAGTTAGCCGAGAGCTTCCAATTCCGCCAACACTTCGTCTGCCCAGTTGATCCACGTTTCACGTAGCATCAGGTTGCGACGCAGCGTCAAACGCTCTAGGCGACCTTGTTTGTCGAGGGTCGATGGTGTGGCGTAGTAAGCCGCTTCAATCTCTTTGTAGTGAGCGACCAGCTTGCGAGACTCTTCGACTAATTGCGCCAATTGATGGCGGTATGGCGCAGACGGTTGCACTGAACAAGCCATCAGCTTGGCAGAGAATTCGTCACGTACCGTTGGGTGTGCGGTCGGTTGATCAAACCAATCACCAAGCGCCGCACGGCCTGCGTCGGTAATGGAGTATACTTTACGATCCGGTTTGCCTTCTTGTGGTTCCAGTACACAAGTCACCAGTTTCCTGCTCAGCCATTTTGTTGAGCTCGCGGTAAACCTGTTGGTGGCTCGCTTTCCAGAAGTAGCCGATACTGGCTGAGAATTCTTTCGTGATGTCGTAACCGGTAGCATCACGTGTGCTTAAAACGGTCAGAATAACGTGTGGTAATGACATGTCTTCATCCAAATGGTCAATAAACTGTTAACAAGCTGGCTGTACTGCGTTTGCACTCTTATTTTTGATGCAATTTGTTTTATGTACAGTCAGCACCAACACTGTGTTGGTCCTGTCACCTTAAAAGCCGTTTATCACCTAGGGTGGATGGAATTTTCCATCAAGCTGTGAAAATGATGGTTTGATAGTTAATTCACAGCGGACGAGTAGTATATCTAAATATAAGCATAAAGTAGAATACATGAGTGGTTTTGCTTAAAAAACTAATAAAATACTAAATAAGCTGCACATCATGACCATGCTCTGCAATGACTGTTTATTAATTGTCCTTTTTGTAGTTTAAAATACTGCTTTGTTGTTGCCTTGCTTACATTCTTAATTGAGATCCAGATCACCAATTATTAAATTTTTGTGTTGGCTTACGGGCGTACACCGCGCAAAGTTGGTGAGTGAGTATTGTAAAAAAAGCTGCGTTTTCACGCAGCCTTCACGGTCATGATGTTAGCTCATATTGCGCTGTGATTAGCCTGTGTTACGCATACCCGCCGCAATGCCAGCGATGGTTACCATCAGGGCTTCTTCCAACTCTTCTGCCGCTTCTTGCGTTTGACGTGTGCGGTATAAAAGTTCAGCTTGCAGCATGTTGAGTGGCTCAATGTAGATATTGCGCAAACGGATCGACTCCTGTCCCCACGGATCGCTTTGCATCAAGTTCTCATTGTTTTCCACGTTCAGCACGGTTTTGATGTCGCGTTGCAACTGTGCCCGCAGTTTATCGCCAAGCGGTAGCAGGGATTCATCCGCCAAGCGTTCATCATAGTAACGCGAGATCTCGATGTTGCACTTCGAGTACACCATCTCCAGCATGCCAAGACGAGTGGAGAAGAACGGCCATTCGCGACACATCTCTTCCAGCAGCGCTTGATGCCCTTTGTCGATCGAGTATTGAATCGCTTCACCCGCACCGAGCCACGCTGGCAGCAGCAAGCGGTTTTGGCTCCAAGAGAAGATCCACGGAATCGCCCGTAAGCTTTCCACTCCGCCATTGGGGTTGCGTTTCGCCGGGCGAGAACCGAGTGGCAACTTGCCAAGTTCCAGCTCCGGGGTCGCTTGGCGGAAATAAGGGACGAAATCCGGCTCGCCGCGCACTACGCTGCGATAGGCTTCGCAGCTCACCTCAGAGAGCACGGTCATCAAATCGCGCCACTCTTGCTTTGGCTCTGGTGGTGGCAGCAGGTTCGCTTCAAGAATCGCGCTGGCGTACATGTTAAAACTGTTGACCGCCACTTCAGGCAAGCCAAGTTTAAAGCGGATCATCTCGCCTTGCTCGGTCACGCGTAGGCCGCCTTTTAGGCTCTTTGGTGGCTGAGAAAGCAGTGCGGCGTGAGCCGGTGCACCGCCACGACCGATTGTGCCGCCGCGGCCGTGGAACAGGGTTAGCTCAATGCCTTCCTGCTCGGCGACTTTCACCAGCGATTCCATTGCGTGGTATTGCGCCCAGCCCGCCGCCATTACACCGGCGTCTTTGGCCGAGTCGGAATAGCCGATCATCACCATCTGATGATTTTGGATAAAGCCACGGTAGAGATCGATGCTCATCAACTGTTTGATCACCGCTTCGGCGTTGTTGAGGTCGTCGAGGGTTTCAAACAGTGGGCAGACGTCCATGCGATACGGACAGTCAGATTCTTGCAGCAGCAGGTGAACGGCTAACACGTCCGACGCGGTACGTGCCATGGAGATCACATAGGCGCCAAACGCTTCACGCGGTTGTGCAGCAATGATTTTGCAGGTGTCCAGCACTTCCTTAACCGGTTCGCTTGGTTGCCAATCACGTGGCAGAAGCGGGCGTTTGGACGCCAGTTCGTTGGTTAAGAAAGCCAGCTTATCTTGCTCGCTCCAGTGATTGTAATCGCCAATGCCGAGATAGCGAGTCAACTCCGACAGCACATCGGCATGACGGGTGCTCTCTTGGCGCACGTCGAGGCGCACCAGATGCACGCCAAAGGCTTTGACGCGGCGCAGTGCGTCGAGCAGCGAGCCGTCGGCAATCATGCTCATGCCGCACTCGCGTAGCGATTGGTAGCAGGCCAGCAAGGGTTGCCAAAGTTGGTCGATGTGTTGCAGCGGGGCTTTGACTGCCAGTTTTTGGCCGTTGATCTTGGCGTCCAAGATCTCTTTGGTTTCAGACAGCAGAGTGCGTAGCTGCTTGAGCACCGCGCGATACGGCTCGTGTTCTTCTTCACCAGCGAGTTGACGCACGGTGTCGTTACACTTGGTCATCGACAGTTCACTGATCAACTCATTGATGTCTTGAAGATAGAGGTCGGCGGCTTTCCAGCGTGACAGCAGCAGTACTTCACGTGTCACGCTGTGGGTGACAAACGGGTTACCATCGCGATCGCCGCCCATCCAAGAGGAGAAATGTACCGGGCGGGCATCAATCGGCAGCCCTTCACCCAGATACTCTTTCAGGCGCTCATCCAGCTCACGCAGAAAATCGGGTACCGCTTCCCACAGTGAGTTTTCCACCACGGCAAAGCCCCACTTGGCTTCATCCAGCGGGGTTGGGCGCTGCTTGCGGATCACATCTGAGTGCCAACCTTGAGCAATCAACTGCTCTAGGCGTTGTTCGGTTTTGTGACGCTCTTTGGAGGAGAGATCGCCCAGTTCCAGCTTCGACAAACACTCGTTGATCTTGACCAGTTTGTTGATCATGGTGCGACGGGTGATTTCCGTCGGGTGCGCGGTCAGAACCAGTTCAATGTTCAGTTCACGCAGCGCCTGCGCGGTATCGAGTTTGCTGACACCGTTTTGGCTTAGCTTGGCAAACAAGGTGTTGATCGCATCCGGTTCGCAGACGTACGAATCGCAATGGCGTGAAATGGTGTGGTATTGCTCGGCGATGTTGGTCAGGTTGAGAAACTGGTTGAACGCACGGGCCACCGGCGTTAGTTGCTCGTCTGGCAGATTTTTAATTTCTTCAATCAGGTTGTCGCGGTCCGCCTGATTGCCAGCGCGGGCAGATTTGGAGAGTTTACGAATCGTCTCCACCTTCTCTAAGATTTCGTCACCGTGTGCTTCTTGTATGGTGTTGCCCAACAAGTGCCCCAACATGCTGACATTACTCCTGAGAGCGGCGTATTTCTCGTTCATTGTCGTCCTGCCTCGTAAAAAAATTACATCCAATGTTCCTTGTTAAGGTCACAATCTAGCGAAATTTGTTGTAACTAGTCAAATAAAGCAGACTTAGTTTGCAAATATTCCTTCGCTGTGCTGATTTAACGCAAATTATGCCTTAATGAATAAACGATACTGAAAGTTAATTACAGCTCAGCCGTGACGGATTGGCACAAAAGCCACGGCCGTTGCCATCTCCCTCTACTCAAAAACAGTACTGGCGCATCGCTTTGCGCAAAATATCCGTGGTCGGCTCAATAAAGTCAAAAGAGAGAAACTCATCGGGCTGATGGGCTTGATCAATCGAACCCGGACCAAGCACTAACGTTGGACACAGTTGCTGCAAAAATGGCGCTTCGGTGCAGTAGTTGACGGTTTGTGACTCGCTGCCGCACAGCTTTTCGACTCCGTGAATAAACGGGTGGTCGTGTTGGCATTCATAGCCCGGGATGGGGTCATGCAGTGGCACGATGTCAATCCGCCCCGGCCATTTGGCTTCCACTTCTTTGAGCGCGCCGCGCAGCAGATTGTTGAGGCCATCAAGGCTGATGCCGGGTAGTGGGCGCACATCGTAATGCAGTTCACAGCAGCCACAAATGCGGTTGGCACTGTCGCCGCCGTGGATGTGGCCGAGGTTGAGTGTCGGGCCGGGAATGGCGAACCCCGGGTTGTGGTACTCCTTAATGAGGCGATCGCGCAGTTGCATCAGTGCAAACAGCACTTCATGCATGATTTCGATGGCATTGACGCCGAGCGAAGGATCTGACGAGTGGCCCGATTTTCCCGTCACGCGCACCACGTTGGCCACATGGCCTTTGTGTCCACGTACGGGTACTAAGCTGGTTGGCTCACCGATGATGCAGTAATCCGGTTTGTAAGGGGTGTTGGCGCTAAAGTGTCGTGCGCCAAGCATTGTGGTTTCTTCATCGCAGGTCGCGAGTACGTACAGCGGCTTACTCTGCCCTGTCCAGTCCATGCGCTTGGCCGCTTCATAAATAAAGGCGAAAAAGCCTTTCATATCGGCGGTGCCTAGGCCGTAAAACTTGTTGTCTTTCTCGGTGAGTTGATGTGGGTCGAAACTCCAGCGCCCTTGATCAAAGGGGACAGTATCACTGTGTCCGGCCAGTAGCAGGCCGCCTTCTCCTTGGCCCTTTTTGGCCAGCATATTGAATTTGCCAGGCTCCACTTCGACAACTTCGACTGCAAAACCCAACGCGCTAAACCAATCGGCCAGTTTGGCGATCACCTCACGGTTACCTTGATCCCAACTCGGGTCGCTGGAACTGATGGATGGTGTCGCGATCAAGCCGCGGTAAACCTCAAGAAAACTTGGTAATTGCATAGATTCTTCACTTCCCCTGTTGACAGTTGGGTAACAAAAAGGTAAAACACATATTAACTCATATTTAATGAATAAAAAATCAATATAAAGCAAAAATTAGATATGAATAGTCACTTTTGTTTCCCTTTTGCTTTACGGATGTATTGAGATGTTAAAGACAACAATTATAGGCGCCAGCGGCTACACCGGTGCGGAATTGGCTCTGATGGTGCAAAAACATCCTGAGCTCACGCTAGCAGGTTTGTATGTCTCCGCCAATAGCGCGGACGCCGGTAAGTGTATTTCTCAATTGCACGGGAAATTGGCGGGCGTGGTAGAGATGGACGTTCTACCGTTAAACGATCCTCAAGCCGTGGCCGAGCAGTGTGATGTGGTGTTTCTTGCCACCGCGCACGAAGTCAGCCACGACTTAGCGCCGATCTTTCTCGAACAAGGCTGTCAGGTTTTTGATCTTTCTGGCGCGTTTCGCGTCAAAGGCGACGATTTTTACCCTACTTACTATGGGTTTGAACACCAGCACGTCAGTTGGCTGGACAAAGCGGCGTATGGCTTAGCGGAGTGGAACGAGAGCGCGATTGCGCAAAGTCAGCTGATTGCAGTCGCAGGCTGTTACCCAACCGCATCGCAACTGGCGATCAAACCGCTGCTGGCGAAAGAGTTGCTCGATACGGCGCAGTGGCCGGTGATCAACGCCACCAGTGGCGTTTCTGGTGCGGGGCGCAAAGCCTCCATGACCAACAGTTTTTGCGAAGTGAGCTTGCAAGCTTACGGCGTATTCAACCACAGACATCAGCCTGAAATCGCCAACCATCTAGGTTGTGAGGTGATCTTTACCCCGCATCTTGGCAATTTCAAACGTGGCATTCTTGCCACGGTGACCATGAAACTCAAAGCGGGTGTCACTTTAGAACAAGTCAACGCCGCGTTTGAAGCGGCTTATGCTGGCAAACCTGCGGTGCGTTTAAAAGGCGACGTGCTGCCTCGCTTACAAGAGGTAGAAATGACGCCGTTTTGCGACCTCGGATGGAAGGTGCAAGGCGAACATATCATTGTCATTTCAGCGATCGACAATCTGCTGAAAGGCGCATCCAGTCAGGCGATGCAATGCCTGAATATTCATTACGGTTTTTCACCACTGACAGCCTTGCTGTAGTAGCCGGAGTAAGGAAAGAACCATGACTCAGTCTCTCAATCCACTTGTGATCAAATTAGGCGGTGCAGCGCTTTCCTGCACAAAGACATTAAGTCAGCTCTTTGGAGCGATTGCAGCCTATCAGCAAAAAGCGCAGCGACAGATCGTCATCGTCCATGGTGGCGGTTATCTGGTGGATGAACTGATGGAAAAACTTCAGTTGCCGACGGTGAAGAAAAACGGCCTACGCGTAACGCCTTACGATCAGATCCCGATCATTGCTGGCGCACTGGCTGGGACGGCGAACAAACTGCTGCAAGGCCAAGCCATTGCTGATGGTCTGAACGCGGTTGGCTTGAGCTTAGCCGACGGCGGTCTGTGCCAAGTGGCAGAGCTTGACGCCGAGCTTGGCGCGGTAGGTAAAGCCACACCGGGCGATGCCACCTTGCTTGGCGCGATTTTAGCCACGGGCGCGCTGCCGATCATCAGCTCAATCGGCCTTACAGCGAGTGGTCAACTGATGAATGTCAACGCCGACCAAGCGGCGGTGGCAGTTGCCGGGGCGCTGGACGCGGAGTTGGTTCTGCTCTCTGACGTCAGCGGCGTGCTGGATGGCAAAGGTCACTTAATCAAGAGTTTGACCGAAGCCGAAGCCGATGCGCTGATTGCCGGCAAAGTGATCACCGACGGCATGATCGTCAAAGTGAAAGCCGCCTTGGAAGCGGCCAACGATTTAGGCCGGGCGATTGAAGTCGCGACCTGGCGCTACCCAGATAAATTGGCAAGGCTGTTTGCCGGTGAAAGTATCGGCACACAGTTTGTCCCCGCTTAAGCGGAAATTTTTGTAAGCCTTATCAGACACAGAATGAATGAGTATGGCACTGACCGCCGAGTGCAGCGCCACACCAACGGAGAATTTAAAATGAGCAAGTTAACGGTAAATAAAGTGGTCGTCGCGTACTCAGGCGGATTGGATACTTCAGTCATCATCCCTTGGCTAAAAGAGAACTACGACTGTGAAGTGGTGGCGTTTGTTGCCGATGTCGGCCAAGGCGAAGAAGAGTTGGTGGGTATTGAAGAGAAAGCCAAAGCGTCGGGCGCTTCTGAGTGCTACGTGGTCGATCTAAAAGAGGAGTTGGTGGCCGACTACATCTACCCAACGCTGAAAACCGGTGCGTACTACGAAGGCAAATACCTACTGGGTACCTCGATGGCACGCCCGGTGATTGCCAAAGCGCAAGTGGAAATCGCACGTAAAGTGGGCGCAGATGCCTTGTGTCACGGCTGTACCGGTAAGGGCAACGACCAAGTGCGTTTTGAAGGGGCGTTTGCTGCGCTTGCACCAGATCTCAAAGTGATTGCGCCGTGGCGTGAATGGGATCTGGTCAGCCGCGAGCAGTGTCTGGATTACTTGGCTGAGCGCAATATTCCGTGTGCCGCGTCACTCACCAAAATTTATTCGCGTGATGCCAACGCATGGCACATCTCAACCGAAGGTGGTGTGCTAGAAAGCACTTGGAATGCGCCCAACGAAGATTGCTGGGTGTGGACTGTCGATCCTGAACAAGCGCCGAATGAGCCAGAGTACGTTACCGTGCAAGTGGAAAAAGGCGAAGTAGTTGGTGTCGATGGCGAACCGATGACGCCATACAACGCGCTGGTTTACCTCAACGAGAAAGGCGCGAAACATGGTGTGGGTCGTATCGATATCGTGGAAAACCGTCTGGTTGGCATGAAATCACGTGGCTGCTATGAAACCCCAGGGGGCACCATCATGATGGAAGCTCTGCGTGCGGTAGAGCAACTGGTACTGGATAAAACTTCGTTTGAGTTCCGTGAAGAAACTGGGCGTGAAAGCCTCACACTTAGTGTACGATGGCCGCTGGTTCACGCCGCTACGTAAATCCATCATGGCGGCGGCGGACGAGCTGGCGCAAGATGTCAACGGTGAAGTGGTTGTGAAACTGTATAAAGGTCAAGCGACGGTGACGCAAAAACGTTCAGAGAACAGCCTCTACTCAGAAGAGTTTGCCACCTTTGGTGCCGACGAGGTGTATGATCACAGCCACGCAGGCGGCTTTATTCGTCTCTACTCGCTTTCAAGCCGTATCCGTGCGTTGAACAATCTGAAAAAATAAGCTCTCTGAAAAATAAGCCCTCTGAAGAAAAAGATTCTTCAGTTGAGGTAACAATATCCAAGGCCTGTCGAGTGATCGACAGGCTTTTTCGTTCTCTGCGGCACTCACGACAAATTGCAAGCAAACCATTTCAAATTTAATGAATAAATATGTATAAATAATGAATTAATACTTTATTTTTTGTTGGAATTGCCGTAACGTTGGCACATAAGAAAAAGTGAGCAAATTGCCTGCATTTTGGCTAACACTTGTTAACAACACCACAGTAAGCAATAGTCATCAGGAGAGACACAATGGCATTATGGGGCGGAAGATTTACCCAGGCGGCAGATACCAGGTTCAAAGAGTTTAACGATTCATTGCGCTTTGATTACCGATTGGCCGAGCAAGACATTGTGGGCTCGATTGCCTGGTCGAAAGCGCTGCTTTCGGTCAATGTGCTGAGCCAAGAAGAGCAGCAAAAGCTGGAACTGGCACTCAACGAGCTCAAACTCGAAGTGATGGAAGATCCGCACCAGATTTTGCGCTCGGATGCAGAAGACATTCACTCTTGGGTCGAGCAGCAGTTGATCGGCAAAGTGGGCGATCTGGGTAAAAAGCTGCACACTGGTCGTTCGCGCAATGACCAAGTGGCAACCGATCTGAAACTGTGGTGTCGTCAGCAAGGTCAACAACTGTTGCTGGCGCTCGATCGGCTGCAAACCCAGATGGTCAGCGTGGCGAAACAGCATCAAGCTACGGTATTACCCGGCTACACGCATTTGCAACGTGCACAACCTGTAACCTTTGCACACTGGTGCTTGGCATACGTTGAGATGTTTGAGCGCGACTATTCACGCCTGAGTGATGCCCTGCAGCGTTTGGACACTTGCCCGCTTGGCTCGGGCGCGCTGGCAGGGACCGCTTATCCGATTGATCGCGAACAGTTGGCGCACAATCTCGGTTTTCGCCGCGCGACGCGCAACTCGCTCGATTCGGTGTCTGATCGCGACCACGTGATGGAACTGATGTCGGTGGCGTCGATCTCGATGCTACACCTCTCTCGCCTCGCGGAAGATATGATCTTCTATAACTCTGGTGAGTCCGGTTTTATTGAGTTAGCCGATACCGTTACTTCTGGTTCTTCCTTGATGCCACAGAAGAAAAACCCGGATGCGCTGGAGCTGATTCGTGGCAAAACAGGTCGGGTTTATGGTGCATTGGCGGGCATGATGATGACAGTCAAAGCTTTGCCACTGGCGTATAACAAAGACATGCAGGAAGACAAAGAAGGGCTGTTTGACGCGCTCGATACGTGGAATGACTGTATGGAGATGGCGGCGCTCTGTTTTGATGGCATTAAAGTAAACGGTGAGCGCACGCTGGAAGCAGCTAAGCAGGGCTATGCCAACTCAACCGAAACTGGCGGATTATCTGGTCGCCAAAGGCATTCCGTTCCGTGAAGCGCACCATATTGTCGGAGTGACGGTGGTCGGTGCGATTGCCAAAGGCTGCGCGCTGGAAGAGCTCTCGCTCGATGAGCTGAAAGCCTTCTCGCCAGTGATTGAGCAAGATGTCTATCAGATCCTTACCATCGAATCGTGCTTGGAAAAACGCAGTGCTCTTGGCGGCGTATCACCCAAGCAAGTGGCTTACGCGGTGGAGCAAGCCGACAAGCGCTTAGCGCAGCGTGATGCCTCAGCGGTCAAAGTGCGTCCGGCACGTTTGACCGACATTGAAGCGCTGGAAAGCATGGTCGCTTACTGGGCCAATATGGGGGAAAACTTGCCGCGTTCACGCAATGAACTGGTGCGCGACATTGGTTCGTTTGCCGTGGCAGAGCATCAAGGCGAAGTAACTGGATGTGCCTCTCTGTATGTGTATGATTCGGGCTTAGCAGAAATTCGCTCGCTGGGCATTGAAGCGGGTTGGCAAGGACAAGGGCAAGGAACCGCGATTGTGCACTATTTGCTGGCGAAAGCACGGCAAATGGCGATCAAAAAAGTGTTTGTGCTTACCCGCACCCCGGAATTTTTTATGAAGCAGAGCTTTATTCCGACGTCTAAATCGCTGTTGCCTGAGAAGGTACTAAAAGATTGTGACCAATGCCCGCGTCAGCATGCGTGTGATGAAGTGGCGCTGGAAGTGAATCTTTTTGAGCAAGTGATTGCACGAGCGCATGTTGCATAGCTCTGTTTTTATTGACTATTTTAATTTTCTTATAAAAAAGTCAAAAAATACGACTTTTGGCGGAACCAACGTAAAGCAGCATGGTCTATTTAGTACCACTGCTTTTTCTTAGAACGAATCTAAGAAGGCCCCGAAACCGAAATTGGTTTCGGGGCTTTTTTTATTTGCGCGCATCGTTTTGTCTCGCTCGCCAAGGCAAGATCACATATTTCATCCATAAATGCAGGAAGAGCAGAGTGTTAAATGCAAACCCCGCCACAATCAGCGCGATCGACTCAATAGAGGTCGGTTGCTCCCGAAACGCCAGCCACCAAACGATCCAGCACAGCACCGACAAAACAGTAAGCTGATCCATGCAGCGCTTGCATCGCCCAATTTTTTTCCAGAACCAATGTCCATCACATCTATTACAGCTCATTGCTTTCTCCCTAGCGCTATAGAAGCCAGTATAAACAAAAAGGGCAGAGAACCGAATCTTGGCCAAATATGGCTTGCTTTTGAGTGTGGCTGTTCATTTGGGTAAAAATATTTGATAGCTCTAATCGTTTGATGTTATGGTTTTGATAGTCAAATTCGATTGGAGTTGTGATGAATATCCGAGACTTGGAATATCTGGTGTCACTGGCGGAGCACAAACATTTTCGTAAAGCGGCAGAAGCCTGTTTTGTCAGCCAGCCGACACTAAGTGGGCAGATCCGTAAGTTAGAAGAAGAAATTGGCACCATTTTATTAGAGCGTAGTAGCCGCCGAGTGCTGTTTACCGATGCGGGTTTGCAACTGGTCGATCAGGCGAAAGTCATTCTGCGTGAGGTGAAAACTTTCAAAGAGATGGCCAGTGGACAGAATGGCGAAATGAGTGGTCCGATGCACATTGGCTTTATTCCCACTTTGGGACCCTATTTATTGCCACGCATTATTCCCCAATTGAAAGAACGTTACCCTGAGCTAGAGCTGTTTCTGCATGAAGCGCAAACGCAGCAATTGGTCAACCAACTTGAAGCGGGCAAGTTAGACTGTCTTATCTTGGCGTCGGTCGCCGAAACCGAGCCATTCAAAGAGATCGACATCTACCATGAACCGCTGAGTATCGCCGTGCCACTCAATCATGAGTGGGCCAAACAAGAGCAGTTGGATATGTTAGAGCTGAATGGTAAAACGGTGCTGGCGCTGGGGGATGGCCACTGTCTGCGCGATCAGGCGCTCGGTTTTTGCTTTGCAGCGGGCGCACGCGATGATGAGCGTTTTAAGGCCACCAGTTTAGAAACGCTGCGTAATATGGTTGCGGCGGGCGCTGGGATTACATTGTTGCCGGAGCTCTCCTTACCAAAAGAGAAAGAGAAAGATGGCGTCTGCTATGTCAAAGCGGTCAACCCGGTGCCGTCGCGCAAGATTGTTTTGGCTTATCGTCCAGGTTCGCCACTGAGGGCGCGCTTTGAACAGTTAGCGAAAACCATTAGCGATATTCTTACCCACAGAACTTAACGGTGCGCTTGAAGGTCAGATAAAAAAGGTTGCTTCGCCAGCAACCTTTTTACTTTATTTTTTGTCAGTTGGCTTAGAAACAGCCCGTTATCACCGCCATCGCCGGAGCTGGAATAGATGCTCTCTTCACTGTGCTCGGTAACGTACTGCGTCGGCTCTGTGCCTTTGATAAAGTACTCAAACATCGAGCTCTCATCCACTTTATGGGTCAAAAGGCCGGTATCGCGATCAATGCGCACGCGTATGATGTCAGCGGGAACGACTTTCTCTTGCTGGGGCACGCCATCAAGCGCTTGCTGCATAAAATCGATCCACGCCGGTTGTGCGGTTTTAGCGCCCGATTCCGCGCCCGAAATGACATCTTTGCCGAGGTTGCGGTTTAAGGTGGTTTTGCCCAGCGCGCGGCTGTGGTCATCAAAACCGACCCAAGCAATCGCCACTAAACCAGGACCATAACCGTTGTACCACGCGTCTTTTGAATCGTTGGTTGTTCCGGTTTTACCGCCAATATCACGGCGGTTGAGGGTTTGAGCGCGCCAGCCTGTGCCATTCCAGCCCGTGCCTTCACGCCAGTTACCGCCGCCCCAAATGTTGCTGTACATCATTTCGCGCAGAATAAAAGCGTTCTGCTCACTGATCACCTGCGGCGCGTGCAAATCATCTTCATCTTGCTCGTTAAACTGCTCGGCGAGCGGATCGCGGTTTTGCGTTTGGCATGCGTCGCGACAGATGGTTTTGGGGTGCGCTTCAATGACAGTATTGCCATAGGCGTCGTCAATACGGCTGATGTAAAAAGGTTCGACGTAATAGCCGCCGTTGGCGAATACCGAGAAACCTTGCGCCATTTTCATCGGCGTCAAACTGCCAGCACCAAGAGCAATAGTTTCAGAGCGAGGAAGCTGATCCAGTTCAAAGCCAAAACGGGTTAGATACTGGCGCGCTTCATCCAAACCGACTTCACGCAGCGTTCTTACCGCCATAACGTTTTTCGATGTGGCAAGACCAATTCGCACTCGCGTTGGGCCAGAATAGGTCGGCGGAGAGTTTTTAGGACGCCATGCAGTGCCTTGACTCTCATCCCATTTGTTGATCGGTGCATCGTTGATTAAGGTCGCTAAGGTCATCCCTTTGTCGATCGCCGCGGAATAGATGAAAGGTTTGATGCTTGAGCCAACCTGACGAACCGACATGGTGGCGCGGTTAAACTTGTTGTGCACAAAGTTAAAACCGCCGACCAGAGAAAGCACCGCTCCATTTTCCGGGTTCATCGCAACAAAAGCGGTGTTGGCATTCGGCACTTGGCTTAGGTGCCAACTGGTGCTGGTTTCTCCTTGCTCATTGTGCTGGGTGATTTGACGCACCCATATTTGTTCCCCAGGGGCCAAAATATCACTGGCGGTTTTCGGGTCATCACCCTGACGCTCATCGGTCAAGAAGCGTCGCGCCCAGCTCATGCCTTCCCAAGCAATGGTTTGTTGCTGCTGACGTTTGACCCAAACCGTGGCTTGCTTGCCACTCACTTTGGTCACAATCGCAGGGACCAGTTCGCCATAGGTCGGCTGATCATTGAGATGGCTGTCCATCTTCTCGCTGTCCCAAGGGGTTTGGTCTGCTTTCCACAGCACGCTTTCTGCGCCTCGATAGCCATGACGCTCATCATAGGCCAGCAGGTTGTTGATCGCCGCGTTATTGGCGGCTTCTTGCAGCTTGGAATCGACCGTCATATAGACATTCATGCCCGAGGTGTAAGCTTTCTCTTCGCCGTACTGCTGCACCATCCACGCGCGCGCTAGCTCAGCTACATACGGTGCATTGAGTTCAATCTCTGCACCGTGATATTGCGCGATCAAAGGTTCTGAACGTGCCGCGTCATACTCTTCTTGGCTGATGTACTTTTCATCCAACATACGCATCAACACCACATTGCGGCGATTGGTCGCGCGTTCAAGTGAGTAGAGTGGGTTGAGGGTTGAAGGGGCTTTCGGCATACCCGCCAGCGTAGCGATTTCACCCAGCGTCAAATCGTGCAGATCTTTACCAAAGTAGACGCGTGCCGCCGCGCCAAAGCCATAGGAGCGGTAACCAAGGAAGATCTTGTTGACGTACAGCTCCATGATCTCCTGCTTGCTCAGCAGTTGCTCAATGTGGATAGCAATAAAGATCTCTTTCACTTTGCGCATCAACTTCTTCTCATTGGAGAGGAAGAAGTTACGTGCCAACTGTTGGGTAATGGTACTCGCCCCTTGCTTGGCAGAGCCTGACATGGCCACGACCAGCGCCGCTCGGGTGATACCAATCGGGTCGATGCCGTAGTGGTCATAAAAACGGCTGTCTTCCGTGGCGATCAGTGCGTTAATCAACTGACGAGGAATTTGTTCGTAGGTGACCGGAATTCGGCGTTTTTCACCAAACTGTGCGATCAACTTGCCATCTTGGCTAAAGACCTGCATCGGGGTCTGCAATTCCACATTTTTTAATGCCGCCACATCTGGTAGGTCGGGTTTAACGTATTGATAAAACCCAAATATTGTAGTGACTCCAAGAATTATGCAAACCAATGCAAAGATAAGTAAACGCTTTATGAACTTCACCGGAGAATCCCTGTTTAGTTGAGGCTGTATGACGGCAAACCCTTGTACTCTAGGCTAAAAATTTAGCTCTTGCGTTATTAACTCTCATTTGACGGCTAATAACAACCTTTTGAGCTAAGAAAATGGGAGCAGTTGGAGATGGGTAAACCCTTAGTTACCGGGATTGATATTGGTCATCGTAGCCTCAAGGCTGTCATTCTGAAACCCGCAGGAAATAGCTATGCCTTGCTGGGATATAAAGAAATTGTATTTGAGCGCGCTATTGTCGCCGAAAACCACACTCTGAATCATCAGGAAATTGTCAATACGCTTAAAGTCCTGAATAAAGAGTTGCCGCGTTTCCGTCGTCAGGTGGCGCTGGCCGTGCCGGATAGTGCCGTGATCAGCAAGCAATTGCAAATTGAACCGATAGAAGATGAGAAAGAGTGTGAAATCGCCATTTTGCAGGCTTTTTCCCATCAATCGCCGTTTCCGGTCGATGAGCTGAATATTGATTATGTGCGTTTGCATGAACCCGCGCAGAGCAAAAGCGCCAGTCAGAGCGTGCAGATCTTTGCCACTAAGAAAGAGGTGGTCGAGAGCCGGGTGCGCGCCGCGCAGGCGGTGAGGTTGAAACCTGTGTTGGTGGACATGCACGCCCACTGCTTGTTTAACCTGCGAGATCTGGCGGCGCAGCGCTACCCAGACAAAAGTGCTTTTTGCCTGTTGGATGTGGGCGCGCAAACCACCTCACTGATAATTCATCAGCGCGAGAAAACGCACTTTATCAAAGAGTTCGCGTATGGAGTGGAGCACTTGAACGCCGCGATTGGCGATGAGTTCAGTGCCCATGATGCGCAGGAGAAGACCGAGCGCTTTATTGTGGAGATGGTGGATCGCGTCGCGCGACAGTTGCAGCTCTTTCAGTCCATCAATAGTCAAGACAAGCCACAAGGACTTTGGTTGTGTGGCGAGGGCGCGGCGACTCCCCTGTTACTCGAAGCGCTCTCTCGTCGTTTGTCGTTGGAGTGCGAACTGCTCAATCCGCTCGGTCTGTTTGAGATGAAAGTGGCACGTAAAAAACGTCGCAGTGTTGACTGGCACCACTTTTCGGTCGCCGCTGGGTTAGCCATCGGTGGGATTCAATGGTTGGAGAACAAACATGAAGCACACCATTAACCTTCTGCCGTGGCGCGAATATCAGCGAGAGGAGCATCGACGCCGTTTTGTTGGGGTGCTGATTTTAGGCGTGCTGATCGCCGTGGCGATTCAGTGGGGGATTGGCCAATACGTCAGTTATCAGCAGCGCTTGCAGCAAGATCGCCTCAACTACCTAAACCACTACATCGCCCAGTTGGATCAGCGTATCCAAGCGATGAAGATCGCTAAAGAAGAACACGGACAGATCTTAGCGCGTCTGAAGGTGGTGGAATCACTGCAAGCGCAGCGTAATAACACCACTGAGTTGATGAACCTGATGCCCAATGTCATCCCTGAAGGGGTTTACGTCGACAAGATCAAAATGAGCGACCAGGAAGTGGAAATGGCTGGCATTAGTGACAGCACGGCGCGCCTTGCCACCATGTTGGACAATCTTGAGCGCTCGGAGGCGATTTACGACGTTGAGATGCACTCCATCGTGCATGGCAAAGAGCGATTTGGCAAAGCGTTTCAGACCTTCACTGTCTCTTTTATGTTTGGCGTGAAACCACAACCCGTGCCAGCACTGACGGAGGCAAATCATGGTTGATTGGCAGGATCTCGATATCGACGAAATAGCGGAGTGGCCATTATTGCCACAGAGCTTAGTGGTGCTGCTCCTGATGATGATCATTCAAGGTTTTGGCTACTGGTTCTATCTGCAACCTGAGCAAGAGGCGTTGCAACGGGCGGTGGAGGAGGAGCAAAACCTCAAAGTCGCGCTGCGTATCAAAGCCAACAAAGCGGCCGCCTTGCCACAGCTTCAGTCTCAGTTGGATGAATTATCAAACCGTTACGAGTATTTACTCCAGCAACTGCCTGCGCAAAAAGAGCTGGCGACCTTGCTCGCGTCGGTCAATGAACTCGGGCTGGAAAACGATCTCACCTTTACCCGCATCGATTGGGGGGAAAAACTGAGCAAGGATTTCCTCTACCAGCTTCCTCTCAACATTGAACTGACCGGTGATTACAACGACATCGGCCAGTTTTCTCAAGCGATCGCCGAGCTGCCGCGCATCATTAGCTTTAGCGACGTCACTTGGCAGCGGGTCAGTTTGGAGAGCAGTACACTGCATTTTCGCGTTAAAGCCAACACGTACCAGTTTAAGCCGGAGGTGACCCATGAAAAGTAGCTGGTGGATGTTCTCGGTTGTATTGCTGTTGGCAGGCTGTCGCGCCAACAGTGACTCTTTGGATGACTTTCTGCGTCAGGTGGAATCACAGGCTCGCCAAGAGGTCGCCAAGCTCAAACCAGAGCAGGAGTATGTCGCGACATCGTACGCCTCGGCGGCGCTGCGTTTGCCCTTTGAACTGCCCAAAGAAGCGGTGATAGCCACTCAGCCAGTGGTGAAAAAAGAGTGCTGGCAACCTGCTGAGCGCGCCCGCTCCGGCCGTTTAGAACGCTATCCGCTCAGCCAACTGCGTTTAAAAGGCATCATGGGCAGCGGTAACTCCGTTTCCGGCTTAGTGCAAACCCCGCAAGGAACGGTCGAGCGGGTACTCGCGGGGCAATACATTGGGCAGAAACAACGGCAAAGTGACGTTGATTACCCCCTCGTATTTAATGATCAATGAAACCTTACCCGATGGGCTAGGTTGTTGGCAGCAGCGTAAAGTCAAGCTGGCATTGAGATAGGCAAAGATACCACTAGAAGTGATTTGAGAAATGACCATGAAGAAAGGAATGATTCGATTACAGGCTCCGCTACGCCAATTAATGTGCCTGTTTGCTGTCTGCCTCTTTGCCGCGTTTGCAAACGCGCAGCCAGAGAATAACAGTCAGTCAGCGAGTGAGAATGCGCTGAAAAGCATTGATTTTAGAACCAACCAGAATAAAGCCGCAGTGATCATTGTCGAGTTGGCTTCGCCTGCCGCGGTGGTGGATCTTAAACCTGTGCAGGAGGGGCTCAGCATTGAGCTGCTCAACACCCGCGTCAGCGACGAACAGCTCTATCTACTAGACGTTAAAGACTTCTCAACGCCAGTTGAAAGTGTTGAAGTGTTCCGTGATGTGTCAGCAACGCGTTTGCTGGCGTCTGTCTCGGGGAGTTTCGCCATGAATATCGTTTGACTGGGCGCTATTTGGAAGTGACGGTCAGTCGCATAGAAACTCCCCAGCAAGCTGAGGAGAAAAGTATCCTAGAAAAAGAGGGCAAGCTTATCTCGATCAACTTCCAAGACATTCCGGTGAGGAACGTGTTGCAACTGATAGCGGACTACAACGGTTTTAACCTAGTGGTCTCCGATTCCGTCGCGGGTAATCTGACCTTGCGTTTGGATGGTGTGCCGTGGCAGCAAGTGCTCGACATCATTTTGCAAGTCAAAGGGCTCGACAAGCGGGTGGAGGGCAATGTGGTGCTGATCGCGCCAAAAGAAGAGTTAGATTTGCGTGAGAAGCAGCATCTGGAAAAGCAGCGCTTGGCGGAAGAGTTAGGCACACTCAAATCGGAAATCATCAAGGTGAACTTTGCCAAAGCGTCCGACATTGCCGAGATGATCAGCGGCACGGAGTCGGTCAGCATGCTGTCCGAGCGCGGTAGCATCGCGATTGATGAACGTACGAAACTCCTTGCTACTACGAGAACTGCCGGAAAACATTGCGGTGATTCGGGAGATTGTCAATTCGCTCGATATTCCGGTCAAACAGGTGCAAATTGAAGCACGCATTGTCACCGTCAATGAAGGCAATTTGGATGAGTTGGGCGTGCGTTGGGGGTTTACCTCGGTCAACGGCAGCCACACGGTGGGCGGTTCGATCGAGAACAACTTGGCGAGCGTCGGTTTGTACAACGCGGCTGGTGGCGGTTCTGGCTCAGGAGGCGATAGCGGTGGCGGCTCCAGCAGTATCGACGATTTTCTCAACGTCAATCTGGGTGCGACCTCAGGCAACGCATCAAGCATCGCTTTCCAAGTCGCCAAGTTGGGCTCGGATCTACTGCTTGATCTAGAGCTGTCGGCGCTGCAGCGAGAGTCAAAAGCGGAGATCATTTCCAGCCCGCGTCTGATTACCACCAATAAAAAGCCGGCCTACATCGAACAAGGGACCGAAATTCCCTATCTGGAATCGTCCTCCAGTGGCGCGACCACCGTTTCGTTCAAAAAAGCGGTACTGAGTTTGAAAGTCACGCCGCAGATCACCCCGGATAACCGTTTGGTGCTCGATCTTAGCGTCACACAAGACAGGCCGGGTGAAGTGGTGAAAACAGGCACGGGTGAAGCGGTGGCGATTGACACCCAACGTATCGGCACTCAGGTGTTGGTTAACAATGGTGAAACCGTGGTTCTCGGTGGCATTTTCCAACACAGCGTAACAAGTACGGTCGACAAAGTGCCTTTACTGGGCGACCTGCCACTGCTTGGCGCGCTGTTTCGCCGCAGCTATGAAAATATCGGTAAACGGGAACTGTTGATCTTTGTGACGCCAAAGGTGGTTATTCAATAGTTGTCTCGCTCCCCTGACCGTAGATAGGGTCAGGGGAGCGTAATTAGATCAAAAATAAAGTTGCAATAGTGTCACCATACCTTGATAATTTCGGGTCTTATCACGAATGTCTGTGAGGAATTGGTGCCACAAGCCTTGAAATATCAGCATTACGCTGAACCATTCTTGTGGCGATGTCATTGAATTAACGTTGTAAATTACTGCTAAACATGGCTGAGAAACGTAATATTTTCCTTGTTGGCCCGATGGGCGCTGGCAAAAGCACAATTGGTCGCTACCTGGCTCAACAACTCCATATGGAATTTCTAGATTCCGACACGGTTATCGAAGAACGTACGGGTGCAGATATCGCTTGGGTATTTGATGTTGAGGGCGAAGAAGGTTTTCGCAAACGTGAAGAAACGGTTCTTAACGACCTGACACTGGAACAAGGTATCGTACTGGCAACGGGCGGTGGCTCGGTAAAGAGCAAAGAAAACCGCAATCGCCTTTCTGCTCGCGGTATTGTTGTTTACCTAGAAACTACGATCGAGAAACAGCTCGCTCGTACCAACCGCGACAAAAAACGTCCTCTACTGCAGACGGACAATCCACGTGAAGTGCTGGAAGCACTGGCCGAGGAGCGCAACCCTCTCTATGAGGAAATCGCAGATTACACAGTGCGTACTGATGATCAAAGCGCAAAAGTGGTAGCCAACCAGATCGTAAAAATGCTAGAAGAGAGATAAATCAATTATTTCTTTTTAAGTGGAGTGCAACCATGGAACGGATTACGGTCAACCTTGCTGAGCGTAGCTACCCAATCTCTATCGGCGCCGGGTTATTTTCAGACCCGGCGTACCTTTCTTTCTTATCCTCTGGTCAGAAAGTGGTGGTGATCACTAACGTTACCGTCGCACCCCTCTATGCGGACAAAATTCTCTCCTTATTAGATCAACTCGGCTGCCAAGCCTCACTACTCGAATTACCCGATGGTGAACAGTACAAAACGTTAGAAACGTTCAACCAAGTGATGAGCTTTTTACTGCAAGGCAACTTTAGCCGTGATGTGGTTGTTGTGGCATTGGGGGGCGGCGTAATTGGCGATTTGGTCGGTTTCGCCTCGGCGTGTTACCAGCGCGGCGTTGACTTTATCCAGATCCCCACCACCTTACTTTCCCAAGTGGACTCTTCGGTAGGGGGCAAAACCGCCGTCAACCATCCGCTGGGTAAAAATATGATCGGCGCTTTTTACCAACCCAAAGCGGTGATTATCGATACCGATTGCCTTAGCTCGCTCCCAGAGCGCGAATTTGCGGCAGGTATGGCGGAAGTGATCAAATACGGCATTATTTACGATGCGGCATTCTTCACTTGGCTGGATGAAAACCTCGACAAACTCTACGCGCTCGACGAGCAAGCGCTTACCTACGCGATTGCCCGCTGCTGCGAGATCAAAGCCGAAGTGGTGGCGCAGGACGAAAAAGAGTCCGGCATTCGCGCCTTGCTCAATCTTGGTCACACCTTTGGTCACGCCATCGAAGCGGAAATGGGCTATGGTAACTGGCTGCATGGCGAAGCCGTCGCGGCTGGCACGGTAATGGCGGCGCGCACGGCACAACTGCAAGGCATGATCACTGAGGCGCAGTTTGAGCAAATATTCTCTATACTTAAACGAGCTAAGCTGCCAGTGCACACGCCAGAAAGCATGTCATTTGAAGACTTTATGACGCATATGATGCGTGATAAAAAAGTATTGTCCGGAAAACTACGTCTGGTTCTCCCTACTGGGATCGGCACCGCCGATGTGGTGGCCGATGTACCTCAGGAAGTGATCCGTCAGGCCATCGAAGAGTGCCGCACAAGTCGTTAAACTGGCCTTTGAGTAGCTCCGATTGGGGCTATTTTATTAGGGAAAATGCCCATGAGTTTCGCACAGCCTCATGTACTTGAATTAGATTCGCAAACAGAACTGCTCGAACGCCTCGAGTTGCTGACCAATTTTGGCTCCAATTTGGTGACTATTCACGGTGCCAAAGGCCATGGTAAATCGTGGCTGGCTCAGCGCTACCTTGAACAGTACGCGCAAGAGAAAAATCAATGTTTATTGCTTTGCCATCCCAACCAAAATGACGGTCAGCACCGAAGTTTGATCTTAAGTCAACTGGTGAGCGAACCGATGTTTAATCAGCATGACTCCTTGATAGACAGCTTGGAGCGTTTGCTTGAAGGAAAGGGATGCGATGTTGCCATCGTGATTGATGATGCTCACTTGCTTAGCGAAACCTTAGTCTCTGAGCTATGGATGCTGGTGCTAGAGGCACAGTCGAATCCGCATTGGTCGGTCAATGTGTTGCTGTTTAGTGAAGCTGGCACTATGGAGCCGCTGCTGACTCGATTGGGCTATGGACAAGAACATAAACCGATTGATCTCGACATTGAGATGCTAAGCGAAACGGAAGCGCTGCGCTTTTTCGAAAGTATGGTAGTGCGATATGTGGCTGACGATGCGGAGAAAAAAGTGCGCGCCGCCTTTAAGAAAACCAGCCCGACACCGGGGGCGATTATGGCATTAGGAGAGATTAAGGTGGAAAAAAGGATTGTGATACGTTCTATTGTCGCCTCGCCCATCAATATGGCATTAACCGCGTTAATTTTACTGCTGTTCGCCGCTGCCGGGTATTGGTGGATGTTCAGTCAGCCTTCTGCAGACGAGCAAGCGGAGCTTATCACGCGCACCATGGAACAGACGGCGATCCCGACCTTAGAGCCCAGTGCAGAGACAGCAGACGCGAGCCAAGCGACAGAGTTTCGTGGCCGAAACCGCTCAAGAGAGCATAGAGAGTGAGCAGTTTAAAGATGCGGCGGATGACTCAGCGTCGCTTCCTCCACCAGTGATGACCAGAGCCGCCAGTGTCGGCATTAGCGATCAAGATCAGCAACGGGTCATCATTGAATCAGACGTGGTCGATGCGCTGCTGGAAAACAAACCCGAGCAGGCGGATACCAGTAAGATCGACGCTGTGGTGGCCGATTCCATGGTTGAAGTGCCTGTCGAGACGCCAAGTGAAGTGGATGCAGAAGCCGTGACGGCACCCGTTGCCGAGCAAGCGCCACCAACCGTCTCTTTCTCATTCGCCCGCGAAGAGCTGAAAGCGCTCTCGCCTCGCAGTTATACCTTGCAGCTTGCCGCGATGACGTCTATGCCCGATGTGCAGGCGTTTTTGGATAAGCACCAATTGCACAACGCGGTACGCATCTATCCGACACTACGCAACGATACCGAGTGGTACATTGTGACCTATCAGGATTACCCGACCATTCAGATGGCTCGCGATGCGGTAGAAAGCTTGCCCGCGTCGCTGCAATCGCTCGGTCCTTGGGCAAAATCGTTAAGTCAGGTACAGCGTGAGATTGATCGGGTGAAATAATCCTGAGCTTCACAGCAAAATATGTTACATTCCGCAGCCTTGATGTGGGTTGATAGATAGAGCGGTTAAAGAGCAGTCGATGAAAAAGCAGCGTGCCTTTTTAAAATGGGCCGGAGGCAAATATGGCCTGGTAGACGATATCCAGAGACATTTGCCCGAGGCTCGTAAACTGGTTGAGCCATTCGTCGGTGCAGGTTCGGTGTTTCTCAACACGGATTACGATCACTATCTGCTCGCTGATATCAACCCCGATCTTATCAATCTCTACAACCTGCTCAAAGAGCAGCCGCAGACATACATTAGCGAAGCAAAACGCTGGTTTGTTGCGGAAAATAACCGCAAAGAGGCGTATTTGCATATTCGTTCTGAATTTAACAAATCAGACGAAGTGATGTACCGCTCGTTGGCTTTTCTCTATATGAACCGTTTTGGTTTTAATGGCTTATGTCGTTACAACAAAAAAGGCGGCTTCAATGTGCCGTTTGGCTCGTACAAAAAGCCCTATTTCCCAGAGGCTGAGTTGGAGTTCTTCGCTGAAAAAGCGCAAAAAGCGACGTTTGTATGTGAGAGCTACCAAGAGACATTTCGCCGCGCGCGCAAAGGCTGTGTGATTTACTGCGATCCACCGTATGCGCCGCTCTCCAATACCGCCAATTTTACCTCCTACGCGGGCAACGGCTTTAGCCTGGATGACCAAGCCGCTCTAGCCGATGTGGCAGAAAAAGCGGCCAAAGAGCGTGGCATTCCGGTACTGATTTCCAACCACGACACCACCTTAACAAGGCGCTTGTATCATGGCGCTGAACTGAGCGTGGTCAAAGTCAAACGTACTATTAGTCGTAATGGTGGCGGTCGCAGCAAAGTTGATGAGCTGCTGGCGCTGTTTCACGCCGAGCAAAACGACTAACTACTCGTCGCAATCCATAACTCTCACACTATTACACTCTAGTAGTGGATCTGTGCACTGGCTTCGGTAAAATTGCGCGCAATTAGGTTTGCTTGCTACTACTGAGGTCAGGTATGAAAGATTTTCTTATTGCTCCATCGATTTTGTCTGCTGATTTTGCCCGCTTAGGGGAAGATGTTGAAAAAGTGCTGGCGGCAGGCGCCGATGTGGTGCATTTCGATGTAATGGACAACCACTACGTGCCTAACCTGACGTTTGGTGCGCCCATCTGTAAAGCGTTGCGTGACTACGGCATTACCGCGCCGATTGATGTGCATTTGATGGTAAAACCAGTCGATCGCATCATTCCGGATTTCGCTAAAGCGGGCGCTACGATGATCACCTTTCATGTAGAAGCGTCTGAGCATGTCGATCGCACCTTGCAACTGATCAAAGAGCACGGCTGTCAGGCTGGCGTGGTGCTCAACCCTGCGACGCCCCTGTCTTGCCTCGATTACATCATGGATAAAGTAGACTTGATCTTGCTGATGTCCGTCAACCCGGGCTTTGGCGGTCAGTCGTTTATCCCGCACACCTTAGATAAACTGCGTGCTGTACGCCAGCGTATCAACGAGTCTGGACGCAACATCCGTCTGGAAATCGACGGCGGGGTAAAAGTCGAGAATATTCGTGAAATTGCCGAGGCAGGTGCAGATATGTTTGTTGCCGGTTCTGCGATTTTCGGTCAGCCAGATTATCAAGCGGTGATCAATGAGATGCGTGCTGAATTAGCTAAAGCGTAAATGCGAGAAGTGAGGTGGCTAGTTTTCTAGTTTGCTAGTTTTCTAGTTTTCTAGTTTTCTAGTTTGCTAGTTTGCTAGTTTGCTAGTTTGCTAGTTTCCTAGTTCCCTAGTTCCCTAGTTCCCTAGTTCCCTAGTTCCCTAGTTCCCTAGTTTCCTAGTTTCCTAGTTTCCTAGTTTCCTAGTTTCCTAGTTTCCTAGTTTCCTAGAACCTAGAACCTAGAACCTAGAACCTAGAACCTAGCTTCCTCCTTCGCTGCGGTTGAAAAATACCCCTTGCGTAATTTGTGCTCTTTCTGTACCATCTGCCATCCTTAAAACTCGGTCAATAACCCTTAGTTCCTTGCTTCCTCTGGACGACCGGGCCAAACGTGGAAGCTAATAATCCGTAAGGAGCAATAAATGCGTCATTACGAAATCGTATTCATGGTGCACCCTGATCAAAGCGAGCAAGTTGCAGGCATGATCGAGCGTTACACTGGTTCAATCACTGAAGCTGGCGGTCAAGTTCACCGTCTAGAAGACTGGGGCCGTCGTCAACTGGCTTACCCAATCAACAAGCTTCACAAAGCTCACTACGTTCTAATGAACGTGGAAGCTGACCAAGCTGTTATCGATGAACTGGAAACTGCTTTCCGTTTCAACGATGCAGTACTACGCAACATGATCATGCGTACTAAAGCGGCTATCACTGAGCCTTCAATCATGCTTAAGCAGAAAGAAGAGCGTGCTCCTCGTCGCGACGCTGAAGCGAGAGAAGCAGCTGCTGAGTAATTGATTGTCTGACCCATCGAATGAAACCGAGCGGCATCGTCGTTCACGATTCGTTCGAAGCCATCTCTGCTTAGGGCATCATTCCTCGCAGAGGAAGCAAGCCGAGTAAGGCAATTTATTGTCGAATACTAGTGGCTAGCAGTGGTTAAGGGGCTCATGAGAAAACTCAACAACTCGTTTTAGGCAGTAACATTAAGATAAGCGGCTTTGTTGCTTATCAAACTGGCCAACATGGCATCAGAAAATTAGTGTTACATGCCGATGACATCATTCATATTTAAGATCAGGAGATAGCCCATGGCTCGTTTCTTCCGTCGTCGTAAATTCTGCCGTTTCACTGCAGAAGGCGTACAAGAGATTGATTACAAAGACGTAGCAACTCTTAAAAACTACATCACTGAAGCTGGTAAAATCGTACCAAGCCGTATCACTGGTACTAGCGCTAAGTATCAGCGTCAACTAGCTCGCGCGATCAAGCGTTCTCGTTACCTGGCTCTGCTACCGTACACTGACAAACATCAGTAATCGGTACCGTTTATTAAGAAAGAGGATTAAGCAATGCAAGTTATTCTACTTGATAAAATCGGTAACCTAGGCAGCCTGGGCGACACAGTAAGCGTTAAGTCTGGTTACGCTCGTAACTTCCTTATCCCACAGGGTAAAGCAGTTATGGCTACTAAAGGCAACGTTGAAATGTTCGAAGCACGTCGTGCTGAACTTGAAGCGAAAGTTGCTGAGCAACTAGCTGCTGCACAAGCACGCGCTGAGAAAGTTGAAGCTCTAGAAGCGGTTGTTATCGCATCTAAAGCGGGTGACGAAGGCAAACTGTTCGGTTCTATCGGTACTCGTGACATCGCTGATGCAATCACTGCAGCTGGCGTTGAAGTTGCTAAGAGCGAAGTTCGCCTTCCTGAAGGTGCACTACGTACAACTGGTGAGTTCGAGATCAGCGTTCAACTTCACTCTGAAGTGTTCGCGACCGTTAAACTACAAGTTGTTGCTGCTGACTAATTTCAGTATCAAGACGATTTTAAAAGCACCTGCTCGCAGGTGCTTTTTTTATACTTCGGTTTTGGCTCAAAGGCATAAAACTCGGCATGGGTTCAATACCTTAGAATACAAACAACAAATTAATCGACAATACGCTGTCGGCTTTGTTGAGTCCTTCAGGCACTTTATCGTGATACTGGCGGGAGTGGGCAATCTTAAGTGCGATGGCTTCGGTGATGTTGTTGGTCAAACTCAGCTCACTATCGGTGCGGGTATTGCTGCGGCCTGTCACCACGGTGATATCGGCAGCGAAACGAAGATTGTCTAGCGCTTGCCAACTGGTCTTCATATTGCCACGGAAAATACCCTCTTCGACGATATCAGGGAAGATAATGTCGTCATCGTCAATCTCATCCAAATTGGGTTCCTGATAGCGAAAGCCGGGGCCAATCTCCAATTCCAAAACAAACGTGTCGGTGCTAGCAAATTGATAACCCAAACCGCCGGAGAGGGTGTAATCCTTAAAGTAGGCGCTGTAGCGTGAATCAACACCTTTAAAACTGCCGTATAGGTAGGTTTTAGGGCCGAGCTTATAGTCGGTCTGCGCACTGTAGGTTGATGTACGTTTATCCTCTTTCCCGTTTTTATATAGGTTATAAAACTTCCATTCGCCGTTGGAACGATGTCGTCCTGAGGTGTATTCACCATTTAATCGGGCATTTAGCGCCTGCGAGTCGGTATTTCCCGAGTGTGCTTGATAACCAAACTCCACTTCAGTTTTGAAAGGAGAGGGAATGTCGATGTCCTTATCCGGATTTTCTTCAGCATAAGCTGACAGGCTTGCGAGCAAGCTTAGGCAATAAAACCAGCGTGTGGACACAAAGACCTCATAAGTAGAAAAACAGGCAGCCGGGATAGTACGAAGAGGACGGGAAAACTGCGTCAGATCTAAGTCAAAACTTGTTGTTTGAACGGTAAACTCTATCGTGTGAAACGAGCATCTCAGGCCATTTTGAGTATAATGGCGGTAAATATAAGTTGTTGAGTGTAGTCATGGCGGAGAATCGAACTCGTAAAATCGTAGATAGCCAAGTTGATGCAATAAAAGTCCCTCCCCACTCGTTGGAAGCCGAGCAATCGGTGCTGGGTGGCTTACTGCTGGATAATGAACGCTGGGATACGGTGGCCGAGCGTGTCGTGAGTAAAGATTTTTACAGCCGACCGCACCGGCTGATCTTTGATGCGATAAAAAGCATTTTAGAAGAGAGTAAGCCGCTCGATTTGATTACGCTGTCTGAATATTTGGAGCGTCGCGAGCAGCTCGACGACGTGGGCGGCTTCGCCTACTTAGCCGATCTAGCCAAAAATACCCCAAGTGCGGCGAACATCAATGCCTATGCTGACATCGTTGCAGAACGTGCGTTAATTCGTAATTTGATTGGCGTGGCAAATGAGATTGCTGACGCGGGTTATGATCCGCAAGGTCGCAGTTCGGAAGATCTGCTCGATCTCGCCGAAAGTAAAGTATTCGCGATTGCCGAAGAGCGCACCAGCGAAAACGAAGGGCCACAGAACGTCGATTCCATCCTAGAAAAGACACTTGAACGTATCGAGCTGTTGTACAAAACGCCGCAGGATGGTGTCACTGGGGTTGATACCGGTTTTACCGACCTCAACAAGAAAACCGCAGGTTTGCAAGGTTCGGATCTGATCATTGTCGCGGCGCGTCCGTCGATGGGTAAAACCA
The DNA here is from genome assembly GCF_009763805.1 of Vibrio cidicii. Lineage (NCBI taxonomy): Bacteria > Pseudomonadati > Pseudomonadota > Gammaproteobacteria > Vibrionales > Vibrionaceae > Vibrio > Vibrio cidicii. The sequence goes on along the minus strand of NZ_CP046804.1, from coordinate 2,511,697 downwards.
CCTTTGCGATGAACTTGTGTGAAAACGCAGCGATGAAGCAAGAGAAACCCGTGCTGATCTTCTCGCTGGAGATGCCAGCGGAACAGATCATGATGCGTATGCTGGCGTCACTCTCGCGTGTTGACCAAACCAAAATTCGTACCGGGCAACTGGATGACGAAGATTGGGCTCGAATTTCTTCGACCATGGGCATTTTGATGGAGAAGAAAAACATGTACATCGATGACAGCTCCGCTCTAACGCCAACCGAAGTGCGCTCGCGTGCACGTCGAGTGGCGCGTGAACACGGCGGTTTGTCGATGATCATGGTCGACTACCTGCAGTTGATGCGAGTGCCAGCGCTGTCGGATAACCGTACCTTGGAAATCGCCGAGATTTCCCGCTCACTCAAAGCGTTGGCCAAAGAGCTCAACGTTCCTGTGGTCGCGCTGTCGCAGCTGAACCGCTCGCTAGAGCAACGAGCCGATAAACGCCCAGTCAACTCGGATCTACGTGAATCCGGCTCTATCGAGCAGGACGCTGACTTGATCATGTTTATCTACCGTGACGAAGTGTACCACCCAGACAGTGCGCTCAAAGGCACCGCTGAAATCATTATCGGTAAACAGCGTAACGGTCCAATCGGTTCAGTGCGTTTGACCTTCCAAGGGCAGTGGTCGCGCTTTGATAACTACGCAGGCCCGGCATTTGATGAAGAGTAACGCCATGAACTACATGAAAGCCGCTACCGCGTGCATCGATTTAAGCGCGCTACAGCACAATCTTCAGCGCATCAAACAGCTTGCGCCTCACAGTAAAGTGATGGCGGTGGTCAAGGCCAATGGCTATGGACACGGTTTACGCCATGTGGCTAAGCACGCCATTGGCGCCGATGCTTTTGGTGTGGCGCGCATTGAAGAAGCGTTGCAACTGCGCGCGTGTGGGGTGGTGAAGCCGATCTTACTTCTGGAAGGGTTCTACTCGTCTGGCGATTTGCCTGTGTTAGTCACCAATAACATTCAAACCGTGGTGCACTGTGAAGAGCAACTGCGCGACTTGGAAACGGCTGAGCTGGAAACACCCGTGGTGGTGTGGCTAAAAATCGACAGCGGCATGCATCGTCTTGGCGTGCGCCCCGAACAGTATCAGGATTTTGTCACCCGTTTGCATCAATGCCCGAATGTGGCAAAACCGCTGCGTTACATGAGCCACTTTGGCTGCGCCGATGAGTTGGACAATGCGACTACGCGTAACCAAATTGAACTGTTTATGGCGTTAACTCAAGGCTGTCATGGCGAGCGCTCATTGGCCGCTTCCGCTGGGCTGCTGGCTTGGCAAGAGAGTCAGCTTGAATGGGTGCGCCCCGGGATCATCATGTACGGTGTGTCGCCGTTTGGCGATAAGTCGGCCGCTGAGCTAGGCTTTAAACCAGTGATGACTCTCAAGTCGCATTTGATTGCGGTGCGAGAAGTGAAAGCGGGCGAGTCCGTGGGGTATGGGGCGACTTGGACCAGCGCGCGCGACACCAAAGTCGGCGTGATTGCGATTGGTTATGGTGATGGCTACCCGCGCACCGCACCCAATGGTACGCCCGTGCTGGTGAATGGTCGCCAGGTGCCGATCGCCGGTCGAGTCTCTATGGACATGTTGACCGTTGATTTAGGGCCTGATGCGGCTGACGAAGTGGGCGATGAAGCCATTCTTTGGGGGGCCGATTTGCCCTCAGAAGCGGTGGCACAACACATTGGCACTATCGCCTATGAACTGGTGACCAAACTGACGTCTCGTGTGGAGATGTCTTACAGCGAATAATCATGATGACAACTCTGAAACGGAATTTTTTGTTTTTGTTCCCTCTTGTGCTGCCCATATCCAATGTGAGTTGGGCTGACGGCTGGCCAGGCTGGTTACCGAATACATCGGCTGCGCCTTTTTATTACACCAGTGAAGGGATGGGAAATACCCTCGGTGTGGCAGGCGCTGTCAAACATTTCGGTCAGTCGAACGCTGCACTGTTTGGCGCCGTAGCCTACTCAGACAGAGGCAGCTACTTCACCTATCTGGCGGCGAGCAACTATCAGTTTGGTGATTACTGGCTACTCGGTGCAGAGTTGTATCAAGGCAAATACGTCGACAACGAATACTACTTTCGCCGCGCTGGCGACAATGATTCCAGCCGTGATGAGAGAGCGATTGCAACTGGTGAGGAGTCGAACAATCGCTTGTCGATTCGCTATATCGTGCCGTGGGGACACGCCGCTTTTCGCGGTGCTCGTGCCGCTTTTGAGCCCAGCCGCCAAATCAAAGGCCATTCTCCTGCCCGCAGTGGCATTACCTCCCTCGATTTTCAGCCGTTTCAAACCTCGCGCTCGGTGCAAAATATGTCAAGCCGTGACAGCGATTCTACCGGACTCAAAGTACAATTGGAGTGGGATAATCGCAACGATGTGCGTGATCCTTCTGATGGCTATCGCACCAATGTGGCGGTCAGCTATGCCGACGAAAATTGGGGTAACGACAATCGCTGGTTGAAGTATGAGTATCAAGCCAACGCGTTTTGGGATCTGGGCTCATGGGAGGAGACGTTTGAAAAGCAGGTACTGGCGGTCGATTTCTATTTTGCCGATACGCCGACGTGGTTCGAGTGCAATGAGCGGTTTGTCTGTGAGCGCCCACCCGAGTTGGATCAGGTCAGTTTAGGTGGTTTGCAGCGGCTGAGAAGTTTTCCTGCAGGACGTTTCCACGGCCGCTCGGCGATTCATTACAGCGCGGAATATCGTGTTCTACCCAATTGGCAGCCGCTGAGCGAGGTGTCGCTCCTCAATAGCTACAGTATTCCATGGTGGCAATGGGTAGCCTTTGTCGATCTAGGCAGAGTGAGTAGTGATGAGCTGGATCTGTTTGAACTGCACAACAGCCTCAAATGGAGTGCTGGCGGCGGCGTGCGCATGCAGCTCGAAGGCTTGGTCGTTCGAGCTGAGATGGCTTGGGGCGGTGAGGGAAGCCAACTGCGTCTGATGGTGAATCAACCTTTTTAAACGCACCTGTCCAGAAGCTTACTTCTCTTCTTCTCCGTGCAAAGTGACAATCAATGTTCGCGCTCCAGCATGATCGCGATGTTCTCCCAGATAGATTCCTTGCCAAGTGCCCAACGCGAGCCTGCCATGTTTGATCGGAATCGTCACGCTGCTTCCCAAGACGGAAGCTTTGATGTGCGCAGGCATATCATCGTCCCCTTCGTAGTCGTGGCGATAATAAGGGGCTCGTTCGGGGACAAACTGATTAAAGTGGCTTTCCATGTCCATTCTTACCGTTGGATCAGCATTCTCATTGATGGTCAGACTGGCCGACGTGTGCTGAATGAAAACATGTAACAAACCAACGGAGATAGATGATATCTGCGGCATTTGTTGTTCAATTTCATCAGTGATCAGATGAAAGCCGCGCTTTTTCGCGCTGATTGTTATGCTTTTCTGTAACCACATAGTGCCTCCTTTATATTCTATTTGGCAATTAGTGCTTTCAGGGCTATCTTTGTTGGCAAAAGCAAACCACAAGAGCACGCCGTTGCTGGTCAATCCTCGGCGTCATCAGGTTGATATTGCTTTACGTGACTTAACTCAAGGTGGGTGCACGCAGAGTCAGTCATAATTGCATGCTGAAATAAAATTACAATTCAAGATTGTCATGCGGCCTTGTGCGGTGGACAATCACTAAAACTTTTTTGCTAAATCGGGGATTCCACAGTTTTCGCTAGACTGTCAGGAATAGAACCTACTGTAACATCGGGATAGAGACCATGTTGAAAAATATCAATCCAACGCAAACACAAGCGTGGAAAGCGCTTACCGCGCATTTCGAATCTGCACAAGATATGGACCTGAAAGCGTTGTTTGCTCAAGACGCGGAGCGTTTTGGCAAATACTCTGCACGCTTTGGCTCCGACATCCTCGTCGATTACTCAAAGAACCTCATCAATGAGGAAACGTTAAAGCACCTGTTTGCTTTGGCGAAAGAGACCGAATTGAAGTCGGCCATTGACGCGATGTTTAGTGGTGAAGCGATCAACCAAACCGAAGGTCGTGCTGTTCTTCACACGGCACTACGTAACCGCGCTAATACCCCAGTCATGGTAGACGGTGAAGACGTCATGCCAGCAGTGAACGCGGTTCTAGAAAAAATGAAATCATTCACCGATCGCGTTATCGGCGGTGAGTGGAAAGGTTACACAGGTAAAGCAATTACAGATATCGTGAACATCGGTATCGGTGGTTCTGACCTTGGCCCTTATATGGTGACGGAAGCTCTAGCACCATACAAAAATCATCTAAACCTTCACTTCGTCTCTAACGTCGATGGCACTCACATCGTTGAAACGTTGAAGAAAGTGAATCCAGAAACGACGCTATTCTTGATCGCATCTAAGACGTTCACCACGCAAGAAACCATGACTAACGCGCACACTGCTCGTGATTGGTTCTTAGAGTCAGCAGGCGATCAAGCTCACGTGGCTAAGCACTTTGCTGCGCTTTCCACCAACGCGACAGCCGTGTCTGAGTTCGGTATTGATACTGCGAATATGTTCGAATTCTGGGACTGGGTGGGTGGTCGTTACTCACTATGGTCTGCGATCGGCCTATCAATCGCATTAGCGGTAGGCTACGATAACTTCGTTGAGCTGTTGGATGGCGCTCACGAGATGGACAATCACTTTGTTTCGAGCGAGCTTGAAAGCAACATTCCTGTGATCCTGGCGCTTATCGGTATTTGGTACAACAACTTCCACGGTGCGGAATCAGAAGCTATTCTACCTTACGATCAGTACATGCACCGTTTCGCGGCGTACTTCCAGCAAGGTAACATGGAATCAAACGGTAAATACGTTGACCGTGAAGGTAATGCGGTGACTTACCAAACTGGCCCTATTATTTGGGGCGAACCTGGCACCAACGGTCAGCACGCGTTTTACCAACTGATTCACCAAGGCACTAAGCTGATCCCATGTGACTTCATTGCACCTGCCATCAGCCACAACCCAGCTAGCGATCATCACCAAAAACTGATGTCGAACTTCTTTGCGCAAACTGAAGCACTAGCGTTTGGTAAGAGTGAAGAGACCGTGAAAGAAGAGTTGGTGAAAGCAGGTAAGAACGCTGAAGAAGTGGCAGCGATTGCGCCTTTCAAAGTGTTTGAAGGTAACCGCCCAACAAACTCCATCCTAGTGAAGCAAATTACGCCTCGCACACTGGGTAACTTGATCGCAATGTACGAACACAAAATCTTCGTACAGGGTGTTATCTGGAACATCTTCAGCTTTGACCAATGGGGCGTAGAGCTAGGTAAACAACTGGCTAACCAAATCCTACCTGAGCTTGCAGATGCGTCTCAAATCAGTTCACACGACAGCTCAACAAACGGCTTAATCAACGCATTCAAAGCGTTTAAAGCCTAAGTGTGATGCAAGAGAGAAGGCCAATGTTGGTCTTCTCTGTGCAGTAAGGAAAAAATAAAGTGCACAAAAAAGGTTGATGTCAAAAACATCAACCTTTCATTTTTATCATCTGCATTTACTCAAAGCAGATTTCGATAAAGGCATTACCCCATTGGGAGACAAATGGCATGATGATGATCGACCCTTCGCATTTGTGACGAATGGTATGCCCTTTACCAGAGACCACTATCGGTGTTGCCATCTCAAAGTCAAAGCCGCTTTCTGCCAGAATACGTTTTGCGCCACCAGTCACCATGTTGGTAATCTCGCCTACCATGTCGGTCACTTCTTCATTCAATCCGTTGGGGCGCTCACCCAGCATGTTTTGCATGATCTCTAACGCGAGAGATTCATCAAACGTAATCGACATTGAGCCGCGAGTTTGCTGCCCCACCATTCCGATAAGGCCAGAAACATCGCCACGAGCGATTTCGTCTTTTTTGATACGTGGTTTCTGAGGCTTCAATTCCAGTGAAGCCATCGTTTTTAGAACATTCATCAAAGAAGCTAAAAACGGGTTTACAAATTCAGCGCGCATAACGTTCTTCTATAATCTTTTTCTTTCACTGTGAGGCACAGGCTTTACAGATACCATGAGTTTCAATCACTTGATTGGTCAGCTTAAAGCCATACTTTTCAGCATTATTGGCCAACAAGGATATCAGTGTCTCATCCTGAAGTTCAACGACGTCACCACATTTATCACAAATTAGTAGCTGAAAAAAATGTTGTTTCGTGTTGCATGAGCAGCAGGAGATAAAACTGTTGGTTGACTCAACCCGATGAATAAAACCCTGCTCCATTAAAAAATCTAAAGCGCGATAGACGGTTGGAGGTTTGGCTTGAGGTTCACTCTCTTTTAATTGCTCCAGCAGGTCATAGGCGCTGGACGCTTTCGAATTTGAACAGATCAGCTCAAAGACTCTTTTACGTTGCGGAGTCAGGCGGACTCCTCTTGCCGAACACAGGCCTTCTATTTGCTCAAGTAGTGTGTGGTCCAAATCTTTCACCATATTAATTGGACTTTCTTAATAATAAACTATTTCTATACGAAGATCGTTGAGAAACCAATAAAATTGCTAATAACGCTTAGTCAATCTCACAAATCGTTTTCGCAACGTCCACCTGCTGCAACGATAAATGGAAAAGCACGTCAGGTAAAGCGAGTGTGGCACAAGCTGCGGTGAACCAGTACAATATCGGCCCAAAATTTGATATTCAGTCAATCGGTATACGTAACCGTGCAACCACTTTGATGATGCGCCGTTACTTATTCTGATTGGCCAGCTTTTGTGAACTAGTAGGATTAACTCTCATGACCCACTCCTGTCGCCTTTCTGTCGCGCCCATGCTCGATTGGACCGATCGTCATTGCCGTTATTTTCACCGTTTGATGACCAAAGAGACCCTACTCTACACCGAAATGGTGACGACGGGCGCGATCATTCATGGTAAAGGCGATTTTTTAGCATATAACGAGGAAGAGCATCAGGTTGCATTGCAGTTGGGGGGCTCAAACCCACAAGATCTCGCGACTTGTGCCAAGTTGGCGCAAGAGCGTGGCTATGATGAGGTGAACCTTAACGTTGGATGCCCATCTGATCGAGTACAAAATGGTCGTTTTGGTGCGTGCTTAATGGCTGAGCCGCAATTGGTGGCAGACTGCGTTGCAGCGATGAAAGAGGTGGTGGATATTCCGGTGACGGTGAAAACCCGTATTGGTATCGATGATCAAGACTCTTATCAGTTTCTCACCGATTTTGTGTCAATAGTGGCAGAAAAAGGTGGTTGTGAGCAGTTCACTATTCATGCACGCAAAGCGTGGCTCAGCGGTTTGAGCCCGAAAGAGAATCGCGAAATCCCGCCATTGGATTACCCTCGCGCGTATCAACTAAAGCAAGATTTCCCGCATTTGACTATTGCCATCAATGGTGGCGTCAAGTCGCTGGAAGAGGCCAAAGAGCATTTGCAACATTTGGATGGCGTGATGATTGGGCGTGAAGCCTATCAAAGCCCTTATCTGCTAGCCTCGGTAGATCAAGCGCTGTTTGGTTCTAACGCGCCGATCAAGAAACGTCGTCAGATCGTGCAAGAGATGTACCCTTACATTGAGCAGCAATTAGCTCAAGGTGCGTACTTGGGTCACATGACTCGTCACATGCTGGGGTTGTTCCAAAATATGCCGGGCGCACGCCAATGGCGTCGTCACATTAGTGAAAATGCGCATAAACCGGGTTCAGGTATTGAAGTGCTTCAGCAAGCACTGGCGAAGATCCCTCAGGAATTGGATGTGTAAAATTGACCACTAGCAGGTAAATATCACCATCTCTCTCAAAAAGCCAACCGAAAGTTTCCAATTTTTAGGTTGGATTTTTATTTTATATCAATAGCTTGTATTTTTTTGAAACTTGGTACGGAACCTGCTCTGATGAATAAAAACAAAGGAGAATGACTATGTTCGAGTTGATTTTTATTCTGGTCTTTGCGGCAACCTTATTAGTAACAGGCATTACAATGATGACTGTCTTTGCCGCAACAGCGATAGCACTGGTGGTGATGCTACTTTTGGGCATGCTCGGATTTGTCTTGAAACTATTGCCTTGGTTGATTGTGATAGCAGTAGGTATTTGGTTTTTTAAGCATGTGGTTGCCTCACCAAAGTGTAAATCGTAAGGTCCGGTGATTTTATGCGGAGTGTGCGCTGAGAGTGTGATAGGATCCGCCCTCAGCGTTATCTCTTTTTATCTAGCTATACCGGAGTATCAGTTTCATGCTTAGAACCTTGGCAATATCGGCCGCAGCCTGCACCTTGTCTCTCAGCTTTCCTTCGCTTGCGGACTCGGATCTTGACTTTACCGCCGGCGCTGAGTTTTGGAGCGTCAGCACCAAGGTAAATGAAGTGAAGCGCGATACGGTGGCAACAGGCACTGTGTATGCTTCGTTAGAGCACCCAATCAAGTACTTGCCGAATGCGCGTTTGCGCTTCTCGTCGGTGAACGCTGACTACATGGCCTTTGATAAGTTGGATGCGACGTTTTACTACCAAGTGCTGGATCACGAGTTATTGCATTTTGATGCGGGCATCACGGTGAGCGATTTGAGCAATAGCAAATACCTAGACTTAGCAACGCCCGGGGCTCAGGCAAAATCGTTTGATGAACTGATTTGGGCTTGGTACGGCTACGCGGAAATCACAGTACCAGAGACTCAGTTTGATGTGATCGGTGAAATGAACTTTGGCGACAGCAAAGGGATCAAGAGCACCGACTTGATGGCGGGTATGCAGTACAAAATGCCGCTTGAGCAATCTCAGTTGACTCTGCGTGCCGGGTATCGCGTGATCGATTTGGAATCGGACACGTTTGCTTCGTCTCTGGGGAAATCGTTCATTTTTGCCAACGGTTGGTTTCTGGGCGCGCAATACCATTTTTAATGCCTTTTAGTGAATGAATGGATGACAAATGAGGCCACCTAATTATAAGGGGCCTTTTTTTATATCTGTTTTTTATAACTCTAGCGATTTCCCTCGCATAACGGCCAATCTCATCCATGCTTATTGAGAAACTAATTCATAGTCAGACAGGGGCAAAGATGACCATTACTGAGCTACGGAATTTATTCAGAGAAAAGCAATTGGTGGAGGCGATTATCGAGCCATCAATTCAGGAAGGAACGTGGGTAGTGGAGTTTCGCCATGCTCGCGGTGGTTTTGTCTTGCTCACCGATAGCCATGGTGGTGAGTGTCTTTATGATGATTTAGATGAAGCTTCCAAATCCGCTCTCGCGGTTGGCTTTCAGCAAGTCAGGGTCGAAGGCCGCTAGCTTCTCATTTTCTTACTTCCAAAAAGTTATAAAACATGCTCATCTATTCTTTCTTGTTATTAAAAGGAGTGGTTAATCTATCGTCACGCAATGAATAAGGAAGTCGTGACAATGTCTTCAGGAAATACCATACCAAAAGAGCTAGCTGGGCTTGCAAGCCCACTCAACGACTCGCAGCTAAACCAGCTGCAACAAACGATTTCACAACTCTCACCTCAGCAAATGGCTTGGGTGAGTGGTTATTTCTGGGGGCTAAGCCAGTCTCAGACTCTGGGCGTTTCAGCACCTTTGACTCAGGCGGCTGCACTGACCGCCGCAAAACCTGCAGGTAAGCTGACCATTATTTTTGCTTCGCAAACCGGTAACGCTAAAGGTGTGGCCGAAGCATTAGAACAGGAAGCTCAGGCTGCTGGTATCGCGGTACAACTGTTTGATGCCAGTGATTACAAAGGCAAAGATCTGGCGAAAGAAACGCATGTGATCTTTGTGGCTTCAACCAATGGTGAAGGCGAAGCGCCGGACAACGCGCTGGAGCTGCATGAATTCCTGCAATCGAAAAAAGCTCCGAAACTGCCAAACCTGCAATACGGTGTGATTGGCTTGGGTGACTCGAGCTATGAGTTTTTCTGCCAAACTGGTAAAGACTTCGATGCTTTCCTTGAAAAACTGGGCGCGAAACGCTTTATCGATCGCGTAGATTGCGATGTGGACTACGACGCTCCTGCTGCCGAATGGCGTGCTAAAGCACTAGACAGTGTCAAAGAAGCGTTGGCGGGTAGCCAGGCGCAAGTGGTTCAGTTGCCCGTTGGCCAAGCCACGACTTCTCACTCTCAGTACAACAAACAAAATCCGTACACCGCGACATTGCTGACCAGCCAGAAAATCACTGGCCGCGATTCGGGCAAAGACGTGCGTCACATCGAAATCGATTTGACAGACTCGGGTCTGACTTATCAACCGGGCGATGCGTTAGGCGTATGGTATGAAAACAGTGCAGAACTGGCGAATGCTGTGTTGGCGGCGGCAGGTTTGTCTGGTGTTGAAAGTATCGACGTTGATGGTGAGAGTTTATCGCTGCACAGCGCACTGGTCAGCAAATACGAAATCACGGGTTCGAATCCGCAGTTCGTCACTAAGTTTGCTGAGCTGTCTGGCAGTAAGAAACTGCAAAAGCTGGTGGAAGATAAAGACAAGCTACGTGAATACGCGGTAAACACGCAAATTGTCGATGTACTAAAAGAAAAGAAAACCAAGCTCTCGGCTGAACAATTGATTTCTCTGCTACGTCGCCTCACGCCACGTCTGTACTCTATCGCATCCAGTCAGTCGGAAGTGGATGAAGAAGTGCACTTGACGGTGGGCATCGTGGAATACGATGTGGATGGCGAAGTTCGTCAGGGCGGCGCGTCCAGCTTCTTGGGGCAGCGTTTGGAGGAAGGTGAGTCGGTGAAAGTGTTCATCGAGCACAACAACAACTTCAAACTGCCGCAAGATGATTCAACGCCAGTGATCATGATTGGCCCGGGTACTGGTATTGCGCCGTTCCGCAGCTTTATCCAAGAGCGTGATAACCGCGGAGCGGATGGTAAGAGCTGGTTGTTCTTTGGCGATCGCACCTTCACCCAAGATTTCCTTTACCAAGTGGAATGGCAGAAATACCTGAAGTCGGGCGCGCTGACTCGCTTGGACGTCGCCTTCAGCCGTGACCAACATGAAAAAGTGTACGTGCAACACCGTGTGTTGGAACAAGCTGAGCAGGTATGGCAATGGCTGCAAGATGGCGCCTACGTTTATATCTGTGGTGATGCCACACGCATGGCGAAAGATGTCCATGAAGCGCTGATCGTCGTCGCGCAGCAACAGGGTGGCCTGTCACGTGAAAAAGCAGAAGAATATTTCAATGAGCTTCGTAAAGCGAAACGTTACCAGAGGGATGTGTACTAATGAGCACCAAGATTGAAAACAACGTACAGGAAGTTCTTGGCGAAGTGCTCGGCTCGCTTTCTGATAATGAACGTCTCAAGCGCGAAAGCAATTTCCTGCGCGGCACGATCGAACAAGATCTGCAAGATCGCATCACGGGCGGATTTACCGCTGATAACTTCCAACTGATCCGCTTCCATGGCATGTATCAGCAGGATGACCGTGACATTCGCAACGAACGTACCAAACAAAAACTGGAGCCGCTGCACAATGTGATGCTGCGTGCTCGTATGCCGGGCGGCATCATCCAGCCCAAACAGTGGCTGGCGATCGACAAGTTTGCGACCGAACACTCGCTGTATGGCAGTATCCGTCTGACGACCCGCCAGACGTTTCAGTTCCATGGCGTTCTGAAACCGAACATTAAACTGATGCACCAGACACTCAACAGCATCGGTATCGATTCGATTGCGACCGCGGGTGACGTAAACCGTAACGTACTATGTACCTCAAACCCGGTGGAATCTGAGCTGCACCAAGAAGCGTACGAGTGGGCAAAAAAAATCAGTGAGCATCTGCTGCCAAAAACGCGCGCTTATGCCGAAATCTGGTTGGATGGTGAGAAAGTTGAAGCTACCGATGAAGAACCGATTCTGGGCAGCAACTATTTACCACGTAAATTCAAAACGACCGTGGTGATCCCGCCACAAAATGACGTGGACGTGCATGCTAACGATCTTAACTTCGTGGCGATTGCGGACAACGGCAAGCTGGTTGGCTTTAATGTGCTGGTGGGCGGTGGTCTGGCGATGACGCATGGTGACACCTCGACTTATCCGCGTCGCGCGGATGACTTCGGTTTTATTCCACTGGAGAAAACGTTAGACGTGGCTGCTGCCGTGGTCACAACACAACGCGATTGGGGTAACCGTTCAAACCGTAAGAATGCGAAAACCAAATACACTCTGGATCGTGTTGGCGTGGATGTCTTTAAGGCGGAAGTGGAAAAACGCGCAGGCGTCACTTTTGCTGAAAGCCGTCCATACGAGTTCACCGAACGCGGGGATCGCATCGGCTGGGTAGAAGGCATTGATGGTAAGCATCACCTGACGTTGTTCATTGAAAACGGCCGTCTGTTAGATTTTCCGGGTAAGCCGCTTAAAACTGGCGTGGCGGAAATTGCTAAGATTCACCAAGGCGATTTCCGTATGACGGCAAACCAGAATTTGATCATTGCTGGTGTGCCTGCTGACCAAAAAGCCGCGATCGAAGCATTGGCAGTCTCGCATGGCTTAATGGACAGCAGTGTTAGCGAGCAGCGTAAGAATTCGATGGCGTGTGTGGCGTTCCCAACCTGCCCACTGGCGATGGCTGAAGCTGAACGCTTCCTGCCGGAGTTTGTCACTCAGGTCGAAGGCATTTTAGAAAAACATGCGCTGCCCAAAGAAGAGAACATCATTTTACGTGTCACTGGCTGTCCGAACGGTTGTGGACGCGCGATGCTGGCTGAAATAGGTCTCGTGGGTAAAGCGCCTGGCCGCTACAACTTGCACCTCGGTGGCAACCGCGCAGGAACTCGTGTGCCGAAGATGTATAAAGAGAACATCACCGACAAACAGATCCTGGAAGAAATTGATACGCTGGTGGGCCGTTGGGCTAAAGAGCGTGAGGAGGGTGAAGGGTTTGGTGATTTCACGATTCGTACCGGCATCATCCAAGAAGTGATCGTGTCTAAGAGGGACTTTTATGCCTGAGATCGTCGCGACTCCGAATTTGACGGAGTTGTTAACGCTCACCAAGACGGAGCAGGCGCTCCACTTGGCTGAAGTTAACGCGTATTTAGAAACGCTCACGGCGCAAGAGCGTGTCGTTTGGGCGCTGGAAAACCTTCCGGGTACTCATGCGGTATCATCCAGCTTTGGCATTCAGGCGGCAGTGATGCTGCATTTGGTGACGTCAGTCAACAAGGACGTCCCTGTGGTCCTGACCGACACGGGCTATCTGTTTCCAGAAACCTACCAGTTTATTGACCAACTGACGGAGCGTTTGGATCTGAATCTCAAGATCTACACCGCAGAGATGTCGTCCGCATGGCAGGAAGCGCGCTTTGGTAAATTGTGGGAACAGGGCGTGACGGGTATTGAGCAATATAACCGCCTTAATAAAGTCGAACCGATGCGCCGTGCGCTGCAGGAGCTTGAAGTCGGCACTTGGTTCTCGGGATTACGCCGTGAGCAGTCGAAATCGCGGGCTACCTTACCGATTCTTGCGGTACAAAATGGCGTCTTCAAATTCCTTCCGGTGATCGACTGGAGCAATAAAGATGTCCACTATTACCTGAAAGACAACGATCTGCCGTATCACCCGCTTTGGGATCAGGGCTACCTGTCAGTCGGCGATACACATACCACGCGTAAGTGGGAGCCTGGAATGAGTGAAGAAGAAACTCGATTCTTTGGTTTGAAGCGAGAATGTGGGCTGCATGAAGAGTCTCCTGAGCAAGATGGGTCAGGTATCTAATCTGCCTAATATAGAAGAAGCCGCGCTAGCGGCTTCTTCTATATATAATTGTGGACTCACCGCGATCGAAGGGCTAAAAAGAATAACTCTGTGGATAAGCTGTACGAATCTTTGGGGTAAAATTGGACAAATAAGGCTTTGAGCGTTAATTCATCATTTAAGTGTTATTTTTGCATTTTTTCATAAAAAGTACTTGCCAATGTGATCGCAATCTCTATAATGCCACCTCGCTGACACGGCAAGGCTCCATAAGGAACCAAGACAAATCAGCAAGGCGTTTTAGCCAGGTGGTTCACCTGAAAAAAAGTTTTGAAAAAAGTGGTTGACACAGAAACTTAACTCGCTAAAATGGCCGCCTCTTCCACGGTGCCTCAGTCACTGAGGCAGGAAGAAAGCTCTTTAACAATATAAACCTATCAATCTGTGTGGGCACTCGTTGATGATAATCGCAAAAGATTTATCAATGAACTGAGTGACCAATTTGATACTTCGGTATCGAGCACAGTCAATTCAAGTTTTTTAGGAACTAGCTTCTAGGGACTAGAAACTTATCAGTATTCATTGAGCCGAAGCGTAAGCTTCAAAAAACTTTTAATTGAAGAGTTTGATCATGGCTCAGATTGAACGCTGGCGGCAGGCCTAACACATGCAAGTCGAGCGGCAGCACAGAGAAACTTGTTTCTCGGGTGGCGAGCGGCGGACGGGTGAGTAATGCCTGGGAAATTGCCCTGATGTGGGGGATAACCATTGGAAACGATGGCTAATACCGCATGATAGCTTCGGCTCAAAGAGGGGGACCTTCGGGCCTCTCGCGTCAGGATATGCCCAGGTGGGATTAGCTAGTTGGTGAGGTAAGGGCTCACCAAGGCGACGATCCCTAGCTGGTCTGAGAGGATGATCAGCCACACTGGAACTGAGACACGGTCCAGACTCCTACGGGAGGCAGCAGTGGGGAATATTGCACAATGGGCGCAAGCCTGATGCAGCCATGCCGCGTGTGTGAAGAAGGCCTTCGGGTTGTAAAGCACTTTCAGTAGGGAGGAAGGTGGTAGTGTTAATAGCGCTATCATTTGACGTTACCTACAGAAGAAGCACCGGCTAACTCCGTGCCAGCAGCCGCGGTAATACGGAGGGTGCGAGCGTTAATCGGAATTACTGGGCGTAAAGCGCATGCAGGTGGTTTGTTAAGTCAGATGTGAAAGCCCCGGGCTCAACCTGGGAATTGCATTTGAAACTGGCAAACTAGAGTACTGTAGAGGGGGGTAGAATTTCAGGTGTAGCGGTGAAATGCGTAGAGATCTGAAGGAATACCGGTGGCGAAGGCGGCCCCCTGGACAGATACTGACACTCAGATGCGAAAGCGTGGGGAGCAAACAGGATTAGATACCCTGGTAGTCCACGCCGTAAACGATGTCTACTTGGAGGTTGTGGCCTTGAGCCGTGGCTTTCGGAGCTAACGCGTTAAGTAGACCGCCTGGGGAGTACGGTCGCAAGATTAAAACTCAAATGAATTGACGGGGGCCCGCACAAGCGGTGGAGCATGTGGTTTAATTCGATGCAACGCGAAGAACCTTACCTACTCTTGACATCCAGAGAATCTGGCGGAGACGCTGGAGTGCCTTCGGGAGCTCTGAGACAGGTGCTGCATGGCTGTCGTCAGCTCGTGTTGTGAAATGTTGGGTTAAGTCCCGCAACGAGCGCAACCCTTATCCTTGTTTGCCAGCACGTAATGGTGGGAACTCCAGGGAGACTGCCGGTGATAAACCGGAGGAAGGTGGGGACGACGTCAAGTCATCATGGCCCTTACGAGTAGGGCTACACACGTGCTACAATGGCGCATACAGAGGGCGGCCAACTTGCGAAAGTGAGCGAATCCCAAAAAGTGCGTCGTAGTCCGGATTGGAGTCTGCAACTCGACTCCATGAAGTCGGAATCGCTAGTAATCGTGGATCAGAATGCCACGGTGAATACGTTCCCGGGCCTTGTACACACCGCCCGTCACACCATGGGAGTGGGCTGCAAAAGAAGTGGGTAGTTTAACCTTTCGGGGAGGACGCTCACCACTTTGTGGTTCATGACTGGGGTGAAGTCGTAACAAGGTAGCGCTAGGGGAACCTGGCGCTGGATCACCTCCTTATACGATGATTATTGCGATGAGTGTTCACACAGATTGATATGGTTTAGAAAGTTTAGAGTATCTTAGTGTCCCGTTCGTCTAGAGGCCTAGGACACCGCCCTTTCACGGCGGTAACAGGGGTTCGACTCCCCTACGGGATACCATCTTTAAACGCATTTTCTTTGAAATAGAAAATCGAGTGCATTTAAAAATGGTTTTTTTCTTTCAATAGAAA